>NZ_VNIB01000005.1 GCF_008124615.1 Geothermobacter ehrlichii
TGTTCTCGGCGACGACGTGCGAGAACTTGATGACGATGGGAGCTGCCATGGAGACGGTCGAGGTGACCACCAGGGCCAGGGCGGCAAACAGGGTGACGAACAACAGCTTGCTTTTCATGTCTTTCCTCTCCTCTTTTGAAATAAGTAAATGGGTTGGAATGAAGGTGTTGCCCTCATGGCAACAAAACACCTGTTGAACGAACGCCGGCTGGTGTTGACTTGCACCATTAATCCTAAACTTTTTAGTTGGCCGATTGACGCCGGCGCGCACTTAATTGAGCAATTTGAATGCCAGTTCGCCAGCTGCCAAGGCAGGCGAAACTGTTGCCGGACGGGCGAAACGGCCTGAAAAGGCGGTTTGGTCGGCGGAAATAAAATTTTTTTATATTCTGGCTGTAAAACCTGCCACAAGTTCGTCTCCATCTGTGTCGGATGGTTGGAATGGCCGGCCGGGAAGGATGGTTGTTTTGTCTGTTAAGTCAGCGAAAATACATAAATAATAGAGGGGAGTCTCTCGCGGTTTCACCCGATGGCGAAAGCGGGTCTGGCTGCGGTGCGCCGTCAAATCTGATTTTATTTTCCGTGTTACTGTCCGGCTGGTCCTGAAGTGGCTGAAATTGGCCACACCGGTCCGGTGGGTGGCTGAAATTGTCCGCCCGCAGGCGGCAGCGGGTTGAAACCGGCCGGTCGATGGTTTAACGTGGGCTCTGTCTCTCTGGTGCCGGGCGTCGGCTGCCGGTACGCGAATTCGGTTTCGAGGAAGGTTGGCTTCACTTATGGATAGCGAAAGTCAGGTCGACAGGGTGCTGGCACCGGCGAAGATCAATCTCTGGCTGCATGTTTTGCGTCGGCGGGACGACGGCTATCACGAGCTGGACATGCTGATGCAGCGGATCGATCTGTGCGACGAGCTGGAGATTCGCCTCGACGACAGCGGCGAGATACGGGTCGACTGTCCGGGGCTCGAACTGCCGCCCGGCGGCGACAACCTGGCGGCCCGCGCCGCCAGGCTGATGTTCGGGCTGGCCGGGAAGGAGCGGGCGGGATGCCGGATTGCGATTCGCAAGCGGATTCCGGCGGCAGGCGGTCTTGGGGGCGGTTCGTCCGATGCCGCCGCCGTTATGCTGGCGCTCAACGAACGACTCGGGCTGCGGCTGGCCAAGGAGGTTCTCATCCGGCATGGCGTGCGGCTTGGAGCCGACATTCCGTTCTTTTTGCTCGACGTGCCGGCGGCCCGCGCCCGGGGGGTTGGCGAGGTGCTCGAGCCGGTCGGCGGACTCCCCGAAGTCTGGTATCTTCTCGTCAACCCGGGGGTGGCCGTTTCGACCGCCTGGGTCTTTGGAAATTTGGGGTTGACAGCCCCCCGGCAGGCGGCTAAACTGCGCGAGTTTCCCCGGACGACAGATGCTTTGGTGCGCCTTCTGCGCAACGATTTGGAGGCGGTGACCTGCTCCCGCTATCCGCAGGTGGCAAAGGCGAGGGAAGCTCTGCTGGATCTCGGTGCGGCAGGGGTGCTGATGTCCGGCAGCGGGGCGACTGTTTTCGGGGTCTTTTCGGATGAAGGTCAGGTGCGGCAGGCCGGTGAACGGCTTGATGGCGAAAGTGACTGGCAGGTCTTTGTCGCCAGACCTTGCTGATATGCTGCATCGGGCTGCAGACTGTGATGGGGCGTCGCCAAGCGGTAAGGCACCGGATTTTGATTCCGGCATTCCCAGGTTCGAATCCTGGCGCCCCAGCCATTGTTCAAAAAAAGCGGACGGGTGTCGGTTTCGGCGGGTTGGAACGGGCGTCGGCCGCGATTTCATGTTTTCGATATACGACCTTATTACGTCGCTAACCGAGCAGGTCATGGCGCTTCCATGGCCTTGTCGTTTTTTACGGGATGCTGTGGATGGGTGGTAAAATGATTGAAAAGCTGAAGATCTTCACCGGCAACTCCAATATCGACCTGGCCCGCGAAATCTGTGCCACCCTGTCGGTGCCGCTCGGCAAGGCGAGCGTCCGTACCTTTTCCGATGGCGAAATCATGGTCGAGATCGGCGAGAATGTCCGCGGCTGCGATGTCTATATCATTCAGTCGACCTGCAAGCCGTCGAACAACAATCTGATGGAGATGCTGGTGATGACCGACGCCCTGAAGCGGGCATCTGCCGCCAGTATCACGGCCGTCGTTCCTTACTTCGGTTATGCCCGGCAGGACCGCAAGGTCGCGCCCCGTACTCCCATTACCAGCAAGCTGGTGGCCGACCTGATCTCGGTGGCCGGCGTCAGCCGACTGGTGACCATGGATCTGCATGCCGGGCAGATTCAGGGCTTTTTCAATGTACCGGTCGATCATCTCTATGCCGCGCCGGTCATTCTGTCGGCGATCAAGGACCGGTTCGGCGACCAGGAGCTGGTTGTCGTATCGCCGGATGCCGGCGGGACGGAGCGGGCACGTGCCTTCGCCAAGCGTCTCGATGCCGGCCTGGCGATCATCGACAAGCGGCGCAGCGGCCCGAACGTCTCCGAAGTCATGCATATTATCGGCGATGTCGAGGGGAAGGTCTGTCTGATTGTCGACGACATGATCGATACCGCCGGCACCCTCTGTCAGGCGGCCCAGGCGCTGAAGGAGAAAGGGGCGGACAAGATCTACGCCAGCGCCACCCATCCCGTGCTCTCCGGGCCGGCCCTCGACCGCATCAACGGCAGTTGCCTGGAAGAGGTCTGGGTGACCAACACCATTCCCATTGAGGACAAGCTGGAGCAGTGCGACCGGTTGCGGATTCTCTCCGTTGCCGAGCTGCTGGCGGAGGCGATCCGGCGCATCCATGGCGATGAATCGGTCAGTTCGCTTTTTGTCTGAAACAGGTCAACAAACGGTAAGTCACTGGAGGATACCGATATGGCTCAAGCAGAATTGAATGTCACCGCACGGACCAGGACCGGCAAGGGTGGAGCCCGCGCGGTTCGCAGGGAAAAACTCGTCCCGGCCGTGGTCTACGGCAAGGGGATGGAGCCCTGTGCCATCACCGTCGATCCCCGGGCGCTGGACAAGGCCCTGGATGACGAGGCCGGCTGGAACACCCTGATCACTCTCAAGGGCGACGGTCCCTTCGACGGCAAGCAGGTGATCGTCAAGGATATGCAGATCGACCCGCTGCGCCGCGAAGTGCTGCATGTCGATTTTCAGGCCATCGACCTGAGCGCCAAGGTCAGCGTCATGGTGCCGGTGCATCCTGTCGGCAAGTCTGAAGGGGAGAAGCTGGGCGGCAACCTGGAGGTCATCCGCCACGAGCTGGAAGTGCTCTGTCTGCCGACCGACATCCCCTCGGCCATCGAGGTCGATGTTGCGGCGCTGAACATCGGCGATGTTCTGCATGTTGCCGATATCCAGCCGCCGGCGGGGGTCGAGATCCCCTATGATGTCAACTTCACCGTGATTACCTGCACCGGCCACAAGCCGGAAGCCGGTGAGGGTGCCGAAGGCGAAGAGGGCGCAGAGGGCGCAGAGTCGTCCGAAGGCTGAGCTGAGTTGTCGTGAAGCTGATTGTCGGACTTGGCAATCCCGGCGAACGTTACCGGTTGACCAGGCACAATATCGGCTTCATGGTGGCCGAGCGTCTGGCGGCTCGCAACGGCTTGTCACTGAAGCGGCGCGGACACCAGGGTATCCATGGCGTCGGTCGGGTCGGCAACGAACAGGTCACGGTGCTGTTGCCCCAGACATTCATGAATCACAGCGGCGCCAGCGTTGGTTCCGCCGTTCGGTCCCTCGGCATCGCGCCGGGAGATCTGCTTGTCATTCATGACGATCTCGATCTCGACTACGGCCGCATCCGCTTTCGGGCCGGAGGCGGTCATGGCGGTCACAACGGCCTGCGGCACATCATCCAGGTGTTGGGACACGGCGATTTCGCTCGTTGCAAGCTCGGCATCGGCCGACCGCCGGCCGGGCAGGAAGTCGTCGACTATGTGCTGCGCCCCTTCGGTAGGGACCAGGCCCGCCGGCTCGAGGAGCTGGTCGACCGAGCCGCCGAGGCGGTCGAGCTGTTTGTGACCGGCGGTCTGCAGGCCGCCATGAACAAGTTCAATAATCAGGTTCTTACGGACTGATTCTAAATCCAAAAAACAGAGAGGGAAAAAGCCAATGGAACTGCAGATCTTTGCTCCCATCCTCGGGGTGATCGGTTTTGCCATCGCCATTGTCCTGTACAATCTGGTCAAGGCGCAGCCGGTCGGCAACGAGACGATGAAGGAAATCTCTGAGGCCATCCACGCCGGGGCCATGGCCTTTCTCGGTCGCGAATACCGGGTGCTGGCGGTTTTCATCATCCTGGTCTTCGGCCTGATCGCCATGGGGATGAATTTCCAGACCGCCTTCACCTTTCTTGGCGGCGCCATCTGCTCGATGACCTGCGGTTTCATCGGCATGAAGGCGGCCACCCGGGCCAATGTCCGCACTTCCGAGGCCGCCCGTACCGAAGGACAGGCCAAGGCGCTGCTGGTCTCCTTCAACGGCGGCGCCGTCATGGGGCTCGCGGTGGCCTCGCTCGGCCTGGTCGGCGTCGGTGTCGCCTTCATCGCCTTCGGTGATCCGAGCACCGCCCAGTACATCAACGGCTTCGCCATGGGGGCTTCCTCCATCGCCCTGTTCGCCCGTGTCGGCGGTGGCATCTACACCAAGGCCGCCGATGTCGGCGCCGACCTGGTCGGCAAGGTCGAGGCTGGCATTCCGGAAGACGACCCGCGCAACCCGGGCGTCATTGCTGACAACGTCGGTGACTGCGTCGGCGACACCGCCGGCATGGGCGCCGACATCTTCGAGTCCTATGTCGGCTCCATCATCGCCACCATCGCCATTGCCGCTGCCGCCAGCGATCAGCTGCTGCTCAAGCTCGGTGGGCTGCAGATCCAGAATGCGGCCATGCTGCTGCCGCTGGCTTTGGCCATGGTCGGCCTGATCTTCTCGCTCATCGGCATCGCCTCGATGAAAGTGCTCAAGAACATGGATCCTGCCAAGGCGCTGCACTACACCACCTTTGTCGCCGCCGGAGGATTCCTGGTCGCGGCGATCGTTCTCATCAATGCTCTTGGCATCGCGTTCGGCGTCTTCTGGGCCATCCTCGCCGGCACTCTGGCCGGCATCGCTATCGGCCAGGTCACCGAGTACTACACCGCCGGCTCGCCCGTCGCCCGCATCGCCAATGCCAGCAAGACCGGACCGGCGACCAACATCATCCACGGTCTGGCCGTGGGGCTCGAATCCTGCGCCCTGCCGGTACTTTTCATCTGTGTCGGCATCTTCGTCGCCAACTATTTCGCCGGACTCTATGGCATCGGCATCGCCGCCGTCGGCATGCTGGCGACCGTCGGCGTGACCATGACCGTCGACGCCTACGGTCCCATCGCCGACAACGCTGGCGGCATCTCGGAAATGGCCGGACTCGGCCCCGAGGTGCGCAAGATCACCGACAGCCTCGACGCCATCGGCAACACCACCGCCGCCATCGGCAAGGGCTTCGCCATCGGTTCGGCGGCGCTGACCGCCCTGGCCCTGTTCTCCGCCTATGCCACTACCGTCGGTCTGAAGGCGATCAATCTGACCGATCCCCTGGTGGTCATCGGCCTGCTGATTGGTGGCACCCTGCCGTTCTTCATCGGCGCCCTGACCATGACCTCGGTCGGCCGCGCCGCCGGCAAGATGGTCGACGAAATCCGTCGCCAGTTCCGGGAGATTCCCGGCCTGCTCGAGGGCAAGCCCGGCGTCAAGCCGGAGTCGGAAAAGTGCGTCGACATCTCGGCCCAGGCCGCGCTGAAGGAGATGGTGCTTCCCGGCGTCGTCGCCGTTATCGCTCCGGTTGCGGTCGGCTTCGTTCTTGGCAGGGAGGCCCTCGGCGGCATGCTGGCCGGCGCCACCCTCGCCGGCGTGCTGCTCGCCCTGATGATGGCGAACAGCGGCGGCGCCTGGGACAACGCCAAGAAATACATCGAAAAGGGTGAACTCGACGGTGAGAAGAAGGGGGGCGAGGCCCACGCCGCCGCCGTTATCGGCGACACCGTCGGCGACCCCTTCAAGGACACTTCCGGCCCGGCGATGAACATCCTCATCAAGCTGATGAGCGTTGTCTCCCTGGTTATTGCTCCCCTGCTTGCCTAGGGGGGCGGCGACAGACATCGAAACATCCGATAGCCGGGGCGCGGTCCCCGGCTATCGTCTTTTGCACAGGATTAATACATGGGTTTCAAGTGCGGTATTGTCGGTCTGCCCAATGTCGGCAAGTCGACCATCTTCAATGCGCTGACCTCGGCTGGCGCCGAGTCGGCCAACTATCCCTTCTGCACCATCGAGCCGAATGTGGGCGTGGTGGCTGTCCCCGACCCGCGGCTGCAGGCCCTTGCCGAGATCGTCCGGCCGCAGCAGGTACTGCCGACCACGATCGAGTTCGTCGACATCGCCGGCCTGGTCCGCGGAGCGAGCAAGGGAGAGGGACTCGGCAACCAGTTTCTCGGTCATATCCGGCAGGTTGACGCCGTGGCCCACGTCGTTCGCTGTTTCGAGGACGAGAACGTCGTCCATGTCGACGGCGCCGTCGATCCCTTGCGCGATGTCGAGGTCATCCAGACCGAGCTCAATCTCGCCGACCTGGCGACGGTCGAAAAGCGGATCGCCCGCATCGACAAGCAGGCCCGCAGTGGCGACAAGGAGATGCAGCGCGAACTCGAGGTGCTGCGCCGGGTCGAGGCGGTGCTCAACGACGGACGGCCGGCCCGCGCCGCCGGCCTCGAACCGGAGGATGCGGCGCGACTTAAGGAGCTCTGTCTCATTACCGCCAAGCCGGTCCTCTATGTGGCCAACGTCGGCGAGGACGATCTTCCCGATGGCAATGTGCTCGTGGAGAAGCTGCGCAGTCAGGCACGGCAGGAGAACGCCGAGGTGGTGGTCATCTGCGGCAGTATCGAGGCAGAGATCGCCGAGCTCGACGGCACCGAGAAGGAGGAGTTTCTGCGCGATCTCGGGCTGGAGTCGTCCGGTCTCGATCGGATGATTCAGGCCGGTTACCGGCTGCTGGGGTTGCTGACCTATTTTACCGCCGGCGTCAAGGAGGTGCGGGCCTGGACTGTCCCCGCCGGCTGCAAGGCGCCGCAGGCCGCCGGAGTCATCCACACCGATTTCGAAAAGGGGTTCATCCGCGCCGAGGTGATTGCCTATGACGATTTCATCCGCGCCGGCGGCGAGGCCGGCGCCCGGGAAAAGGGCCTGATGCGCCTCGAAGGCAAGGATTATGTGGTCGCTGACGGCGATGTCATGCATTTCAGGTTCAACGTCTGAGGTCTGTTGTTGCAAGCTGTTGCCTTTACCGGGCAATCGTGGTAAATAAACCTTCTTTTGCGTCGGAAGGGCCGACGCAAGCTCCTTGCTCCGGACGGTCCGGGGCTGACACCTGAGCCGGGGGTTCAGGACACAACTCACGAGGAGGAATTCTCACATGCGAAACTACGAAACCATGGTCATCCTCAATCCCGAGCTGGCGGGAGAGGAACTGGCTGCCGAGGTCGAGAGGCTCAAGGAGTTTCTCGGTAAGGTCAACGCCGAAATCCTCAAGGTCGAGGAGTGGGGCGTGCGCAAGCTGGCCTATCTGGTCAAAAAGCACGCTCGCGGCATCTACTATCTTTTCATCTACAAGGTCGATCCGGGTTCGATCGCTGAGTTCGAACGGCGCCTGCGCATCGAGGATGCGGTGCTCAAGTTCCAGACCGTCCTGCTCGATGACGACTTCAGCGTGCCGGAAGAACAGCCTGCAGCCGAAGCCGGGGCCGGTGTGGAAGCGCCCGGCGAAGAGGCCGCCGAGCAGACCGAAGCCTGAATCCGAACCGAAAAGAAGAGGAGATAGAAACGATGGCGAATCCGAGACAATCTGGAGGAAATCCGCGGCGTCGCTACGGCCGGCGCAAGGGCTGCCGATTCTGTGCCGACAAGACCCTGGTGATTGACTACAAACAGGTCGATACCCTGAAATATTTCCTGTCCGAGCGGGGCAAGATCGTTCCGCGGCGGATTTCCGGCAACTGCGCCACCCATCAGCGCAAGCTGACCGAAGCGATCAAGCGGGCGCGCAACATCGCCCTGCTGCCCTTTACCGCCAGCCAGGTGCCCGAATAGACCCTGGCCCGGGGGGCAGGGATCGGTCCATGCTTGCACTCGTACGATTGTCCCTGTTCGGCGCCGCCGTCAGCCTCGGGTTGCAGCTTCTGGCCGGTTTTCTCGGCATGGCCGGGGTGCTGGTCAACCTGCTGGTGCCCGTCCCCCTGGCCTACGTCGCCATGCTCGGCGGCATGCCTGCGGGTGGGCTGGCGGCCTTCATCGCCTTCGTGGTTGCCTGGGCGACCGGCGGTCCGTGGGCGATGGCGGTCTTTGCCATCCAGTTCGCTGCTCCGGCCCTGATTCTGGCCGGGCTGCTGCGCCGCTCGGTGCCTTGGGACCGGGCCATTGCCGTCGGCACCCTGCTGGTGTTCGCGGTCGGTTTCGCCGGGCTCTGGATTTACGCTTCCCGCTCCGGCGTGGGGATGATCGAAACCGTCAACGGTTATCTGCAGAGCGAAATCGATACCGCCCTGAAAATGGGGGAGGCCGGCAACCTGACGGCGGATCAGCTGGCCGAATACCGGAGGGTGGTCACCGGCATGGGAGACTTTCTCCGGGTGACCTTTCCCGGCTGGTCGGTTCTGGTGGTCGAGATTCTGATGGCCGTGCAGGTGCTTTTTCTCAATCGTCTGGCCCACGGACGGTTTCATCTGGCGGGCAGCGAGTTTCGCCGCTGGAAGACGCATGAACTGCTGATCTGGCCCCTGATCGCTGCCGGTTTCGCCGGTGCCCTGGGTGACGGGGTGCTGCGCATCGTCGGTCTGAACCTGCTGCTGGTCATTCTGCCGGCCTACTTTCTGCAGGGAATGGCCATCGTCACCTGGTTTTTCGCCCGCAAGGGGGTGCCGCCGGTCATGCGCGGCGCCGGCTACGTGCTGATCGCTGTGATCAACCCGTTGCCCGTCATCGTGACCGGCATCGGCGTGTTCGATCTCTGGGTCGATTTTCGCCAGCCGCGTCTGAAGCGGAACAAACAGTAGGAAACATAAATTGACTCACCGTGGAGGAGAGCGATGGAAATCATTCTCACAGAAAATGTCGAAGGGCTCGGCAATATCGGCGACCTGGTGAAGGTCAAGCCCGGATACGCCCGGAACTACCTGGTTCCCAAGGGGCTGGCCGTTATCGCCAACAGCCGCAACATCAAGGAATTCGAACACCAGAAGCGCCAGGCCGAGCGCAAGTTCCAGCGTGTGGTGCAGGCCGCCGAGGTGCTCAAGGGCAAGATCGAGGCCCAGCCGCTGCAGGTCGCGCACAAGGCGGGTGAAGAGGGCAAGCTCTACGGCGCCGTCACCGCCATGGAAATTGGCGCCAAGCTGGCCGAGGCCGGCATAGAGATCGACCGCCGCAAGATCCAGATCGACGAGCCGATCAAGAACCTGGGCGAGTACGAGATTCCTGTCAAGCTCGACGCCGGCGTGACCGCGACCATCAAGCTGACCGTCGTCGCCGAAGCCGAGTAAAACAACTGCCTGCCGCGGGTCGGGGCCATCGGTCCCGGCCCCATTATTCTTGTCCGGGTTGTGATGTCCGATCGCGATATCCGTCTGCCGCCGCAGAGTCTCGAAGGTGAAATGTCCGTTCTGGGCGGGATTCTGCTCGACAACCAGGCACTGAACCAGGTTCTGGAAATTCTCACTCCCGACGATTTTTACAAGGAATCCCACCGGAAAATCTTCTCCGCCATCGTTGCCCTGTCCGAACGCGGCGAGCCGGCCGACATGGTGACCCTGAGCGCCGAGCTGGAGTCCCGCGGCGAAATCGAGGCCGTAGGGGGCGCGCCCTACCTTGCATCGCTGGTCGATTACGTTCCGACCGCCGCCAACATCGTCTACTACAGCAAGCTGGTCAAGGAGAAGGCGATCTCCCGGCGGCTGATCTCGACCGCCACCGAGATCGCCACCCGGGGCTTTGAGGGCGGCGACGTCGAAGAGATTCTCGACTGGGCCGAAAAGTCGATTTTCGACATCACCGGCATGAAGACCCGGCCCTCGTACTATTCAACCCGGGAAATTCTCAAGGACACCTTCAAGGCGATCGAAGAGCTTTACAACCGCAAGGAGACGGTGACCGGCGTGCCCACCGGCTTTACCGACCTCGACCAGATGACAGCCGGCCTGCAGCCGGGTGATCTGGTCATCGTCGCCGGCCGTCCGTCGATGGGCAAGACCGCCTTCTGTCTCAATCTGGTGGAAAACGCCGCGGTGCACAACAAGGAGAAGGTGCCGACGGTCATCTTCTCGCTGGAGATGGGCAAGGAGCAGCTGGTGCAGCGCATGCTCTGCTCCATCTCGCGGGTCGACGCCAGCCGCATGCGCACCGGTCATCTGCACGAGGACGACTGGCCGAAGCTGACCACCGGGGCCGGCAAGTTGGCCGAAGCGCCGATCTTCATCGACGACACGCCGGGGATCAGCGTTCTTGAGCTGCGCTCCAAGGCGCGTCGCCTGAAATCGGATCAGGGGCTGGGACTGGTGGTGGTCGACTACCTGCAGCTGATGCAGGGGCACAACGCCGAAAGCCGGCAGCAGGAAATCTCCGAGATTTCCCGTTCGCTCAAAGCCCTGGCCAAGGAACTGAACGTGCCGGTGGTTGCCCTGTCGCAGCTGAACCGCTCGCTGGAAAACCGCACCGACAAGCGGCCGATCATGGCCGACCTGCGCGAATCAGGCGCCATCGAGCAGGACGCCGACGTCATCATGTTCGTCTATCGTGAGGCGGTCTACTGCGAGGCCTGCCGCAACCGGGAGAAGACCTGCGACAAGGGCCACGAGATGGACGCCGAGATCATCATCGGCAAGCAGCGTAACGGGCCCATCGGCACCGTCAACCTCACCTTCCGCGGCATGTACACCCGTTTCGAAAACCAGGCAAAACGGCAGGAGGGCTACTGAGGCCGCCGCTGGCCGGCGATCTTTTCGTAGACCTCCCTGACGAATCCTGCGTGCCGGGTCGATTCCCGCCGGCGCCACTGCTCCCAGTTCACTTCGGGAAAAACGACATCCCCTTCGACATCCTCTTCGACCCAGCTGATGACCATCCGCTCGCACCGGGGAAGGGCTTCCGCGTACAGGCGGACGCCGCCGATGACAAAAGCGGGGCGTTTGAGGGCGGCGGCCCGCAGCAAAGCGGCGTCCAGGGTGGGGAAGACATCGATGCCCGCGGTGGGTGGCAGGCTCATGCTGACCACGAGATTGATTCGTCCCGGCAACGGCCCCGGCAGCGACGCGAAGGTCTTGCGTCCCATGATGACGACGCCGCCCCAGGTCAGTTGCCGGAACAGGCGCAGGTCTTCGGGCAGGGACCAGGGCAGGCGTCCCGCAGCTCCGATGACGCCGGCTCGGGTCATGGCAACGACCAGAGTGGGGCCGGTCGCGGCGGTGGTTGTTTTCTCGGTCATGGGCGATAGAATGAAGATGTAGGTGGCAGTGTCCGTGGCCGGAGGGCCACGCGGGAAACCAGTCTCCTCCGGTCAGTCTTTCAACCCTCGTGCGAAGCGGCTTATCGCGCAACCCTCCTTGCACCGCGATCGCCATCGCCTACAGGAGTTGGCGCCATGATGATTCCGGTGGTCTATCAGGATGGGCGTCACGACATGGTCAAGGCCCCGCTGCTCGATCGGTTGATCGAAGAGAAGAAGATCGCCCGCTTTCGCCGTTCAGACGGCTGGGTCGACATCGAGACCGATCCCGTCCGCCGGCGCGGCCGGCAGATGTTCAGCATCCCCGAGCGGCGCTCCTCCCTGCAGTAGCTCTCAGGAGCCCCGTCCTGCCTTCAGTCCCAGCACCTGGAGCTTCTTGCGCAGGGTGTTGCGGTTGATGCCGAGGATCTCCGCCGCCTTGACCTGGTTGCCGCGGGTCTTCTCCAGCACGATCCGCAGCAGCGGCCGTTCCATCTGGTGCAGCACCAGCTCGTAGAGGTTGTCGAGCTCGAAGATGTTGACCGGATCGAGGGACTGGCGCAACTTGCTGCCGATCAGGTCTTCGAGGGATTCCTCCCGCCGCTCGGCGCCCCCCTGCAGGTCCGGAAAGTCGGCCGGCGACAGCACCGGGTCCGGCGACAGCAGGGCGGCGCGCATGATGGCGTTTTCCAGCTCGCGCACGTTGCCCGGCCAGTCGTGCCGCTGCAAAAGCCCGATCGCCTCCTTGCTGCAGCTGCGGGTGTCGACCTGCAGTTCTTCGCGCGCCTTTTCGAGAAAGAAGTCGACCAGCAGCGGGATGTCCTCCCGCCTTTCGCGCAGGGGCGGCAAGGCCACCGGCACCACGTTCAGTCGGTAGAAGAGGTCTTCCCGGAAGCTCTTTTCGCGTACCTTCTCCTGCAGGTTCTGGTTGGTGGCGGCGATGATGCGCACGTCGACGGCGATGGTCCGGCTGCCGCCGGTGCGGGTGATCTCCTTCTCCTGCAGCACCCGCAGCAGCTTGGCCTGCAGCTCCAGAGGCATGTCGCCGATCTCGTCGAGAAAGAGGGTGCCGCCATGGGCCTGTTCGAACTTGCCCGCCTTGCGTTCGCTGGCGCCGGTAAAGGCCCCCTTTTCGTGGCCGAACAGCTCGCTTTCGAGCAGCTCCCGCGGGATGGCGGCGCAGTTGATGGCGATGAAGGGCTTGCCCAGCCGGGGGCTGTTGAAGTGGATGGCGCGGGCGACCAGCTCCTTGCCCGTGCCCGATTCGCCGGTGATCAGCACCGTCGCGTCCGACGGCGCCACCCGCCCCAGGATCTTGAACAGCTTCTGCATGGGGGGGCTGTTGCCTATGATGTTGCGGTCAAGCTGGTAGTGTTCGCGCAGTTCTTCCTTGAGCAGGCAGACCTGCTCCCGCACCTGGTTGGCCTTGCTCGCCTTGAGGATCAGCGCGTCGACCTCGTCGAGGTCGAAGGGCTTGGGCAGGTAGTCGTAGGCGCCCTTCTTCATCGCCTCGATGGCGTTCTTCATCGAGGTTTCGGCGGTCATGATGATGACCAGCAGGTCGGGACGTTCGGCGAGAAAGCGCTCCAGCAGTTCGAGGCCGTCGATGCCCGGCATCCGGATGTCGAGGATGGCCATGTCGAACTGGTGGTGGCGGAACAGCTCCAGCGCCTGCCTGCCGTCGCTGGCGGTTGCGACCTCGTATCCCTGGCGTGAAAGGGAGCGTTCCAGCACCCAGCGGATCGAGTCCTCGTCGTCGGCAATGAGGATTCTGCGGATGGCCATGGTGTCAGTCTCTTCTCGCTTCGGCGGTTTCATCGGGGCGGATGAAGGGGAGCATGACCTGGAACCGGGTCCCCTCTCCGACCCGGCTGGTCACTTTCAGCATCCCCTGGTGTTCGGCGACGATGCGCTGGCAGATGGCCAGGCCGAGGCCGCTTCCCTTCTCCTTGGTGGAAAAGAAGGGGGTGAAGATCTTGGCCAGGTGTTCCTCGGCGATGCCGGGACCGTTGTCGCTGACCGCGACCTCAACGAAGGGCACCGGCCGGTGCCCGGGCCTGTTGAGGCGCATGTCGGGGCTGATGCGCGATGTGACGGTCACCCGGCCACTTCCTTCGAGCGCTTCGGCGGCGTTCTTGACCAGGTTGAGAAAGAGCCGGTGCAGCAGCGCCTCGTCCCCGAGAATGGGAGGAATGCTCGGGTCGAGCAACAGCTGAAAGTCGATGGCGTCGCCGTGGTGGGCCTGGCGCTGCAGCAGGGTGATGTCGTTGAGCAGCCGGGTCAGGTCGGTCGCCCCCCAGCGCATCTTGCGCGGTCGGGTCAGGTTCATCAGCTCTTCGATGATGCCGTTGACCCGGTCGACTTCGCGGAGCATGATGCCCGTGTACTCCGCCAGTTCTTCCCTGTCGGCCAGCTCCTTGGCCAGCAGCTGGGCCGCGCCCTTGATGCCGCCCAGCGGGTTCTTGATCTCGTGCGCCAGACCGGCCGCCAGGGTACCGATGGCGGCCATGCGGTCGGACGTCTTCTCCGTCTCTTCCAGCCCCTGCAGGCGTTGCAGGTCGCGCAACAGAACCACCACCCCTTCCTGGCTGCCATCCTGGCGGAAGAGGGGGGAGGCGGCGACGCTGACCTGCAGTTCGCGGCCGGAGAGCGGCCGCAGGAGCATCCTTTCCGGACTGGAGATCGAGCGTCCCTGTTGCATGACCTCGCCGATCAGCTGGTCGAGGCCTTTGGAGTGCGGAAAGAGGTGGCGGTAGTGGCGGCCCGTCGCCTGCCGGTCGGAGATACCGGTGATGTTCTGCGCCGCCGGATTGAAGAGCACGATCCGGCCATCGCGGTCGAGAACGATCACCGCCAGGTCGACACTTTCAACAATGCGCAGGTGCAGGTCAGCTTCCATTGGCCGTCCCCGGTTGCGGCCGGCCGGCGAAGAAGTCGCGGACCAGCTGTTCCAGTTCGTCCAGGCTGCCGGTGCGGTTGACCCGGCTGCGAAAGGTGGCCGCGTCCGCCATGCCGCGCGAATACCAGCAGAGATGCTTGCGCATCTCAAACAGTGTTTTCCTGTCGCCGAAGCATTCCCGGTGGCGGGCGAGGTGACGAAGGACGACGTCCAGCCGTTCACCGGCGGTCGGCTGCCGTTCCGGCAGGCCGCACAACCTGCGGCGGATGTTGCTGATCAGCCAGGGATTGCCGTGGCTGCCGCGGCCGATCATGATCGCGTCGCAACCGGTTTCGCGCAGCATACGAACACCGTCTTCGGCGGTGACGATGTCGCCGCTGCCGATGACCGGGATGCGCAGCCGGCTCTTCAGCTCGCCGATCTGCGACCAGTCGGCCCGGCCGCCGAACCCCTGGGCGCGGGTTCGGGGGTGCAGGGTGACGGCGTCGGCGCCTTCGGACTCGGCGATGCGGCCGATCTCGACGAAGTTGAGGTTCGAGCTGTCCCAGCCGGAGCGGATCTTGACCGTCAGCGGTTTGTCGGTCGCCCGGCGCATGGCCCGCACGATGGTGGCGATTCTGCGCGGGTGCCGCAGCAGGGCGCTGCCCGCTTCGCCCCGCACCACCTTGCTGACCGGGCAGCCCAGGTTGAGGTCGATCAGGTCACCGGCGTCGCCCAGCCGACGCACCCCCTCGGCGACGATCTCCGGATCGCCGCCGAAGACCTGGATGCCGAGGGGCCTTTCGGCGGGGCAGGAGCGGACCAGCTCCAGGGTCTTGCGGCCGTCCCTGACCAGGCCGTTGCAGCTGACCATCTCGGTGAAGACCAGGGCGGCGCCGTGTTCTTTCATGACGAGCCGGTAGGGGAGGCTGGTGATCCCCGCCATCGGGGCGAGAAAGACAGGGCACTCCAGCTCCAGGCCGGCGATTCTGACAGGATGTGTGTTCTGCATAATTTTTAGGCATGCTAGCACGGAGACGGTTTTCAGGCAACGGGCAAAACGGTCCGCCGCCACCGCGCGGAGACTGGGATACTGTATACAAATTTGCTTGACAAGGCGGGGGGGAGGTTGATAAAACGATATTTGGAATTTGCGACCAGACAAGGTTTGCCATCCACGCCTGCTCCCGCAGGCCCGCCTTGCTCGGGTTTCTGTTATCATTGACAGCTTTGTTCGCGCCGGATTTCCCGCCGGAGAGAGACAGCCGGGGGCCGGCACCCAGCTAAAGGGGCAGTATTCATATTGGGCGGGCTCGTCCCGCAAGCTTCACATTCTGTAAAGGAGAGAGAGTTATGTCCACACTGAAAGAAGTCCTGCGTCAGAAGATCGAGGAGCATCGTCCGCGTACCGTCCGTCTGCTCAAGGAGCATGGCGACGTCAGCCTCGGCGAGGTGACCATCTCCCAGGCCATCGGCGGCGCCCGCGGTGTCAAGTGCCTGGTCACCGACATCTCCTACCTCGATCCCTACGAGGGAATCCGGTTCCGCGGCAAGACCATTCCGGAGACCTTCGAGGCCCTGCCCAAGGTTCCGGGTTCCGACTATCCCTATGTCGAGGGCTTCTGGTACTTCCTGATGACCGGCGAAGTGCCGACCATGGAGCAGACCCTGGAAGTGGTCGAGGACTGGAAGTCCCGGTCGCAGATTCCGGCCTACGTCATCGACGTGCTGCGCGCCATGCCGCGTGACTCGCATCCGATGACCATGTTCTCCTCGGCCATCCTTGCCATGCAGCGCGACTCGGTCTTCGCCAAGAACTACCGCGAAGGCAAGTTCAACAAGATGACCTGCTGGGAGGACATGTACGAGGACGCCACCAACCTGATGGCGAAACTCGGTCCGATCGCCGCCTACATCTACCGCATGAAGTACAAGGGCGACACCCACATCGAGGCCGATCCGAATCTCGACATGGGCGGCAACTTCGCCCGCATGATGGGCGTCGACAAACCTTACGACGACGTCGCCCGCATGTACTTCATCCTGCACTCCGACCACGAGTCGGGCAACGTCTCGGCCCACACCACCCACCTGGTCGCATCGGCCCTGTCCGACGCCTACTATGCCTACAGCGCCGGCATCAACGGCCTGGCCGGTCCGCTGCACGGTCTGGCCAACCAGGAAGTGCTCGCCTGGACCCAGAATTTCATGGCCAAGCTCGGCGGCGAGGTTCCGACCAAGGAGCGGCTGGAGCAGGCCCTGTGGGATACCCTCAACAGCGGCCAGGTCATTCCCGGCTACGGTCACGCCGTTCTGCGCAAGACCGACCCGCGCTACACCGCTCAGCGCGAGTTCTGCCTGAAGACCGAAGGGCTGAAGGACTACCCGCTGTTCAAGCTGGTCAGCATGATCTACGAAGTGGCTCCGGGCGTGCTGCAGGAGCACGGCAAGGCCAAGAATCCCTGGCCGAACGTCGACGCCCAGTCCGGTGTCATCCAGTGGTACTACGGCGTCACCGAGTACGACTTCTACACCGTTCTGTTCGGTGTCGGCCGCGCTCTCGGCTGCCTGGCCAACATCACCTGGGATCGCGCTCTCGGTTATCCCATCGAGCGTCCCAAGTCGGTTACCACTGCCATGTTGGAAGAGGCTGCCGGCATCAAGTAAGCCGATGCGAGATGGCGAATGTGAAGAGGGATGCCTTCGGGCATCCCTCTTTTTTTTTCGGGGGGCGGTCCTTTTGCTCCGGCTTTCGCGTTGCGCCCCTCTTCGCTTGTTTTGGGATTGGGCGTCAGGCGGCAGGCGCCTGGAGTCTAGCACCCGGCACCCGATATTTCCTACTTCTTGTCGATGCGGGTGGCGTAGATGAGGATCTTGCGGTCGGTGTAGGCTTCGACCTCGCCGGCGAAGGTCTCGATCTGGAAGTAGTCGTGCATCTTCGCGGGAGCGTCGATGAAGAACTGGTTCAGTTTCTTTACGCCGGCGGCGTCGAGCCCCGCCCGCCGGGCCCATTCCTGGAAATCGTGGGTTTTGGGAAAGATCAGGGTTTTTTCGACCTTGAACAGGGCTTCTTCCACCATGGTTATCCATTCCTGCTCGGTGTAGGCCCGCACGTGGGTCGGGTCGCGCATCTGTTCGAAGGTCTGGTAGAATTCGGCGATTTCCGGGTCTTCCGGCAGCAGGGTGTCGATGATCACCATGCGGCCGACGTGCCGACGCAGCACCCGGTGAAATTCGCGCAGCGCCCTTGGTACGTCGGTGAAATGGTGCGGGGCGATGCGGCAGGTCAGGGCGGTGAATGAGCCGGCCGGAAAGGGCAGATCCTCGGCGTCGGCCTCGCGGAAGGTGACGTTGTCGACGCCGCCTTCCTCGCTCAGGTATTCCTGGGCCTTTTTCAGCATCTGCATGGTCAGGTCGGAGGCGACCACCGACCTGACGTGCGGAGCGAAGAAAAGAGCAGTGTGCCCGCCGCCGCAGGCGATGTCGAGCAGGGTGTCGTCCTGGGTCGGCTTCATCAGTTCCAGCGCCGCCTCGAGGTCGGCGCCGCCGGCGAAGCCTTTGCCCCTGATGTAGCCCTCGGCTGTGCGGGAGAACTGCTCGCGCACCCGGGTCTTGAAATCCTTTGCCATGGGTCACTCCACGAAATTTTCCCCACATTATAGCATTTGTGCAGGAAAATGGATGAAAATTGCTGACGAAAACGGTCGGCGATCGGCGCTTTTGCGGATGATCTGTTTTGGGCTGGCGGATTGGGAACGCGATTTGCTGTGTCACAGCAGGTTTGGCCCATGGCGGGTGTTTCCGGCCGCCGGCGGGGCTGTTGGCGGCGAAAAGCTGCCGCCCTGTTGCCCGATTCGACAAAAAGCTAACCCGGAGGATGCTGTCTGGTGGAATCTGTCGCCCCTACCCTGATCGAACTCGGACGCGAGCTGGTCAAGGAGTTTCTCTACATCCTGCCCTATCTGGCGGCCGGCGTGCTGCTGGAAGCCGTCATCCGCACCTTTCGCTGGCATGTCAAGATCCGGCACGCCCTGACCCGGTTCGGAACCTGGTCGATTGTCGTCGCCACCCTGCTCGGGGTGATCAGTCCGCTCTGCGCCTGCGCCACGCTGCCGCTGGTCATTTCCCTGATGCTGGCGGGGCTGCCACTGGCGCCGGCCATGTCGCTGCTGGTGACCTCGCCGCTGATGAGTCCGGCCTCCTATTCCATGCTGTCGGGCATGCTCGGCATCGGCTGGGCCAGCACGGTGACCGTCTGCGCCGTGCTGCTCGGCCTGTTCGCCGGCCTGGTCACCCACCTGCTGCGCGACCGGGGGTTCCGGGAGGACGAACTTTTCCGCAAGGCGCTGCCGCAAGGGGACTTTCACGATCCAGACTACCCGGTTGAAGAGCTGCGCTGCGAATGTGGCAAGCAGCTCTCGCACCGGGTCAACCGCTGCACCCACAACAAGTTTCTGGTCTTTCTGGCGCGCTTCTGGGAGGGGAGCCTGAAGATCGGCCGCTTCGCCCTGATCGGCATGGTGATCGAGGTGCTGGCGGAATTCTTCATTCCCAACCAGTGGCTGACCGCCCTGCTGGCCGGGGAGGGCGTGATGCCGATACTGGCCATCACCTTCGCCACTATCCCCCTGCATCTGCCGCAGGTGACCGCCGCCTCGATGATCTTCGGCTTTTTCCTGCCCGATCCGGGGCAGACCATCCCCCTCGCCAACGGGCCCGGCATCGCCATGCTGGTCGGCGGACCGGTGACCGCCCTGCCGGTGATGGGGATTTTTCTCAGCATGTTCAAGAAGCGGGTCTTCTTCCTCTACCTGGCGCTGTGCATCAGCGGCACGTTGACGCTGGCCTTTGCCTGGCGCTGGCTGGGAGGGTAGCAGGGGGCTGAAAAACTGTTGCTGGATGGCGATGCGGCGTTGAAAACAGCTTCAAAATGCTCATTTACCGATATTGTAAACTGCGCTTTTTCAGCCTCGCCTAGTCTCGCCTGCTCTCACGACGTTTTTCAACACCCTGTTGGGGGGGGGACAAAGGCTAGGGGGCGCTTCAGTCCCGCTCGTCGAGCCGACCGGCCAGCTCCGCCGTCAGCTGCCGCAGGGCGTCACGGTGTTCCGGCCGGGTCTCTGGGAGCTCCTCCAGCAGGGTCGCCAGCCGGCGGGCCGCCGCCAGGGTGGTCTTCAGCTTCTGCTGTCGCCGTTCGTCATCATCCTGCGTCGCGTCGGCCAGGGCGCGAAACTGTCGCCGCACCGTGGCCAGCGACTTTCCCTCGTCGAGCACGGCCTGGCGCAATTGTCGGTAGTCCTCCTCGTCGGCGTCCTGTTCTTCCCTGGCCTGGCGCAGCAGGTCGACGGCGCGGAAATCCGGCAGTGGCCGCAGGCTGTCCCGCTCGGCGACCAGCCGCGGCTCCTCCCGTTCGAGAAAATGGTAGGCCCGGGTCAGCTTCATCGCCGTCTGGGTGCGGATGCGGATTTCCTGTCGACAATACTCCTCAAAGGTGGCATAACCCCAGTCTGAAAAGAGTTTCTGCTGAAGGACCCGCTGCAGCTGTTCGCCGAGGCTGACCCAGGACGACTTGAAGTCCCTGGCCGACAGCAGAACCCGGTAGCGCGGCGAGTCGGGATCGAGCTGGCGCATGATGGTTTCGATGTGGTGTTCGGCTGCGGTCCTGGCGGTATTGGTCATTTTTGCAATCCCCTGTCGTGCCGGCATCGATGCCGGCGGCGACCAATCTAGCATTCTTTTCGGCGGGGGTAAATTCAGGGAGTGTTTTCGCCATGGCCATGAAACGGCTGAAGGTGGGCGCCGAGACGGCGCGCCAGTTGTCGACGGGGCATCCGTGGGTGATCGCCGACCGGGACACCGCCCGCTGGCCGAAGAGCCTCGGTATGGGGCAGGTGGTCGGACTGGAGTCGCCGCGGGGAGAGTTTCTCGCCACGGCCCTGGCCGAGCCGGGAGCCAGAATTGTCGCCCGCTGTCTCGACCGGCAGCCGGCGAACATCGACCGGGAGTGGTTTCGCCGCCGGCTGCGCCGGGCGGTAGAGCTGCGCCGCGCATGCATTCCGTCCGGCCGGACCGAGGCGATGCGGCTGGTCAACGGCGAGGGGGACGGACTGCCGGGGCTGACCCTCGATCGCTACGGCGACTGGCTGATGCTGCAGTTCTACACCCCGGCCTGGCAACCGCATCTCGACACGCTGGCGGCGGCGATCGGCCAGGAACTGCGCCCGCGGGGGCTCTATCTCAAGTTCCGGCCGCAGCAGACGCGCGAGCTGGCGGCCAAAGGCGGGGATGGCGATCTGGTGCGGCTGGTGGCGGGCGAGCCGGCGCCCGAACTGCTGCCGGTACGGGAGAACGGCCTTACCTTCCTGGTGCGGCTCAACGAGGGTCTGCACACCGGACTCTTTCTCGACCAGCGCGACAACCGCCGGCGGTTCCAGCAGGCCAGCCGGGACAGGGCGGTGCTCAACCTTTTCTGCTTCACCGGTGCCTTCAGCGTCGCGGCGCTGGCCGGCGGCGCCGCCAGCGTGACCAGCGTCGACGCCTCGCGCAGCTACCTCAACTGGTGCCGGCGCCATGTCGAGGCCAACGGTCTGCCGCAACAGCGCAGCGAGCTGGTGCGCGGCGACTGTTTTCAGGTGCTCGGGCGACTGGCGCAGCAGGGGCGCGTTTTTGATCTGGTCTTCGTCGATCCCCCCAGTTTCTCGACCGTCGGTCGGGGCCGGTTCACCACCCGGCGCGGCACCTCCGAGCTGGTGGCGGCGCTGCTGCCGGTGGTGCGGCCGGGTGGAATCATCTTCGCCTGTTCCAATCACCAGAAGGTCGACTGGGCCGAGTATCTGAAGGAGCTGCGGCGGGGCGCCGCCCACAGCGGCCGGACCCTGCAGGTGCTGGGCACCTGGGGGCAGGGTCCGGATTTTCCTTTCGCCGTCGGTTTTCCGGAGGGGCGTTATCTGAAGTGCGTCCAGCTCAGGCTGGAGCCGGAGGACTGACCGGCGCGGATGTCCGAAACCATGCCGCGCCGTCGGTGTGCGGTCGGGATTTCCCGGTCAGTTGAGGCGCTCTGCCCCCTCGATCATGATGGTCTCTTTCGGCACGTCCTGGTACATGCCGCGGGTGCCCGTGGCGACCTGCCGGATGGCGTCGACCGTCTCCATCCCTTCGACCACCCGGCCGAAGACGCAATAGCCCCAGCCCTGGGGATTCTTGCCGCTGTGGTCGAGCAAATCGTTGTCGCTGACATTGATGAAGAACTGGCTGGTGGCGCTGTGCGGATCCGAGGTGCGGGCCATGGCGATGGTGCCGCGGGCGTTGCTCAGCCCGTTGTCCGCCTCGTTGCGGATGGGCGGCCGGCCGGCCGTCTTGGGGTGCAGTTCGGCGTCCAGGCCGCCACCCTGGATCATGAAGCCGTCGATCACCCGGTGGAAAATGGTGCCGACGTAGAAGCCGTCATCGACGTAGGCGAGAAAGTTGGCGACGGTTTCCGGCGCCCTGGCGGCGTCGAGTTCGAGGGTGATGTCCCCTTTCGAGGTGCGCAGGCGGACCTGCGGGTTCTTGTCGGTCATCGTTGACTCTCCTTCTGCAGTAAAAGAAACCCCCGCCGAAAGTGGCGGAGGTCGGGTTGGGCCGGTGAACGAACCGGCGATTGTTCCGTGGTCAGTTTAGGCGTCGGCGGGGCGCGGGGTCAAGAGCGTAGACAGAAAAACAGGGCAATGGTCGACCTTGTTCGGCCTGGGCGAAATGTGTTGCAGCCCAGATGCTCACCCGGCTGGTCATCTGGCGGCGCAGCTTGAGCAGACGACTATTCATTTCGGCCACGATCCTTGAAACGCTCCTGAACGATGTGGCCGATGCGACCATGTTTTCGGTTGAGGACCTGGGTATGGACTCCATTTGCCGATGTCGGGTGGGGAGATTTCAGGTCCCGCCAAGATCTGACAGCTTAAACACGCTATCGGCATGAACCCACGGTTTCGGGCAAGACTCGGGTCTCGCTCACGTCGCGTTGTCAAGCCCCTCTTTTTAATGATAGCGCAAGGCACTGTCAGTGCTGACCAGCCAGCAGCCAGCGGCCGAGTTCGGCGTTGTCGAGGTAGGGGCCGTGGACCGGATCCTGTTTGTCGGCCAGTGATTTCAGGTCGGTAACGCCGATGCCGCGCGCCAACAGCGGGACCAGGCTGTTGCTGTGTCGGGTTGTTCGCCAGTGTCCGTCTTCAAGTCCGCCGGTTTCATGATCGGCGGTGACGATCAGCAGAGTCTGTTTCCAGCCGCCGTGCCGTTCGACCCAGTCGCTGACCACGGCAACGCTGGCGGCGAAGTCGTCCAGTTCCTCGCGCATCCGCCCCGACTGATTGGCATGGCCGGCCCAGTCGATGGCGCCGCCTTCGATCATCAGGACCAGGCCGTCGGGGTCGTCGTCAAGGGCGTTGAGGGTTGCGCGGGTCAGTTCGGCCAGGGTCGGCGTTCCCGGGTTGAATGGAATCTCCCCCGCCTTCGCCAGCGGATTGCCGGAGCGTTTCTGCTGCAGGGTTGTGGCCACCGGGGCCAGAAGCAGCAGTCGTTTCGGGGTCGGTCCGTCCGCCAGCCGCTGGATGGCCGTCCGCTGATCCACCAGCGTCCAGGGGTCGGCCGTACCATCGCCATCGGCATCGCCTCCGGCTTGCCCCGCAACAATCTTCTGCCAGAGCTTCCGGCCGCCGACATAGAGATAGTTGTAGGCAGGCCGGGTGCGCGGTCGGCTGTCATCATCGTAACCCGGATGACCGGCCCCGGCGACGACATCGATGGGGCTTTCAAGCAGCATTTCGCGGGCGATTTCCGGGTAATTTTTGCGCGAAGGATTGTGGGCGACGAAGCCGGCCGGAGTGGCGTGGCTGATCGGCACCGTAGTGATCACGCCGGTCGCTTTGCCGAGCTTTTCGGCTGCTTCGAGCAGGTTCTCCACCGGCACCAGCCGGCCGTGATTGTCTCGGGCCATGCCGATGACCTCGCGCGCGGTCTTGTGGCCGGTTGCCAGCGTTGTGGCAGCCGCGGCGGAGTCGGTGGCCCCGGCAAACAGATAATCGGGATTTCGGGATACGCGTTCAGGGTCGTAGGAGCCTCCGGCCAGGTAGGTGCTCATGGCCGCCGCGAAGGAAAAGCAGGCGAAGGGCGGGTTGAAGCCGTCCTTCGGGCTCCAGTAGCCGGCCGCTTCGAGGTGGCCGAATCCCATGCCGTCGCCGATCATCAGAATCAGGTTTCTCGGCCGGGCAGGTTCGTTGGCGACAGCCCCGGGGGAGACGAAAAAGAGCAGCCCGCACAGGAGGATAAAAAAAAGCCGGAGCCCCGGGGTGGGACTTGCCGGCGAAGTGGTTCTGATTGGTTCTTCAGCCATACGGGAAAGATAGCGAAACTGTGTACATGCGGACACTTTTCTGCAGAGAGGGGAGGGTCCGTATCCTCAGGCGGAAATTCCGGGGTGAACATGCCGGTATCGGCCGGCGGCCTATTCGTCGAACAGAGATTCGGGCGAATCCTCAGTGAACAATTTTTTCGTCTGCTCGTCTGTCAACACGGCAAAAGCTTCCCTGACCGCCGCCAGGTGGCGAACTTTCATGTCCCCTTCGAATTTCGAAATCTTGCGGATCAATTGTTCCGCGGCATCCAGAGTCCAGTCCCCCTCAAGCAGATCTTCCAGTTCAAGACGGGCGATCTTCACTTCGGCGGCGGTTCGCAGGTTGTCACGACGGCAGGCAGCCTGAATTTCCTTCAGCCGTTCAACCTGGGCTTTCTGCAGTCCGAGTTCCTCGATTCGGTCGAGAAAAAACACTCTTTTCATCATGGTGTGCATCTTGCCCGGCTGCATGGGCATTTTGCCAGTGAGCATGCAGGTCATCATGTCGAGCCGGCCGGCAAGTGAAGTGGAGTTTGCCATGCAAGAAGGGCCCTGAGCGCCCCTCATTTTCATGGACATCATCGAATGCTCCATTCCCGGCCCCCGGTGCCCGTGTCCGTTTTGGGCAAAACCGGGAACGACCATGATGTTCAGAAGTAGAATGCCTGCCAGTGCGTACAGAAGTTTCTTTTTCATGATGACTCTCCTTTGGGGCTGGATCATGCGCAGGAGGTGCCGTTGTCAAGAGCTCTTCAACTCCTGCCGCGATGTTCGGATTCGCAATAACGATCTCCTCACCTTGGCAAACATTTCGGAAGACCGAAAAGGGACGATGCCCCGGTGATGGCCGCCCCTTGTGCAAGAGCGACGGGGTCAACGGACGGCCAGGTCACAGAAAATGGCCCACCTTTTCACAACGACATTCCGTGTCGGTTTCGGCTGGCGGTTTACCGGGCCGAACGGGAAGGTTGTGTTTCGTCATCGTCGCGGAAGATGGTAAGACGCTCAATCCCGCCGACAATGATGGGCCCGGCATGTCGGGGATGTTGCGTGCGAGGTTGTCCGGGCATGGATTAGAGTGTAGCGGGTTAAAGCAATAAAGCAACAGCGGTCTCCCGTCAGATGTCGCGACAGGAAAACTGCCCTGGTAGTTCCCGGTCAATGTTCAACCAGCTTGTGCGTCAGGCGATGGATCCTTTTTCTCGTCCTGACCGATATCCTGTATTTTTCAGCGGTCACACCGCCGATCCAGACCGTGCCGACCGGTCGGGCGCCCAGGTATCGCGAAAGCGTTCGCAGGGTCTTCATCGTGTCGTTGAAATACCTGCCGATCAGAGCCGGCGCGCCGCTGGCCGATACCAGGATCGACGCTTTGCGCCTGGTTTTGACGCGAAGGACGGGTGCACGCGCACCCCATGGCCAGTAGGCGAAACCGACGCACCGCTCGAGAAACCTTCTCGTCAGGGCGTTGACGCTGCCGGCGTTGGTGGGAGCGCCGATGACCAGAACATCGGCGGCCTCGATCCGTTGCAGCAGGTTTTCCATGTCGTCTTCGTGGATGCACCGGCCGCGGGACGGTCCCGGTGTCTGGAGGCAGGAGCGGCAGTTGGTGCAGAATGCGATGGTGCAGTCCTGCAGGTAGATCTTTTCGCTTTCGATGCCTTGTTGCTGCAGGGAGCTAACGATTTCACTGACGGCGGCGTCGACCGTTCCGCCCTTGCGGTAGCTGCCGACGATGGCGATGGCGGTTTTGCTCTTCGTCATGGTATACATCCGCGGCAGAGAAGACTACTCAAGCACCGGGCGTTCAGGTCCAGCTCCTCTGCAAAGCCCTGAAAAGCACAAGTCGACCCCGAGAAATTCCTGGTATTCCCGAAACAGGCGGCGGATTTCCACGATTTCACCGGCTGTCTGTACTGGAACGATGCGTATTCTGTTCATTGGTCGAGCAAACCGGTTCTTGGTGGGTTCCCGGATTGCATACCTGGTTCCTGAATCCGATACTCCAACAAGCTATCGAAAGAATGGACTGATAACAAGGACTATCCAACAAGGAGTCAATTTTCGCCATAGATCATTGTTTTTCGGTATTCACGTGGTTTTCTCTTAAAGGTCGGGAGGCGGAGTTACTTTTAAAATTTGAATTTTCCAGGCTGAACGGCTGTTGCAGGAAGCCAGTTGACATCTCCCCGTTGCAAACGTCACTATTTTATCTGTCAAATGAATTGGGGTATGCCTTGCCACGAAGTGCAGGCTTTTTTGCGCTTGCAGAATGACGCACATGGAGGAGGGGGAATGAAATACGCCAGGACGATACTGTCTGGACTGCTGATCGTTGCACTTGGCATCCTGCCGACAGGCTGTGGTTCCGGAGGAGGGGTCCCCACTTTCACCGTTGGCGGCACGGTGACGGGGCTTGACGGCACCCTGGTATTGCAGAACAACGGCAAAGACTCTCTAACCATAACCGCGGACGGTACATTCACCTTTGCCTCTCCCCAAGCCATCGGCTCCACCTGTAGCGTGACCATAGCCACGCAACCTCCTTCACAGAGCTGTTACGTGACGAACGGCTCCCGAACGATATCCGACGCGGATGTGGCTGATATCGAGGTGCATTGCTACGATTCGGGTACACCCGATCCTACCTTCGGTACGGCCGGTGTGGTGGTCTACGACAACCCCACTCAGACCCTCAGCTATTGGGATGACTGGGGGTGTGCCATTACAACCGATACCACCGGCAGAATCCTGGTTACGGGGGCGAGCTATGAATCCCATACGTTGACCGAGGATATGCTGGCCTGGCGCTACAACCCTGACGGTTCCCTTGATTCCTCCTTTGGTTCAGGTGGCGTGGTGACAGACCTCGGCGAAACTGCGAATACCGTCAACAGAGGGGTATCGGTGACGGTTGATGCAAACGGCAGGATTGTGATCATGGGAACCCGTCGCAATTTTGCCGGGAATCTGGACCTAGCCCTGTGGCGTTACAACGCCAACGGTGTCCTCGACGCCTCTTTTGGCAATGGTGGGATCGTGATTTCCGACAATGCCGCCGGCGGGAACAGGGACGATGCAGGATATGCAGGCATGATCGATTCCAGTGGCCGTATCCTGGTTGCGGGTGCCAGTGACAACGGCTCTGACCGGGACCTGGTTGTCTGGAGGTTTCGTGAGGATGGTACTCCCGATCTGACCTTTGGCAATGGGGGTGTTGTTGTCTATGATCATGCTGGCGGAAACCTTTGGGGTGATCAGGGTGTGGCGATTGCTGAAGATGCTGACGGCAAAATTCTGGTGACAGGGTATGTCGACAATGGCAGTAACAACGATATGGCCTTGTGGCGGTTCAATGCCGATGGGAGTCTTGATGCCAGCTTCGGCAACTCCGGCGTAGTTGTCGATGACAATGCTGCCGGGGGAAACGATAATGATGCAGGGCTGGGCTGTGCCCTCGATTTGACCGGCAGGATTCTTGTCACGGGCTGGAGCATGAACGGTCATGACGGTGACATGGTTCTCTGGGCTTTTAATGGTGACGGTTCCCCCGATATGACTTTCGGCAATGCCGGGAAGGTTGTTTTTGCCGGCCCGGATGCCAGTTTATGGGGGGACATAGGCAATGGCCTCCTTGTCGACGCCAATGGCAGGATCGTGGTCGTCGGGGCCATAGGCCGCACTTCTGGCCCGGACATGGCGGTTTGGCGCTTCAATCCGGACGGTACCCCTGATGTGACTTTTGGCACAGGCGGAGTTATGGTATACGATGCGGCATTCGATGCAGGGGGCATTGATGATGTGGGGTGGGCTTTAACGATCGATGCGGACGGCAAATTGCTTGTAACAGGGTACAGCCGCGGAGTTGTCAGTAGTGACATGGTCGTCTGGCGGGTGATTCCGTAGGAAAGAAGGAGAGGTAAGCCTCTTGGGATCGTTCACCTTCTACCCGGTCTTGGTCAAGCATCCCTGAAAAATTTCTAAATTTGAGAAAAACTCGATTGTACAATGACAAGGCAGTCGCTCCCGGTAAGGCAGATATCCGGGTAATTCCCTTCATTCAGGAGACCATCATGTATTTCCTGCTCTTTTACGATTACGTCGAAAATGTCGTCGAGCGGCGGGCCCCCTACCGCGAGGAGCACCTTGCCCTGGCGCGGGAATTTCTTGACAGGGGAGAACTCGTACTGGGTGGAGCCTATGCTGATCCGGTAGACGGTGCCGCCCTGGTGTTCAGGGTGGAGGCTCGTGACCGGGTCGAGGAGTTCGTTCGCAGGGATCCCTATGTCGCTCACGGGATCGTGACGGGCTGGCGGATCAGGGAATGGACGGTCGTCGTCGGTACCGCCGCCCTGTAAGTGCCCGGCGCCAGGCGAAGATCACAGGCTCCAGGAATTCCCACGAACTGCGCATTGCCGACAGTTATTCTGAACCATTCTTGCGGGGTATATTGAGCCAGTGTCCCTGACACAGCCTCCCCCCGTCACAGATAGGTGGCCATCACCAGATCTTCCTGCCTCTCTACAGCCTCAACCCCCTTCCAGTGGTGTTTTGTTGCTCTGGGTGTCGAAATGTTTCAGGTGGGGGGGCAGGGAAAGGTAACGGCCACGGTGACGTGGGCGCGGCTGTAGGCATTCTGCTCCCAAGCGTTTCCGACGATGGTCACGGCGGGATGCCGAGGTTGTTGTGCACTCACTGCGGGCTGACCAAGGGCTGGATGGACATGGTGGGTTCGCTGTAGCACATTCGGGATTCAGTGCCCGCCGCCTGGGTGAAAACAAGAAAACCCGCCTTCCGGCGGGTTTTCTTCTGGGCCAAGGGCCCTGTCTGGTTGTGGTACCGAAGGCCGGATTCGAACCGGCACGCCCTGAGGGCATCGGTTTTTGAGACCGACGTGTCTACCAATTCCACCACTTCGGCAAAAGCGAAAGGAATTATAGTGAGTCGTCCGGCGGTGGTCAAGCCTGCGTGTCAGCGAAGGGCGGGCCGAGAGCCTGGCGAATCTTGCGGGCGACGGGGCCGGCGGGCAGTTTGAGGGCGTCGATTTTCGTCACCGGCAGCAGGCCGAACATGCTGTTGGTCAGAAAGACCTCCCGGGCCTGTGGCAGCAGATCGCGGTACAGCGGTTGCTCCAGCGTCGGCAGGCCGAGTTGCCGGGCAGCTTGCAGCACCCGGGCGCGGGCGATTCCGGGCAGCACCAGGGTGCCGGCGGGCGGGGTGAGCAGAACGCCGTCGAGCAGCAGAAAGATGTTGCTGATGCTCCCTTCCAGCAGCTCTCCGTCCGGTTCGACGAAGACTGCCTCGAAGGCGCCGTTGGCGATGGCGTGCCGGCGGGCGTACAGGCAGTCGGCGTAGTTGCCCCGCTTCATCTGCGGCAGGTCGGATACGCTGTTGACCCGGCGGTTGGGTGCAAAGACGCAGGCGACGCCACGACGGATGTCGACGGGTGTCGGCGGCGTGTAGGGGACGGCGCTGGCGAACTGCAGGCCGCCCTGCGGTTGCAGGTCGGACCCGAGAGGGCCGCTGCCGGCGGTGAGCCGCACGCGGGCGTCGGGCCAGGGAAGGGCGGATGCCAGCCGGGCGAGGTCGTCTTCGGCCTGCCGGCGGTCGAAGGGAATGCCGCTTTGCCGGCAGCCGCTTTCGATGCGGTCGAGGTGGTCGTCGAGCCAGAACAGCTCGCGGCCGCGGGCGCGGATGGTTTCGAACAGGCTGTCGCCGTAGAGCAGGGCCGCCTGGTCGGCGTCGACCTGCGGCGCTCCTTCGCTCAGGCGGCCCAGGCAGACGCTCAGCATGCGAATCTCTCCAGGACGAGGTTGAGGGCACGCCCCTTGCCGAGGCATTCCTGCCATTCCCGCTCCGAGTCCGAATCGGCGACAATGCCGGCGCCGGTCTGGTAGCTGAGGTGATTCCCCAGGCGCTGGAAGCCGCGGATCAGGATGTTCAGGTCGAGGCGGCCGGTGACCGAAAGGTAGCCGACGCTGCCGGTGTAGCTGCCGCGGCCGACCGGCTCGAGCTCGTCGATGATCTCCATGCAGCGCTTCTTCGGCACGCCGGTGATGGTGCCGCCGGGAAACATCGCCCGCACCAGGTCGAAGGGCCCGCGGTCGGGACGCAGGCGGCCGCGCACGTTGGAGACGATGTGGGTGACGTGGGAGTAGCGTTCCAGCACCATCAGCTCGTCGACCTCGACGCTGCCGACGCGGCAGACCTTGCCCAGGTCGTTGCGCTCCAGGTCGACCAGCATGATGTGCTCGGCCCGCTCCTTGGGATGGCCCAGCAGTTCGCGGCCGAGCCGGTCGTCCTCCGGCGGCGTGTAGCCGCGCGGCCGGGTGCCGGCGATGGGCCGGGTTTCCGCCTGCTCGCCGTGCAGCATCACCAGACGCTCCGGCGAGGCGGAGACGAGGTCGAGCTGCGGGGTGTGCAGCAGGCAGGCGAAGGGAGAAGGGTTGATCCGGCGCAGCTCCCGGTAGAGGGGCCAGGACGGGCCTTCGATGCGGCTGTCGAAGCGGCAGGAGAGGTTGGCCTGGTAGATGTCGCCGGCGGCGATGTATTCCTTGCAGCGGGCGACCATGGTGCGAAACCGCCCGGCCGGCATCACCGGCCGCGGCGCGGTCACCTTCGGCGCGGCGACCGGCAGTGGCCGCCTCGCGGCGGCGATCACCGTTTCGGCCAGGGCCTCCAGGTCGGTGTTCGGGTCGAGGCTGGCGATGTGCAGCTGCCGGGTGTGGTGATCGTAGACCGCCGTCTGGTCGACCCAGTAGAGGAGCAGTTCGGGCACTGGCAGATCGCGCCTGGCCCGACGCGGCAGCTCTTCGATCTGTCCGGCCAGGTCGTAGGCGAACAGTCCGAAGAAACCGCCGGGAAAGACGCTGGTGGCCTCACTGATCGCCGCCTGTTCCAGCCGCCTGGCCAGGTGTCGCCAGACCGGGCCGGGCAGGGCGGTGGTCGTGCCGTTTTCGCTCAGCCGCAGGCCGTCGCCGTCGAGCCGGTAGCAGGCGGTGGTGCGCAGGGGCAGGATGCTGTAGCGGCCGATGCGGACGTCGGTCATGGCGCTTTCGCAGAAGCCGGGCGGCGCCGCGCCCAGGTGCAGCCAGGCGGCCAGTGGATCGAAACTGTCGAGGGGTCGGGTCAGGGTACGAACGGTCATCGGAATCCGGATAACAGAAAAGGGGTTAACCCTTTCGGATTAACCCCTCTGTTTGGCTTGGTGGAGCTAGGCGGGATCGAACCGCCGACCTCTTGAATGCCATTCAAGCGCTCTCCCAGCTGAGCTATAGCCCCGTGAAGCGAAGGTGTTTATAACAGAGCGGAATTGCCCTGTCAATGCTTTTTTTTATCCTTTACAGACAGAAGCTGACCAGGGAAAAAACGGCGGCGCCGATGAGCAGCGGATCGCACTGCGCCAGCTTGCCGGTGAGGATTTTCAGCAGCACGTAGCTGATGAATCCGAAGGCCAGGCCGGTGGCGATGCTGTAGGTCAGCGGCATCAGGATGAAGGTGAGGAAGGCGGGCGCCGCCTCCTCGAAATCGTAGAAGTCGAGCTGGCCGATGCCGCGCATCATGAAGATGCCGACCAGGATCAGGGCCGGCGCGGTGGCGTAGGCCGGCACGGCGCCGATCACCGGGGTGAAGAGGGCGGCGAGCAGAAAGAGCACGGCGGTGACGACGCTGGTCAGGCCGGTGCGGCCGCCTTCGGACACGCCGCTGGCCGACTCGATGTAGGTGGTAGTGGTGCTGGTACCGAGCAGCGCCCCGCCGACGGTGGCGACGGCGTCGGCCTGTAGCATGCGCGACAGGTTGTGCACCTCGCCCTTCTCGTCGGTCAGGCCCGCTTCGCGGCAGACGGCGAGGAGTGTGCCGAGGCTGTCGAACAGGTCGACGAACATGAAGGAGAGGATGTTCGCCCACAGGGCCAGCTTGAAGGCACCGGCGATGTCGAGCTTGAAGGCGATCGGCCCCGGCGAGGGGGGCAGGGTCACCAGGCCGTCGGGAAAGGGAGTCAGACCGGCGATCATGCCCGCCAGGGCGGTGACCAGGATGGCGATCAGGATCGAGCCCTTGATGCGGCGGATTTCCAGCACCAGCATCAGCAGCAGACCGGCCAGTCCGAACAGGGCTGGTTTGGTGAAGTCGCCGAGCTGCACCAGCACGGCGTCGTTCTTGACGATCAGTCCCAGGTTCTGCAGGCCGATGAAGGCGATGAACAGGCCGATGCCGACGCTGGCGGCGAGGCGCAGTGTGTTGGGGATCGCCTTGGCCAGCTTCTCCCGCAGCCCGAACCAGGTCAGCACCAGAAAGAGGGCGCCGGAGATGAAGACTACGCCCAGGGCGGTCTGCCAGGGCACCTTCTGGCCGATGACCAGCGAATAGGTGAAAAAGGCGTTCAGCCCCATGCCCGGGGCCATCATCAGCGGCGCGTTGGCCCACAGGGCCATCAGCAGGGTGGCGATGCCGGCGACCAGGCAGGTGACGGTGGTCAGCGCTCCCTTGTCCATGCCGGTCTGGCTGAGGATGGCCGGGTTGACGAAAATGATGTAGGCCGCGGTGAGAAAGGTGGTGACGCCGGCGATGATTTCGGTGCGGACGTCGGTGTTCCGCTGCTGCAGTTCGAAAAAACGCTCCAACATGACAGGCTCCTTTGATGGCTCGGTCTTTTGGTCGGGCAGAACGGGCGATTGGCGGCGCGAATCTTAGCAGATGGGGGGAGGGGGGAGCAAGGTCTGAATTTGTGTCTGGAACGTTTGCCGACGGGGCTAGCGCGCCGGCGGGAGGGGGGCGTTCTGAATCCTGTTCCAGAAACGTTCGATCTGGCGGCTCAGTCCCTTGTGGCTGTTGCGGTCGATGGCCAGCAGCAGCCGCTCGGTCGCCTTGTCGATTTGACCAAGCTCGGCGTAGGCCAGGGCGATGTGAAAGTGCACGAAGGCGCTTTCCGGCGCATTTTTCAGGCGGTAGGGAATCCAGTTCAGGTTCTGCAGCGCACCGCGCGGATCCTTCTTTTCGAGCAGCAGGAAGAGAGCCCGCAGGTCGTCGTAGTGCCAGTCCCAGTTGGGAATCTGCCGGAAGAGCTCCCTGGCCTTTTGTGGGTGTTTCAGCACCCGCAGTTCGAGTCGGGCCAGGTGGTAGCGGATTTCGTTCAGCCGCTCGCCGGTCTGCTGCAGGCCCTGACGGTAGATGCGGGCGGCGTTGGCGAAGTTGCCGAGATACTCCTCGACCTCGCCGCGGCGCAGGATCAGATCGGCGTTGGCGGGCAGGTACACAGCCGCCTGCGCCAGCCTGTCGGCCGCCTGTCGGTAGTTGCGGGTGGCGTAGAGCTGCTCCGCCTCGCGGAAGAGCCGCCGGCCGAGTTCGGGGTCCGGCGTGACGGCGACACCGGCGACACCGGCGCAGCCGGTCAGCAGAAGCAGGCCGAGCAGGGCGAAAAGAACGGTGCGTCCGGTTCCTGCAGCGCGCCGCATGTCGCCGCCTCTGGCCATCAGAGCCGGATGCCGGTCAGGCGGAAGAGGGCCTCGCGGTATTTTTCCGCTGTCTTTTCGACGATTTCGTCCGGCAGCGGGGGCGGCGGGGCCACCTTGCCCCAGTCGAGGGTTTCGAGATAGTCGCGCAGAAACTGCTTGTCGAAGCTCGGTTGCGGGCCGCCGGGACGGTACTGGTCCTTCGGCCAGAAGCGGGAGGAATCGGGAGTCAGCGCCTCGTCGATCCAGATCAGCTTGCCGTCGCACAGACCGAATTCGAACTTGGTGTCGGCGATGATCAGCCCCTTGCCGTCGGCGTAGTCGCGGGCCCGCTTGTAGATCTCGATGGAGAGGTCGCGCACGCGGTTGGCGATCTGATCGCCGCACAGCTCGACGGCCCGGGAGAAGGGGATGTTTTCGTCGTGCTCGCCGATCTCCGCCTTGGTCGAGGGGGTGAAGATCGGTTCGGCCAGCCGGTCGCTCTGCTGCAGACCCTCAGGCAGGCGGATGCCGCAGATGGCGCCTGTGGCCTGGTAGTCCTTCCAGCCGGAGCCGGAGACGTAGCCGCGGACGATGCATTCGACCGGCAGCGGTTCGGCCTTGCGCACCAGCATGCTGCGGCCTTCGAGCTGGTCCCGGTAGGCCTTGACCTGCTCGGGAAAGCTGTCGAAGTCGGTGCTGACAATGTGGTTGGGCACCAGGTCGGTCATCCGTTCGAACCAGAAGGCGGATATGGCGGTCAGCACCCGTCCCTTGTCCGGGATGCCCTGGTCCATGATAACGTCGAAGGCGCTGATGCGGTCGGAAGTGACGATCAGCAGGTGTTCGCCGAGATCGTAGATGTCGCGCACCTTGCCCCGGTTGACCAGCTTGAGGTCGGGGCAGTTGCTCTGCATGAGAACCTGGCTCATTTTGAGTTCCTTATTCCTCTTTCAGGTTGAAGCGTTGCACCAGGGCCGGGCTGACATCGATCACCGCGGCCTTGCGCAGTTCGTCCAGTTTCCGTTTCAGGGCCTCGTCCTGCCTGCGGGAAGTCAGGGCCTGCCGCAGCTCCTTCTTCTTGGCCTCGTCGAGGGCGGTCATGTCGGCCGGGGACTTCGCCTTGAGAGCGACGATGACGAACTTGCCGCCGACCTCGAAGACCCGGTCGGCGACGGGGGCCTCCGGCGTCAGCTCGAAGGCGGCCTTGGCCAGTTCGGCGTTCTGTCCGAGGCGGGGGACGAAATCGCCGAAGCTGCGGGCAAAATCGCCGGTTTCCTCGATTTTGATGCGCTTGTCGCCGATGGCGCCGGCGAGCCTGCCCTGCTTGCGGGCGGCGGCCAGGGCCTTTTCGGCGGCGGCTTTGGCCAGCTCGACGCTGTGCTCCTTGCGGAAAGCCTTTTCGACCGCCTCACGGACCTCCTTCAGTTCGGGCAGGCGGCTTTCCTGGCGCTCTTTCAGCGCCATCAGTACCACGCCCCGAGACAGGTTGACCGGCCGGGCCAGCTTGCCGGCCTCGAGCGAAAAGACGGTGCCGGCCAGGTCGGGCTGCAGGCCGAAGCCCGGAATCGCCTGCTCGCGGGTGAACAGCGGCGTCTCTTCGATCTTCAGACCGTTGCTCCTGGCGGCGGCGTCCAGATCGCCGCTTTTGCGGTTGATGTTGTAGGCGTCCATCGCCTTTTCAAAGGCGAGCTGCCGCGCCAGCTCCTTGCGCAGCCCCGACTTCACCTCGTCAAGGACGTCTTCCAGCGGCTTGACGCCGGCTTCGATGTAACCGGTTACCTTGATCACGTGATAGCCGAAGGGGGATTCGACGATGTCGCTCAGCTCACCCGGCTGCAGGGCGAAGGCGGCCTTTTCGAAGGGGGCGACCATGGTGCCCCGCTTGAAGTAGCCCAGATCGCCGCCCTTGGCGACGCTCGCCTTGTCGTCGGAGTAGGTGCGGGCGAGTTCGGCGAAGTCCTTGCCGGCCTTCGCTTCTTCAAGTACCTTCTCGGCCAGTTTGCGTTTCTCCTTGCGGGTCTTTTCGTCGGCGTCCCTGGGGACGCGGATCAGCACGTGGCTGGCGCGGACCTGTTCCGGAATGTCGAACAGGTCCATGTGCCGCCGGTAGTATTTTTCGATCGCCTCCTGCTTCAGCTCGACATCCTTCTCGTAGGCCGCCGGGTCGAAGACGATGTAGCGCAGGGAGATCTTTTCCGGCAGACGGAAATCCTCGATCCTTTCCTTGAAGAAGGCCTCGAGTTCGGCCTGGTCGATCTTGACCCGGTCTTCGAACAGGGAGGGGGCGAAGCGGGCGAACGCCAGGTTGACCTTTTCGTTCTGCCGGCGGTACTCGTCCTCGATCTCGGCGTCAGTCACCTGGACCTCGCCGCGCAGGTGCCGGCGCACCTTCTCCACCAGCAGGTCCTGACGCTGCATCGCCTCGAACTGGTCCGGTGTCAGCCGCTGGTAGCCGAGCACCTGCAGGTACTGCTGCTTGTTGAAGACGCCGTTGACCTGGAAGGCCGGGATGGCGGCGATGGCGTCGACCACTTCCTGTTTGGTAACGGAGATGTCGAGCCGCTCGGCCTCCTGCAGCAGCAGGGCCCGGTCGACCAGCTGGTTGAAGGCCTGCTGTTCGAGATTGAGCTGCTTTTCCAGCGCCGGGGTGAAACGCTCCTGGTAGATGTTCTGGTAGAAGCGGTAGAGATTGCCGTAGGCCTGCCGGAAGTCGTCCATGCTGATTTCGCTGCCGTTGACTACGGCCGCCGGACCATCGTCCCGGCCGTTGCCCTTCGGCGAGGTCAGCATGGCATAGCCGATGACGAAGCTGAGAATGATGATGGCGAAGGCCAGCTTGATCAGAAGCGATTTCTGCTTGGTGCGGACGATGTCGAGCATGGTCGGATGTTCTCCTTGACGGCTTCGGGCCGGGTTTTGAAGCAGGCTGGCATGTTAGTCAATCGGGGGGGTAAATGCAACAGCTTTGTTCCCTTTTCGTCCTTGAAATGGGGGGGGGATTTTGGTAATGTGAACAGTCATTTTGCGGCCCTTTGTCACCGACCGCAAAAGCAAAGGAGACCACACACAATGTTCAAGTTGTTCGACGCCATCTGGGGCATGTTTTCCAACGACCTGGCCATCGATCTCGGCACCGCCAACACCCTGGTCTATCTCAAGGGGCAGGGGATTGTCGTCAGCGAACCGTCCGTGGTGGCGGTGCAGAAGGATCAGATGGGACAGAAGAAGGTTCTCGCCGTCGGCATGGAGGCGAAGAAGATGCTCGGCCGCACGCCGGGTTCGATCATCGCCATCCGGCCGATGAAGGACGGGGTCATCGCCGACTTCGACATCACCGAGGAGATGCTGCGCTATTTCATCCGCAAGGTGCACAACCGCAAGACCCTGGTGCGGCCGCGGATCGTCATCTGCGTCCCTTCCGGCATCACCCAGGTGGAGAAGCGGGCGGTCCGGGAGTCGGCCGAATCGGCCGGTGCGCGCGAAGTCTACCTGATCGAGGAGCCGATGGCCGCGGCCATCGGCGCCGGTCTGCCCATCACCGAGGCTTCGGGCAACATGATCGTCGACATCGGCGGCGGCACGACCGAGGTGGCGGTGATCTCCCTGGCCGGCATCGTCTACGCCAAGAGCGTGCGGGTCGGCGGCGACAAGCTGGACGAGGCCATCGTGCAGCACATGAAGCGCAAGTACAACCTGCTGATCGGTGAACGGACGGCGGAGCAGATCAAGATCGAGATCGGCAGTGCCTATCCCGACGACGATGAAAAGAGGATGGAGGTCAAGGGCCGCGATCTGGTCAGCGGCATTCCCAAGACCATGACCATCAGCGCAGGCGAGGTGCGGGACGCCATGTCCGAGCCGATCAACTCCATCGTCGAGGCGGTGCGCATCGCCCTGGAGCGCACCCCGCCGGAATTGGCGGCCGACATCGTCGACAAGGGGATCGTCCTGGCCGGCGGCGGCGCCATCCTGCGCAACCTCGACAAGCTGCTGCACCAGGAGACCGGCCTGCCGGTGGTGCAGGCCGAAGATCCCCTTTCCTGCGTGGTGCTCGGTTCGGGCAAGGTGCTGGACGAGCTCGAACTGTTGCGGCGGGTGACCGTCACCTCCTGATATCGCCGTCCCCGGTCCGGTTTGCCGGCGCGTCACCGCACCGCTCCGGCAAGCCGGGGGAGACGATTCCTCCTGTCGTCACGGGCCGGAGTCTATGCTCGATTTCTTTCGCAAGTACCGGATACACCTGCTGGCCGGCAGTCTCCTTCTGGCTTCGCTCCTCTTCTATTCCTACCAGTTGCGGCATCGACAGAACCTTAGCCTCTTTCATCGCGGCCTGTTGCAACTGACGGCGCCGTTTCAGCGGATGATCGATGTTTCGGTGGAAACGGTCGCCGAAACCTGGAACCGGTACCTCTGGCTGGTCGACACCGCCGAACAGAACGAGCGGTTGAGGCGGGAAAACCGCCGCCTGCGCTCGGCTTTGGCCGATCTCGCCGAGGTGCGGCTGGCCAACGAACGGTTGCGACGGCTGCTCGATTTGAGGCAGGAGGTGACGCGGCCGGTGCTGCCGGCGCAGGTGATCGGCGAGGATGCCTCGAGCTGGTTCCGGACCGTGGTGATCGACAAGGGGGCCAGCGACGGGGTACGCGAAGGGCTGCCGGTGGTGGTGCCCGAGGGGATCGTCGGTCGCACCTTCCAGGTCGCGCCGCACGCTTCGCGGGTGCTGCTGGTCACCGACGCCTCCTCGGCGGTCGCCGTGCTGGTGCAGCCGACCCGCAGCCGGGCCATCTGTCGCGGCCGCGCCCAGCGGCTGGTTCTCGATTTCGCCCTGCGCAACGACCAGATCAGCGTCGGCGATCCGGTCGTCACCTCGGGCATGGGCGGCATCTTCCCCAAGGGGCTGATGGTCGGCATGGTTTCCGAAATCAGCCGCGGCGATTACGGCCTGTTCCAGGGAGTGGCGGTCGAACCGAGCGTCGATTTCTCCCGCCTGGAAGAAGTTCTCGTTCTGCTGGAGCCGCCGAAATGACGCGCGTGGCCGGTCTGCTGCTGCTGGCGGGGGTTTTCGCCCTGGTCGAGACTGCGCTCTGGCCGGGAGTGACCGGCTGGCAGGTCAAACCCGACCTGCTGCTGGTGCTGACGGTCTATGTCGGCCTGACAGAAAATGCCGTGACCGGCGGACTGCTGGTGCTCTTCATTGGCAGCTGCCTCGACGCCCTGGCGGGGGCGCAGCTCGGCCTGAACGCCGCCATCCTGCTGTCGGTCTACTACCTGGTGCTGCTGATATCCCGTCACTTCAACGCCGAAAACGAGCTGCTGCTCTACTTTCTCGTCGCCTGCGGAACCCTGGTACAGGGGGGGCTGCTGGTCTTTCTCGGTCCCTTCGCCGATGTCGCCGGACTCTGGCTCGAAGTCCTTCCCACTTTCGTTCCGCAACTGGTGCTGAACCTGCTGGCAACCTGGGGGATGTTGCGTCTGGTACCCCGGCTGCGGCTGCGGCTGGCTCCGGGGCGCGGCCTGCCCGGACTGAAACGGCTGGAGAAGAGATATGGGCCTTAACACCGGCTGGGACGCCGACCCGGTACATCCCAGGCGGCTGCTCTACCTGGCGGTGGCGGCGCTCCTGGTCTTTTCTCTGCTGCTGGCCCGGCTCTGGTATCTGCAGGTCATCAGCGGCGACCGTTACCGGCAGCTTTCGGAGAAGAACCGCATCCGCTACCTGTCGATTCCGGCCTCGCGCGGGCCGGTGCTCGACCGCTACGGACGGATGCTGATCGACAATCGTCCCGCTTTCGCCATTTCGGTTCTGCGGCAGGATGTGACCGATTCGCAACAACTGCTGGAGAATCTGTCCGGCTATCTGCATCTGCCGGTCGAGGAGCTGCTTCGCCGTTGGCGCGAGGGGTTGCGGTTGCCTCCCTACCGTCCGGTCCGCCTGGCTGACGACGTGTCGCGCGACATCATGGAGCAGATCCAGGAACATTCGGGTGAAATGCCCGGGGTGCTGGTCGAGGTTCATCCGGTGCGCGCCTATCCGGAAGGCGACCTGGCCGCCCACCTGTTCGGTTACGTCGGCGAGGTGACCGAAAAAGAACTGGACTCTCTGGCGGACAGGGGATATCGCCCCGGCGATTTCGTCGGCAAGCGGGGGCTGGAAAAGGAGCTCGAACCCTACCTGCGCGGCATCGACGGCGAGCGGCTGCTGGAAGTTGACGTCCGCGGCAAGCGGATGCGCATTCTGCAGACCAGGGAGCCGCAACCCGGGCATCGGGTCTTTCTGACCATCGACCGGGATCTGCAGCGTGCGGCGGAGAAGGCCTTCGGCGAGGAATCGGGGGCGGCGGTGGCCATCGATGTCAGAACGGGAGAGGTGCTCGCCTTCGTCAACCGGCCTGCCTTCGACCCTGCCCAGTTCGCGCGCGGCATTTCGGTCGAGGAATGGAAGCGGCTGGTCGATGATCCGCGGCGGCCTCTGCAGAACAAGGCGATCAGCGGCCTCTATCCCCCCGGTTCGACCTTCAAGATTGTCACCGCGCTGGCTGCCCTGCAGGCCGGCATCGCCACGCCGGGGACCACCATCGACTGCGAGGGGGAGATCGAGCTCGGCGACCGGGTCTTCCGCTGCTGGAAAAAGAAGGGGCATGGACCGACCGACCTGAAAAAGGCGTTGCGTGAATCGTGCGATGTCTGGTTCTACAGGGTGGCCCTCGAGCTGGGGATCGACCGGCTGTCGAAAATGGCTTTCGATCTCGGACTCGGCGCGCCGACCGGCATCGGACTGAGCGGCGAGAAGCGCGGACTGATTCCGACGCGTGAGTGGAAACGGAAGCGGTTCGGTCAGCGCTGGTACGACGGCGAGACGGTCATCGCCGCCATCGGACAGGGCTATGTGCTGGCCACGCCGGTGCAGCTGGCGGTGATGACGGCGGCCATCGCCAACGGCGGCAAGGTGTTGCGGCCGGAACTGGTCTACCGGATCGAAACCATGGACGGCGAGGCGGTCTTCAGGCGCGAAACCGACGTTGTCAGGCAGGTTGACCTTGGCGCGCGGGCGCTGCAGGCGGTGCGCCGGGGACTGGTCGCGGTGGTCAACGAGCCGCACGGCACCGGCTGGGCCACCCGGCTGCGGCAGATCGAGGTCGCCGGCAAGACCGGAACCTCGCAGGTCGTCCGACGCAAGTCGAACGAGGAGGAAGAGCGGGAGAAAGATCGCGACCGGACCCCCTGGCGTTTCCGGGATCATGCCCTCTTCGTCGGCTACGCGCCGGCGGACGAGCCGCGGATCGCCGTGGCGGTGGTGGTCGAGCACGGACGCCACGGATCGACCGCTGCCGCTCCCATCGCCCGGGCGATCTTTCGCAGCTATTTCCATCTCGCCGACGGCGAGGAGATGGAAAATCCCGGCTATCTCGGAGACTGAGCATGTTCGATCGGCGATTGCTGACCCATTTCGACTGGCTGCTGCTGATTCTGGTGCTGCTGATCGCCGCCATCGGCATCGGCAACCTCTACAGCGCCACCAGCGCCTGGGAAGCGCGGGTCGGCGGCGTCTACCTGCGACAGATCGCCTGGCTCGGGTTCGGGGTGACGCTGGCGCTGGCGCTCTGCCTGTTCGATTACCGGCGGCTGATCCACCTGAGCTTTTTCTTCTATGCCGCCAACATCCTGCTGCTGGTCGCCGTCTTCGTGATCGGCAAGACGATCATGGGGGCCACTCGCTGGATCGATCTCGGCTTTTTCAACCTGCAGCCCAGCGAGGTGATGAAGCTGGTCATCATCATGGCCCTGGCCCGCTATTTCAGCGAGAACGCCCCCTATGGCGGTTTCAGCCTGAAGGAGCTGGGAGGTCCCTTTCTGCTGCTCGGCATTCCGGTGCTGCTGGTCGCCAGGCAGCCCGATCTCGGCACCGCCCTGCTGATCCTCTTTATCGGCCTGAGCATGGCCCTGGTCGCCGGCATCCGGCGGCAGACCCTGCTCTTTCTGACCCTGAGCGGCATGCTCGGATGCTGGGGCGGCTGGTATCTGCTGCACGACTACCAGCGCCAGCGCATCATGACCTTTCTCGACCCCGAACACGACCCCCTTGGCGCCGGCTATCACATCATCCAGTCGAAAATCGCCGTCGGCAGCGGTGAATTCTTCGGCAAGGGATTCATGCAGGGAACCCAGTCGCGGCTCTCCTTTCTGCCCGAGCGGCACACCGATTTCGCCTTTTCGGTCTTCGCCGAGGAATGGGGTTTTACCGGCTGCCTGCTGCTCATCGGCCTCTATCTGCTGCTGGTGCTCTGGGGGCTTTACATCGCCCGGCGGGCCGCCGACCGCTTCGGCAGCTATCTCGCCGTCGGCGTCACCGCCATGCTCTTCTGGCACATCGTGGTCAATCTCGGTATGGTTATCGGCCTGCTGCCGGTGGTCGGCGTGCCGCTGCCGCTCTTTTCGTATGGCGGCACCAGCATGGTGACGACGATGGTGGGGGTGGGGATGCTGCTCAACGTCAGCATGCGACGCTTTGTCTTCTAGGGCGGCCGATAAGGGCGCATCTGCCGCGTTACGCTCAGTCTTAAATCCTCGACGTAGCAACCGCTACGCCTGCTCATCCTTCACAAGCCTTGCATATCTGCGTCCTTCTCGACTGCCCTGGAACGGTTTTGCCGGAAAGATTGAAAGACCGGGTTTCCCCTTCGCGTGGAAGCCACTGAATGGAGGCGGACTGTTCCGGGAAAAAGGCCATGAATGCCCGAGGCGACAGCTGAGTTTTCAAGGCCGCCGAAACAGTCTGCCGGAGTGAAGGCACCCGCATTTCCCTTGCCTCTTCGTCTCGCTCCGGCTGCGGCATAGGGGGCTTTCGTTTCGCGATTCGTGATTCTCGATTCTTGTTTCCTGAGTCCTGTTATACTGAGAACAGAAAACGAACAGGGGAGGTGGGTCATGCACGAAGCGCGGTTCTGGGAACAGGGCGAAAACGGCGATGTCCGTTGTCGGCTCTGCCGGTTTCACTGCCGCATTGCGCCGGGGCGGGTCGGACTGTGTGGCGTGCGGGAAAACCACGACGGCACCCTCTACACCCGTGTTTACGGCCGCAGCATTACCGAGGCGGTCGATCCGATCGAGAAAAAACCCCTCTATCATGTCGAACCCGGCTCCCTGAGTTTTTCCATCGCCACCGTCGGCTGCAATTTCCGCTGCCTGCACTGCCAGAATTACCAGATTTCGCAATGGCCGAGTGAGCGGGGGCAGGTCGCCGGTGAAAGGCTGACTCCCGCCGAGGTGGTGCGGCGCGCCAGGGCCGCCGGCTGCCGCAGCATCGCCTACACCTACACCGAACCGACCATTTATTACGAGTATGCTTTCGACACGGCCGTTCTCGCCCGCCGGGCCGGCCTGCGCAACATCTTCGTCAGCAACGGCTATATCGAAACCGCGCCGCTGGAGGCGATCGCCCCCTGGCTGGATGCCGCCAACATCGACCTGAAGGGCTTTCGCGACGATGTCTACCGGAAACTGACCGGGGCCTCCCTTGACGGTGTGCTGGCGACCATGCGCGACTACCGGCGGCTCGGCATCTGGCTCGAAGTGACCACTCTGATCATTCCGGGGATCAACGACGATGACGGGCAACTGAAGGGCATCGCCGGCTTCATCGCCGATGAACTCGGCCCCGAGGTTCCCTGGCATGTCACCGCCTTCTATCCGACCTACCGGCTGCTCGACGCGCCCCCGACGTCACCCGAGATTCTGTGCCGTGCCCGCCAGTTCGGCCTGGATGCCGGTCTGCGGCATGTCTATACCGGCAACGTGCATGATCCCGAAGGAGGGCATACCTACTGTGCCGGTTGCGGCCGGAAGGTTATCAAGCGGCGTGGTTTCCAGGTGGTTTCGCTGCGGCTCGACAACGGCTGCTGTCGGCAGTGCGGAAACCGCCTGGCCGGGCTTTTCAATATCGGACCGGGAGGAGAAAAGGGCACGTCATGCGCCTGATGCTGCTGGCGCTGCTGCTCTGGCCAGGCCTGGCCTTGGCGGCCTGGGACCTTTCCCGGTCGAGCATCAATACCGAGGAAATTCTTTCCGGGGGACCGCCCAGAGACGGGATTCCGGCCCTGCTGGAACCGCAATTCGCCCTCGCGGGCCAGGTTCCCTTCATGCGCCCCGACGATCTGGTTCTGGGGGTGGAACTCAACGGGGTCGCCAAGGCCTATCCGACCCGCATCCTTTCCTGGCATGAACTGGTCAACGATCGATTCGGCGGCCTGCCGGTCCTGGTCTCCTGGTGACCGCTGGCCTATTCGGGGGTCGTGTACTCCCGCAGGATCGGAGCCGAGGAACTGACCTTCGGGGTATCCGGTCTGCTGTACCGAAGCAATGTGCTGATGTACGACCATCAGAGCGAATCGCTCTGGTCGCAGATCCTCAGCGAGGCGGTGACCGGCCCGCGGCTGGGCAGCCGTCTGGAAGTCCTGCCTTCGACCCTGACCCGTTGGGACAAATGGCGCCGTCAGCACCCCGGGACGCTGGTTCTGACTACCGCGACCGGTTACGACCGGGACTACAGCCGGGATCCCTACGAGGATTACTACCGCCGGCGCAGCGGCCTGTTCGGTTTTCTGAGTGCCGGTCCGGGAGAAGAGGACAAGGAACTGGTGGTCGGGATCGAGCTTGAGGGAGTCAGTCGCGCTTATCCGCTTGACTGGCTCAAACGGCGGGGCCGCCTGGTCGACACGTCGGTGCCGGGAACCCTGACTCTGAACTACGATGGAGCCACGGACCAGCTGCAGGTGCGCGACCGGGATGGCCGGCCGTTGCCGCACCTGATAACCTACTGGTTCGTCTGGAAGGCTTTTCATCCCCGGACGGAACGTTTCGCCCCTCCGGCAGAACCTTCTCGCTAGCGGAGCCGGCGCTTTCAGGCCGGCTGGGAAACGGGGGCTTCGGGCCCCTGCGATCTGTCGGGGCGGTCTTCTTTTGCTCTCTGGTCGGTCGTTTCCTCCGGCAGCAGGAAGCGGCTGACCTCGGGGAGCAGCTGGTCGGCCAGACCACGCAACTGGTCGACGTTGTTGCCGAGGGTTTTCATGGCGTTCAGGTTGGTTTTGGCAATGTCGGAGATACTCTGCAACGATTCGACCATCGCCTTGCTCGCGGCCCGTTCCTGGTCCATGGCGGAGGCGATCTCCCTCGAGAACTCGTAGGTTTCGTTCAGGGTCCGGGAAATGATGGCGCTGCCTTCGGCCTGTTCCCGGGTGCCGGCCTTGAGCCACTCGGCGATCTCCCTGAGTTCTTCGGTCGCGGCGACGATCTGGTCGCTGCCCTTTTTCTGTTCGGCGATCATCTCCTTGATTTCCCGCACCTGGTCGCTGTTGCGGGAGATTTCCAGGCGGATGTTCTGGCTGCTGGACCGCTGGGCGGCCGCGGCTTCCGCGATTTCCCGGGCCATCCGGCCGGCCTGCCCGGAACTGTCGACGATTTCGGCGATGGTCTGGCGGGCCTGATCGACCGCGGAAATGCTCGCGTCAGCGCCTTCGATGACCCGTTCGATCATGCTGACGGCGGTGCCGAGTTCGTTCTGGACTCCCTCGATCACCTGCTCGATCTGGTTGATCTGCCCGGTGGTGGTTTCGGAAAGATTGCGGATTTCGTCGGCGACCACGGCGAAGCTGCGGCCGTGTTCCCCGGCCTGGGCGGCGATGATGGCGGCATTGAGGGCGAGGAGGTTGGTCCGCTCGGCGACCGAGCGGATCATGGCGAGGATGTCGCCAATGCTGCTCGATTTCTTCCCCAGAGAATGGATCAGGGACCGGTAGCTGATGATTTCTTCCCGGTTCCGGGCGGTTTCCCTGGCGACCTGGTCAAGAGCCCAGGACCCCTCCTGGCCCGCCATTTCCGCGACCCTGGCCGCCAGGATTGCAGATTCGTCGGCGCGGCGGCCGACCTGGTCGCTGCTGTCGGCCAGTTCTTCGGCGGTGTTGCGCATCTGTGCTGCCGAGCTGGCCAGGTAATCCAGAAATTCCAGGTTCTGGCCGAGGAGACTGTGCATCTGGGCCATGGAAGAGGAGATGCTCTGCACCGCTTCGGCGACCCGGTCGGAAAGTTGCGAGCCATCCTTGATGCTGGCGGCCATTTCTTCGGCGGAAACCTTCGATTCGTTGAGCGAATCGGTGAGATTCACGACTTTGGCGTTGATCTGGGTGATGATGGTTTCCAGTTCCGTGACCTTGTGAGTGACGGTGCTGATTTCCCGGGTCTGTTCGTCGGCTCCCTGGCTTACCTGGGTCGCGCAGCGATCGAGTTCGCGGGCCGTGTTGCCGACCTGCCGGGCCGAATGCTGGATACTGCGGACGGTGCCGCGCAGCTTGTCGACCATGGTGCCGATGGCATCCGCCAGCAGGCCGAGCTCGTCCTCGCTGGTACGGTTGACTTCGCGGGTGAGATCGCCTTCCGCCACGGCTTCGGAGATACGGACCAGGTCGCGGATCGGCCGGGCCAGGGCGTTGTGCAGCAGAAAGGCGATGAACACGGCGACCACGGCGCCGATGCCGCCGAACAGGATGACCAGGGTCCGGTTACGGTTGGCGTTGGCCAGGATAATGCGGTTCTGGTCGCGGATCTGCTGCCGGAACCAGGCCTTGAATTCGGCGCCGATCTGGTGGGCTTCCTTCTCCAGCTGCAGCAGAACGTTGCCCCAGGTCCGGATCCCTTCCCCCTTGGTGCCCAGGGCCATCTCCTGCAGGTAGGCGATGGCGGCGACCCGGAACCGGCCGAGCTTTTCGCCGAAGTCGGTGATCAGTTTGCGGCTTTTGTCTTCCGGAAGCTGTTTCTGCAGTTCGGCGATCTTCGCCTGCAGCTGTTTGATTTCTGTCAGCAGCAGTTTTGGATCGCTCCGTTCCTCGATGATCATCGAGGTCATCTGTCCGCGGATATCCAGAAAATCGGTCAGGATGGCATCGGCGCTTTCCAGGTGCTGGCGATAGGTTTCCAGCGTCTGCAGGCGCTGATCCATGGTACTGGCCTGGTAGATGCCGCTGCCGACCATCACCATGATGATGATCACGAGCAGGCCGAGACCGAAGTTGCGGATAGCCCGGTGTGACAGTCCGGAACGCATGGGCCGTCCCCTACTTGAAGACCAGGGTCAGGGGTTCGGAAATGCGCCCCTGGCCGTACAGGTGCGGCTTGCTCTTGTCGACCGGTTTGCCGTAGAGACCGTAGATCGAAACCCCGAACAGGTACTTGCCGCCCTTGTCGAACTGGACGTCGTCGGCATGACCGGTCTGCAGCTTGCGGGCGAATTCGATGGTCCAGGTGCCGTCGGCCCAGATCCCCTTGGCCCTGACGTCGGCCCGGCTGCCGTTCGGCTGGCGGATCTGGTACTGCGGCTGGATATCGCCCTCGTACCTGGTCAGAATCCGTTTTTTCGTGGTCGAGGTTCCTTCGTCGCCGAGCCGTTGCAGGAACTTCTGCGTGCCGGACTTGCTGGTGATCGCCTTGGCCTTGGGGGCCGCCTTGACCGACAGGACATGGTGCTTGTCGTCGGCGTAACCGGCAGGATTGGTGCGATTGGCCTTCCAGTACCAGACGTCCGCCCGGTAGTTGTCATCGGAGAAGTTGGACAGGTCGACCGGGTGGTCTTCCAGGTTCCACTTGAAGACGAAGCTGTCCTCGCGCTGGGGACCGAGCATGTAGGCCTCGAGATCGCTGTCCCAGACCCAGGGCTTGTGCAGCTCGTTGGGCTGGTCGTCGGCGAAGCGGACCAGGAAATAGATCATGTCCCCGCAGGTTACGCTTTTCAGCCGGATGTCGGTATCCGCGACCTGGTCATGGATTTTGATCTCGGGTGCGGCGCGCCAGGCCGGATCGTCGGCCCGGCCGTCCACGACCGGTGCGGTGTCGACCGTGACGGCGGTGACCGTTTGCGCGGCCAGGGCGGTTTGGGAGCAGAGCAGCAGGCTGCCGGTGAGCAGAAGCAGGGCTTGACGGAACATGATGGACCTCCTGGAACAAAATTGCTGTGAGCGGCGTGAAAAACTCCTTGATCGGTACGAGCACGCCGGTTCGAGACGATGCAGCAAATACCGGCTGGAATCTCCTTCGATCAAGCAAAAAACGGGCCGTTTCAGTTGCCGGGGCAAAGCCGCAAGGCGGTGTCTGGTGCATGCAGATAATAATCGAAATACCTGTTATTTCAAGGAACAATGACTCGGAGCTGAATCCACCGGGCCAGGGACGGGCCGGGCTGCGTTCCGGTCGGGAATGGTCCTGAATCGTCTCCCGGTGACAATTTGCGCGGAGGTCAGAAATGCCAGGCCAGAAACAGGCCACCGCTGTCTTCGAACTGGCCGAATTCGCTGCGCGGGACGGCCACCGGCAGTGGGGCGGCCTGGCGCGGCTTCTCGCCCCGGAAAAGGGTCCAGAAGAGCTGCAGCTCCAGGTTGTCGGCCAGGGAGAGGACCGTCAGCGGACGCAGCTGCCAGGAGGCGTCGCCCAGGTTCCAGATCAGCAGGCCGCGCAGTTCGACCAGGGGGTGCGCCCGCCAGGCGGGAGCGGCCAGCAGGTAGTGGTGGCCGGCGAGAAAGATCATCCCTTCGGCGAAGGGGGCGGAGGCATAGACCCTGGGGTAGTCTTCCGGGTTGCCGGTTCCGGCCCCGTTGTAGAGATAGTCGACCAGCAGGGACAGGTCGCCGGCGAAGCGGTACCAGAGTTCGACCCCGGCCAGGCCGAACGTCTCTTTCGGGTCGCCGCCGGTGCGTCCGACCCGCCGGCCACGAAAGAGACTCGCTTCGACCCGCCAGCCCAGACCGCCGAGATCGCCCGCCAGTCCGACGCCGGCCATGGGACGGTCTCGCAGGCTGCCGGCGAGTCCGAGCAGATCGATGCCCGCCACCTGGCCGCTGCCCGATACCAGATAGCTGTTCAGGCGTGCTTCCCGGCCGAAGACCAGATGCAGCCCGAGGTCGTCGCCGGAAGGAAGAAAATGCCGGATGCGGATGGCATCGACGCCGGGGCGAAACTCGCTGTCGATGACATCCGGCGCGAAAGGCGCGACAACGTCGAGGGGAGAGAAGAGGACGATGCGGCCGAAGCCGATCGCCTGCCTGCCCAGACTCAGGGCGTTGTCGGTCCCTTCCCAGTTCAGGCGCAGCCGGTCGACGGCGGTGTAGGCGCGGCCGTGGCCGCTGGTGTCGTGAGCGGTTTCCAGGTCGAGGCGCCGGTTGGCGTTGGCGGTCGGATCGCCGGCCGGAAACGGGGGAGAGGCAAAGCTGCGGAAGTGTTCGGCGGCCAGCTCCAGGGACCAGTCCGTTGTCGGTCGCAGGGTCGTGCCCAGACGCAGGCTGCCGCTGAGCAGGGTCGCCTGCGGCAGCTGGTCGGAGGCGGCGTGCGGCTGCCGCAGGCCGAAGACTTTGGCGACGCCTTGCAGCTGCGCGAAGGCGTTCGTGCCGCCGACGGCGAAAAACAGCAGCAGGATCGCCGCCGCGCGGATCATGGCCGCCGTCGGTCCTCGATCAGACGGCCGTCGCGCAGGGTGATGACCCGCCGTGCCCGTTCAATGACCTGCGGATCGTGGGAAGAAAAGACGAAGGTCATGCCGTCTTCCCGGTTGAGCTGGCGCATCAGCTCCAGCAGTTCGCGGCTGTTGGTGGAGTCGAGGTTGGCGGTCGGTTCGTCGGCCAGAACCAGCGATGGCCTGGCGGCGATGGCCCGCGCCACGGCGACTCGCTGCTGCTGGCCGCCGGAAAGATCGTCCGGGCGACGGTTTTCCAGGCCGGCGATGCCGAGGCGTTCGAAGATCTCCATCACCCGCCGTCGGCGTTCCGCCGGGGAAACGCCCTGCAGCATGAGGGTGAATTCGGCGTTTTCCAGCGCGGTCAGCACCGGAATCAGGTTGTAGGACTGGAAGATGAAGCCGATGTGATCGCGCCGGAAGTCGGCGAGCTTCGCCGTCGACTGGCTGCCGACGTCCTGGCCGTCGATGAGCACCCGTCCCGATGTCGGCTGGTCGAGACAGCCGATCAGATTGAGCAGGGTGGTCTTGCCGCTGCCGGACGGGCCGGCCAGCACGGTGAATTCGCCGGCCTCGATGCGGGTCGAAAAATCGACCACGGCCGGAACGTTGCGGTTGCCGGAGCGGTAGGTCTTGCCGACCTTGTCGAGTTCGATCAGGGGCATGGTCTGTAGAATATAGCCGCAAGCTGCAGGTTGCAAGTAACAGGCTGAAATCGGCAAAGGGCCATCAGCCCTTCGCCTTTCGCCGATTTGACATCCCCCTCCTTTTCAAACCTTCCTCATCGCCTCCGCCGGCCTGATTCGCCCGGCCCGGTGGGCCGGGTAGAGGCCCGCCAGCAGCGACAGCACGACCACGTAGACGGCGATGCGAAGCATGTAGCCGAAATCCCAGGTGGCGCGCAGCACCGGGTCGAAGACGACGCCGCCGAATTCGAGGTTTTCCGGCAGAAACCGGCGCAGGTCGATGCCGATTTCTGCGAGATAGAGGGTGGCCAGCGCCCCGAGCAGCGAGCCGACCAGACCGGCGAAACCGCCGAGCAGCAGCCCCTCGAACAGGACCAGCCTTCGCAGTCGCGCCGGGCTGCTGCCGATGGCGAGCAGGACGCCGAATTCCCGCTGGCGTTCCATGACCGACATCAGCTGGGTGTTGACCACGCCGATGGCCACGATCAGCAGAATGATCAGAAAGATGAATTTCTGGCTGGCGTAGTCGAGCTTGATGGCGTTGGCCAAATTCGGCATGGCCAGGTCCCAGGGGACCAGGCCGAGTTCGTTGCGGCCCTCGAGCAGGCTGGCGACGGCCGGCGCGACCTGCCGGTCGCGTTCGGCAGTGTCGAGAATGACGGCCAGTTCGTGGATCGTCCCCGGTTGGCCGGCGAGGTTCGCCACCCGTTCGCGTCCGGCCATGACCAGGCTGCCGTCGATCTCCCGCAAGCCGGTTCGGATCACGGCACCGACGCGGAAGAGTTCGCTGGCCAGCTCGCCGTCGGTCCGCTGCACGGTGATCACCAGCTTCTGCCCCGGTTTCAGCTTCAGTTCACGCAGCAGCCGTTCGCCGATGATCACCTTTCGGCTGTCCGCCCGGCTGAACGGCTCTCCGGCAATCCGCTGTTTCAGAAAGGGATTGACCGCCCGTTCGGCGGCCGGATCGACGCCGGTCAGGACGATGCCGCGGCTTTCGCGGCTCGACTGGGCCAGCCCCGCCAGGTAGATGCGCGGCAGCACCGCGGTCACGCCGGGCAGGGCGGCGATATCGGCCGGCAGCCTTTTCGGGGACCAGAGCAGGCGTTCGTCGCGGGATTGCAGATAGCCCCGGTGGTAGATGGCGAGATGGCCGCTGCCGGCCCGCACGCCGTTGTCGATCATCTGTCGGTAGACGCCGTGCGAGAGGTTGTGAAAGGCCTGCACCAGGGTGACGCTCAGGGCGACCGCGGCCAGGGTGATCAGGGTGCGGCGGCGGTTGCGCCAGATGTTCTTCCAGGCCAGGTGCAGCAGGGGAGCGCGTTTCAGGTCAGTCATGACGCAGCGCCTCCACCGGTTTCAGCCGGGCGGCGCGCCGGGCCGGAGGCAGCCCGGCGGCGAGGCTGACCAGAAACAGGCTCAGGGCCGGCAGCCAGAAATTGGCAGCGACGAACTCGGCGTGCAGCCGGGGCAGGATGGTGCCGCCGCCGTAGGTGACCGCCGTCAGGGTTGCCGAAAGGTCGATGCCGACGGCGGCCATGGGCCAGGTCAGCAGCAGGCCCAGCGCCGTGCCGCCGGCGAGGCCGATCAGGCCCAGCAGGCCGGCCTCGAGCAGAATCAGCGAGAGGATACGCCGCGGGCGCATGCCGAGGGCGGAGAGGATGCCGAATTCCCGGCTGCGCTCGAGCACCGACATGAAGAAGGTGTTGAGGATGCCGAGGGCGGTGGCGGCGTAGAGGATGAGCACGATGATCATGCGGCTGACGTCGAAGGAGGCGACGGCTTCGCGCATCTCCGGCAGCAGCCGGCCCCAGTCGAGAATTTCGAGCTCCGGATCGACCAGGGTGCGCAGTGCCGCCGCCGTCTTTTCGGCTTCCAGCGGATCGGCGATGCGCAGGGAGATTTCGTGCACCCGTCCGGGCAGAACCAGGAAGTTCTGCAGCCAGGCGAGCTGGCAGAGAACGAGATTGTTGTCCCGTCGGCTGTCGCCGGTGGCGAAGATGCCGGTGATCCGCAGCAGGTCGTTGGCCAGCGACCCGTCGGCGGCCTGGGTGAACAGAACCAGGCTGTCGCCGACTTTCAGACCCAGCTTTTCCGCAAGTCCCCTGCCGATGAGAGCCTGGCCGGTGCCGCCGGCATTCAGGGGAGCGCCCTGTTCGAGCTGGTGCGACAGGGTGGTGACCCGCACTTCGGCCCCCGGGTCGACGCCGAGCAGTTCGACCGGCCGGCTGGCTTTGGCGCCGGAAGCCAGGCCGAAGCCGCGCAGGCGCGGAGAGAAGCCGAGAATCTCCGGTCGTCGGCGCAGAATTTCGAGCAGGGGGACGGGGTCGAGGGTGGCGTAGAGATCGTGACTGTCCTGGTAGCCCCGGGCCGAGATGACGACATGACCGTGGTACTGCTCGGTGGCCGAGGCGAGCATGTCGTCCAGCATGCCGGAAAAGATGCCCAGGGCGAGGATCAGCAGTGACGAGCTGAGAATCATGGCCGACAGGGTCAGCTGGGTGCGGCGGCGGTTGCGCCAGAGATTGCGGTAGGCGGTGGCCAGCAGCATGGGTCAGGGCATTCTGAGCTGCCGGCGGGAGAAGAAGGTGCGGTCGATGTCGACGTCGAAACGCAGCTTGCGGTATTCGAGGACGGTCTGTTCGTCCGGTTGGTCGAGGGGTTGTACCCGCATGCGCAGGGGAATCTGACGGTTGCCGATCTTGGTGACCCGGTCGAAGCCGATGCTGCGGACCCTGACGCCTTCTTCGTCGAAATAGTCGATCTGTACCGGCACCCGGCGTTTCTTCTCCACCCGATAGACGATCCGGCCCCAGATGACCGCGGCGTTTGGCTTCGGCAGGCCCTCGATGGTCCAGGTCTGCGCGTCTTCGGCCAGCAGGCGAAAATCGTAGTCCTCGTCGATGTGCGCCGCCTTGACTAGGTCGTTGTTGGTGATGTGGCTGCCCATCCACGAGCCGCCCATCATCGACGGCGGGATGCGGATGGTGCGGTCGACCTTCGGCAGGTAGTTCCAGACCTCCCGTCCGATCTTCAGGGTCGCCACGTCGCGCTCTTTCGCCGGCGCCAGAATGCGCACCAGGAAATGGTCGCGGCCGAGGGACCAGGCGTGCATCTCGGTGGTGCGGGTCCAGTGCGCGGTCCGCACCTGCATGACCATGATCGCCTCGGAGGAAACGCCCATGTACTGGTCCTCGACCTCGCGGATGAGCTGGCGCATGTCCATGGCCGACGCCGTCGGGGGCACAAGTAGAAGCAGAAACAGCAAAAGCTGGATGGATCGCGTCATGGCCGGTTCGGAAAGTAAACGTTTCAGGGTGACGGGGTGATTATAGCAGGAAAACGGCGGCCGGGTGCTTGACCTCGCATTCCCCCTGCATTAGATTGCCTCATCGACGAACAGGACGTCGAAAAGCTATGGCCTGCCCTCATCGCTTTTCCACGCCCTGTCACGAATTTCATGCCCTGCCAAGGATGACAGGAGATTCATGACCGGCAAGAACGAAACCACGCGGCGGGTGGGGCATCTCGCCCTGTTGCGCAAACCGTCCCGCCTGACGGCGAAGGAGTACAACGCGCTGCCGTTCGAGGAGCGCCTGGCACTGGTACAGGAGGCTTCCGGCAAGAGGAAGTACGACCTGATCATCGATGCGGCCGACGCGCCGGCCATTGTCGAGCGGCTGCCGCTTCAGGAGATCTATCTGCTGGCCCGTGAGCTCGGCCCTGAGGACATGACCGAGCTGCTGGCGCTGGCCACTCCCGAGCAGGTAACCGGGCTGATCGATCTCGACTGCTGGACGCAGGACCGGCTGAACGGGAAGGATGCCCTGGCCTGGCTGGCGGCGTTGGCCGAGGCCGGCGACGAGCAGGTTCTCAGGGTATTGACCGGCATGGATTTCGAGCTGCTGGCCCTGATGGTCGGCAAGTGGGTCCGGGTCACCTACACCCCGGACGATATCGAGGACGAAGAGGAGCGCAAGGCCCTCATCGCCCGCGACGGCGGTTACGGCATCGAATACCGCGACAGCGAAACCGCCAAGCAGGTCGGGTATCTGCTCAACCTCCTCTTCCGGCACGATCCGGCCGTCTACTGGCGGCTGATGGAGACGGTGCGCGGTGAGCCGGAATCGGCGCTGGAGGAGGACGTGTTCCGCTGGCGCAACGGCCGGCTGCTCGACCAGGGCTTCCCCGAGCCGTTCGAGGCGCAGGTCATCTACGCCTGGCTCGATCCCGACAGGGCCGATCCGGACGCCTGGCGGCGGACCGTGCCCATGGCTTTCGATCCCGAGGTGCGGGCCCCCGGCTACCTGCTGGTGCGGGTGACCCCGAAGGATCTGCTGGCCGAGGTGCTGGCCGGCGGCATCGACCAGGAGACAGCCTGGGAGCTGACCTACCTGCTGAACAAGATGTTCGTGGCCGACGGCATCGACATCGGTGATGCACGCCAGGTCGATGCCGGATTGCGGCGGCTCTACGCCACCCTCAACCTGGCCCTGGAATCCCTGGCGGGGCAGGATGTCGAAAAGGCGGCGCACCTCTTCAACGGCTGCTATCTCGAATATCTTTTCCGCCACGGTCATAGCCTGGTGCTGCGGCTGGCGCGGCGTGCCCGCGCCCTCGCCGCCAGCAGCATCGCCCCCTACATCGACGCCCCCTACCGGGCCCTGCTCGACGCCCTGTGTCGCCGGCGGCCGGAGTGCTGGGAAGGAGCGATCGAGGCCGGCCGCGGCGGCTTCCGGCCTTTCGCCCGCCTGGCCGAGCTGCGGCAGGTCGAGGAATGTCTCGAGCGGCTGGAGGGGCAGCGTCGCCTGTTCGAGGAGGTTCTTCCCTTCGAACTGCCACCGCCCGACGAACTCGATCTGGACGGCTGTCAGATCGACGACGCCAGCCAGATTTCCCTGTCAGTCTTCTTTCTGACGGCGCTGGCCAACCAGTTGCTGGGCGGTGATTTTCTGCCGCTGCCGCTGCCGGCGGCCGAGCTCGCCACCCTGCACGGGCTGATCAGCCGCGACGGCGAGCTCGATCCCGAGCTGCGCCGCCGGCTGGTGGAGAGGTTCGAATCCGAACTGGCGGGGGGCGGAGCCTTCGCCGACTGGTGCCTGGCGGTCTGGGATGAGGAATTCTGCAACATCGATCCGGCGGACCTCGATCCGCGCTTTGTCGGCGGCATCCTGGTCCGGCTGTCCGAGCCGGCCTGAGAGCGGAGGGGAAGGAGGAGAGGAAAGTGGATTTTCAGGTCATGCTCGACCAGGCGCTGGCGCTCTGGCAGCGCTGGCCCCTTCCCGTCGCCGTCGGCGGCGGGTTGCTGCTGTTGCTCTTCTTCTTTCGCCGCAAGCTGCTCTTTCAGCTGCTTGGCCTGCTGCTCTTTGTCGCCGGCGTCTTTCTCATCGTCCAGTATCTCGGCAAGGGGCTGGATACCGGCATCGATGCCAAAAAGAGCATGATCCACAAGACCGAAAAGGCCCTTGAATGAGCCGCCTCAGCGGTTGCCGATGGCGTAGACCAGGCGGACCTCGGCCCTGACCTGCAGCTGTTGCGGCGCGGTCACCGGCGGAGCCGTCGCCGCCAGTCTTTGGGGAGTGGTCTCCAGCGCCGCCGTGCCGCGCACCTCGATCTCGGGCGGCGGAAGCTCGTCACCGGCCCGGGCGGCGAAGGGGAGCAGGACCAGCAACGCCAGCAGGGTCGACAGCGATCGTTTCACGGCACTCCTCCTTTGTCTGTCTTCATCTCCTTTGTCTGTCTTCATCCTGATTCCGGCTTAACAGATTCCCTGCCGGCCGCAGTCAGGAGTCCGGTGAAAGCCTGCGTCCGTAGATGAGCTGTCCGCAGCGGGAGCCGTCCGGCCAGACGGCAACCTGCGGCAGCTGTCCCCAGGGCTCAAAGCCGTGTTTCTCCAGCAGGCGCTGGCTCGGCTGGTTGACGTCCATCAGAATGGCGATCAGGGTGTGAAATTCGAGGTTGCGGGCCTGGCGCATGGCTTCGGTGAGCAGCCGGGAGGCCAGCCCCCTTCCGCGAGCCGAGCGGTCGAGATAGTAGCTGACCTCGGCGACGCCCGCCAGCGCCCGGCGTCCCGGTCGCCAGGGACTGAGGCTGCACCAGCCGAGGACGCGGCCGTCGGCTTCGGCCAGCAGAATGGGATAGCGTCTGTCGAGGTGGGTTTCCAGCCAGAGGCGGCGGCTCTCCACGCTGGCCGGTTCGGTGTCGGCGGTGCAGAATTGCTCTTCCACCGCCTGGTTGTAGATGGCGACAACCGCCTGCCAGTCGTCCGGTCCGGCGCGCCGGATCAGGACGCCGGCGTCCGGTCCGGTCCGGCCGTCCGTTTTTGTTGCCGGCTGCCGCGGCGGTTCCAGGCCGAGCTGTCGGTCCTGGCAGCGGGCGAGCAGCAGCTGGCCGAGGATGGCGCCGATCAGGGCCAGCAGCATGTCCGACTGGGTGTCCCAGGCGTAGCCCTGGGTGCCGAGAAATGCCGTGGCGGCGGTGCCGGACAGTTCGGCTACCCACCATTCGATCAGCTCGTAGAAGGCGCTGAACGCCAGACAGACCGTCGTCACCAGAAAGAAGAGCCAGCCGCCGCGGCGCAGCGGCGACAGGCGCAACAGGATTTCGCGGGCGATGAGGGCCGGAACGAAGCCCTGGACTAAGTGGCCGACTTTGTCGTAGTGGTTGCGCCCCAGCTCCAGGACGTCTTTCAGCCAGTCGAACAGCGGAACCCGGGCGTAAGTGTATTTGCTGCCCACCATCAGGATGATGGCGTGCGCAAGTATCAGCCAGTAGACCAGAGGGGTAAGAGGAAAGCGGCGGCGGGTCAGGGCGATCAGGAGCAGGCCGAAGATCGCCGGCGCCGCTTCCAGCACCCAGATGTAGCGATCGTAGGGATGCCAGCCCGACCAGAACAGCACGGCGAAGAAGATCAGCAGCCAGAGCCGGACGGGGGTTGTACGGCCGTCGGGAACGGGAGGCGTGTCAGGGGTTGTGGTCGGTGTCAGGGCGGCCATGCCTGCTCTTTAGCACGTTCTAACCGCATGCACAAGCCGAAGGTGATAAAGTGGAACAAAGAGCGCCGACCGGGGGGCAGGCGCCGAAGGAGCGACCATGAAGAACATCTTGCGACTCGCCTTGCTGCTGCTGGCGTTCTCGCCGCCGGCCCTGGCGGCGGAGAGCGGGGCGCCGATGAAAGGAAAGGACGTGGCGGTGGCGACCTTCGCCGGCGGCTGTTTCTGGTGCATGGAGCATCCGTTCGAAAAGCTCGACGGCGTGATCGCGGTCATCTCCGGCTACACCGGCGGTCACGTGAAGAATCCGACCTACCGCGAGGTGTCGGCCGGCGGCACCGGCCATGCCGAGGCGGTGCAGATAAGCTTCGATCCGGAGTGGATCGGTTACGAGCGGCTGCTCGAGGTCTTCTGGATGAACATCGATCCGACCGACGCCGGCGGCCAGTTCGTCGATCGCGGCGACCAGTACCGCAGCGCCATCTTCTATCACAATGAAGAACAGAAACGCCTGGCCGAGGCCTCGAAGGTGCGCCTGGCTGCCAGCGGCCGTTTCGAAAAACCGATCGTTACCGAAATTATGCCTGCCTCGACCTTCTACCGGGCCGAGGAGTACCACCAGGACTACTATCGCAAGAGCCCCCTGCGCTACTATTTCTATCGCAGCGGCTCGGGGCGCGACGAGTACCTGCAGAAGGTCTGGGGAAAGCGGTAGCGGGCGAAACGCCAAAGAGCGGTACGAACTAAAGAGGCTGCGGAAGTTCGTCATCCCGCCAGGGGCGGAAGTGTCGGATGATAACTATCTCTGTACAATCAGTCGCTTGTCAACGAACGAAAAGGGCTGCTCTTTTGCGTTAACGGACTTTTTTTACTCCTGACGGCCGGGTGGCTGATAAGTGTTAGGGGGCGTGGTGACTTTTGGATTTTCTGAAACCTCGCGGACGGATCCAGAACCAGCTGGCACAGACTACAGCACCGAATGTCATATAACAAACGACAAAGACCCATGGTGGAAGTTGATAGTACAAAATATTTTCCAGCCAGTGTGATATGAAAGAACCGGAATATACGGTATCACCGACCCGTGAACGTAGTTCCATTTCAATTGTAGTGAGCGGGCATATAACGCCGATCAACGACTGAATGACGACCACTCCAATTGCTACAAGATGTATTAACCGAAACCAGGGATTGCGGATCCAGGACCATGCACGAGCTTTACCGACAAATATAAGCACCAGGCCAATCACAACAAAGGCAACGAATAGCACGTGGAGCAGCAAGATTGTATCTGCTGCCAGTAGGATGACTGTCGATGAATCCATTTGGGCCCCCTCTAACGGATCTAGGTTAACCGGCTGCGACGTACTGACTCAAACTAGCAGGGCCCTTTTCGAAAACCGCCCCTGGTACTACAGTTCGGTTGATTGAGTTGTTATATTTTTTCCGAAATGAAACTCGGAATATCGAACTTTTTACCGATGTTAACAAAGTGGTTATCTAGAAAGTATGCAACTGTTTCCAGCGGTGCTTTATCATAACCGTAATTTTGTATTTCACGTATATAGCGTTCAATGAAGCCTCTGGTGCCTAACTTTTTCCACTGTGCTACGTGAACAAGTTCGTGAAAATGAAGCCTTATGTTGTTAATAACGTGGGGGAGAATGTAATAAGTATTTTTATAGGTGATGCCGGTAATATCCATGTCTATAAAATCATCCAGCCCCATTTCCCGCAGTTCGGGGAAGGCAGGTTTTGGAATTTTGTCGACAACCACAAAAAAGGCATTGTTGAGAAATGAAACTGAATAGAATCCTTCGAAAACTTTGGAAAAACGATCACAGCAGACTCTCCGTGCTAGAAACGCAGAGTTTGTCTGGTCAATCCACTGCTCAATTTGATCTAGCATTTTCATTCTCCGAAAGATAACAGGGAATAGGCGAAATCTTTTATATCGGATACAAAAGATTCCGTGTTATCGGATATGCTGGAACAGCCTGTAAAATGCCTATAAAACGGCTATGGCTATCGAAAATTAAAGGAAAGGAGAGGCCGGCTGGCGGCTTGATGCTGGTGGTGCGTGGATATCCCCCCTCCTGGATTCCCCGGCGTGCTGTAGAAAGCTGTTTGTCAGACTAGAAAACTTCTTAGGGCATGTCAATCTTTCGTCGATCACGGTCGGTTTGATCCTGAACGGTCGGTCTGGGTGAGGTGCCGGATCTTCTTGTCCGCCTGCAGTCCGCTGGACGGGTGAATGCCTAAATATCTTCTAACCGCCATGCCCGGCGTAAAATGGTAAAATCAATAAAAAGGTGAGGTTCCCGTCCTTTCCGTTTTGCAGGGATGACATCTTCGATGCCCAGACAAGTGAGCGTCTGAAGAGGGCTGCGAAGGGCCGGAGGGGCTCTCACCAGAATCAGTGAGCCATCGCCGGCGGATAGCCACACCTCAATTGACCTGCCTGAAGTTTCCAGAAATCGCCGGCGAATCTATGGGTGGCCTGACGATTTTTGAAAAGCCCATTCAGGTCAGGCGCTTGCACTTGCCATCCGGCATGAACTCACTGATTCAGGTTTCAGCCAAAATCGGAAAGTGCATGGGCAGTCGCTTGGGGGATCGGTTGCGGCTGCCTTCTGTTTTTTTCGGGGCCTGTCCGTGTCTCAAAGGAGATGGTCAATGGATAGTCGGGACCGGAACTGGGAAGGGTTGCTGCAGGCGATGCTCGATGCCAGCCCGGCGATGCTGATGGTGGTGGCGGACGAGCTGAAGGTTCTGGCCTTCAACCGGTCCGCCAGCCAGGTTGTCGATGGCAGCCGGGAAGAGCTGTCCAGTCGGCCCGGCGTGCTGAATTGCATCAACTACAACCCCAATTCCCCCGGCTGCGGCCATGCCGAGTGCTGCCGCACCTGTGTTATCCGGGAAACGGTCAAAAGGGCGCGGCGCGAGGGAAAGACCTGCCGCAGTCGGGCCATGCTCGAATTTCGCCGCGGCGAAAAGGTTGTCGCCTTCTATACTTTGCTGACGGCCGTCCCCTTTCGCCACCAGGGGCAGGAGCTGGTGCTGCTGTCGCTGGAGGATATCGACGAGCTGTCCGGCCTGTGGGAAGTGCTGCCCATCTGCTCGGTCTGCAAGAAGATCCGCGACGACCAGGAGTCCTGGTCGGAAGTGGAGCAGTACTTCAGAACCCACCACGACATGAGATTCACTCATGGTTACTGCCCCGACTGCCTGGAGAAGCTGCTGCGGGGAGAAGTCTGAAGGAGAGGGTTAGCTAGTGGCCCAGGCTGCCGAAAGCACTTCCGCCTGTTCCAGCACCGTCTGTGTTGCCTTTTCCTGCTTGTCGGGCGGGTAGCCGTATTTGCGCAGGATGCGTTTCACGTAGACCCGTAGCTGGGCCCGGACATTTTCGCGGATGGTCCAGTCGATGGTGACGTTGCGGCGGACGGTGGCGACAAGCTCGCGCGCGATCGTCTTCAGTGTTTCGTCGCCCAGCACCTGTACCGCGCTGTCGTTGGTTTCCAGCGCGTCGTAGAACGCCACCTCGTCATCCGACAAACCCAGCTCCTCGCCGCGCCTGCCGGCTTCCCGCATTTCTTTCGCCAATTGGATCAGTTCTTCGATGACCTGGGCGGTTTCGATGGCGCGGTTATGGTATTTGCGGATGGCCTGTTCCAGAAGTTCCGCGAAAGAGCGCGCCTGCACGACGTTGCGCCGCCGCCGGGTACGGATTTCGCCTTTCAGCAGTTTCTGCAGCAGTTCGACGGCCAGGTTGCGTTGCGGCATGCCGCGAACTTCGGCGAGAAATTCATCGGAGAGGATCGAAATGTCCGGTTTTTTGAGCCCCGCCGCGGCGAAAATGTCCACCACCTCGTCCGGGACAATGGCCCTGGAAAGGATCTGTCGGATCGCGTGCTCGGTTTTCTCGTCTGAACGCGCCTTGCCCGGTGTGGACTTGGCGAGTACCGCTTGCAAAGCCTGATAGAAGCCGACCTCGTCACGGATTGCAAGGGCGTCGGAATGTGGCACCGCCAGGGCGAAAGCCTGTGACAGTTCCCGAACTGCCCGCAAAAACCTCGTCTTGCCGTCCTTCTGCGCGAGAATGTGCTCCTGGGCCGCCGGCAACAGCGAGAGGCGATCCTGTGGAGTTCCGTTGGTCCACGGGCTCCAGTCGAAGCCGTGGAGGAGTCCCCGGCAGATCTCGACCTTTTCCTGCATGACCGCAACCGCCTCGGCCTGGTCGAGGGCGGTCTTGCCCGTGCCGCCGGCCTCGGTGTAGGTGGCAAGTGCCTGTTTCAGTTCGTCGGCCAGCCCCAGGTAGTCCACCACCAGGCCGCCGGGCTTGTCCCGGAATACCCGGTTCACCCGCGCGATCGCCTGCATCAGGCCATGCCCCCGCATCGGTTTGTCGATGTACATGGTATGCAGACTTGGACAGTCGAACCCGGTGAGCCACATGTCGCGCACAATGACGATGCGGAACGGGTCTTTCGGGTCGCGGAAGCGGTTCGCCAGCACTTCCCGTCGCGCCTTGTTGCGAATATGCGGCTGCCATTCGAGCGGATCGGAGGCCGAGCCGGTCATCACCACCTTGAGAGAGCCTGTCTCGTCAGTCTCTCCATGCCACTCTGGCCGCAGGGCAACCAGTTCATTGTAAAGCTCCACGGCAATGCGGCGGCTCATGACCACCACCATGGCCTTTCCCTCCAGGGCCTCGCAGCGTTGCTCGTAGTGCTCCACCAGGTCGCGGGCGATCAGTTTCAGGCGTTTTTCGGCCCCGACGATGGCTTCAAGCTGGGCCCACTTGCTCTTGAGCTTCTCCTTGCGCTCGACTTCCTCACCCTCGGTGGCCTCTTCGAATTCCTGGTCGATATGCGGTTTTTCGGCATCGGAGAGTTCGAGATTCGCCAGCCGGCTCTCGTAGTAGATGGGCACGGTGGCTCCGTCGGTCACGGCGCGCTGGATATCGTAGATGCTGATGTAGTCCCCGAAGACGGCGCGGGTGTTGGCGTCGGTTTTCTCAATCGGTGTTCCGGTGAAGCCGATAAAAGAGGCGTTGGGCAGGGCGTCGCGCATGTGCCGGGCGAAGCCGTCGATGAAGTCGTACTGGCTGCGGTGCGCCTCGTCGGCAATGACGACAATGTTGCGCCGCTCCGAAAGGACCGGATGACGATCGCCCCTTTCTTCGGGGAAAAACTTCTGGATCGTGGTGAATACCACGCCGCCCGAGGCAACCTTCAACTTCTCCCTCAGGTCAGCCCGGTCGGTGGCCTGCGCCGGCGGCTGGCGCAGCAGGTCGCGGCAGCGGGCAAAGGTGCCGAAGAGCTGGTCGTCGAGGTCGTTGCGGTCAGTGATGACGACAATGGTCGGGTTTTCCATCGCCGGATGCACAATCACGCGCCCGGCGTAAAAGGCCATGGTCAGGCTCTTGCCCGAGCCCTGCGTGTGCCAGACCACCCCCACGCGGCGGTCACCAGGCTCCCCGCCGGGACGACGCCCTGCCTCGTAGCGCCCTTCCTCTTCCGCCACCCGATCGCCGGCCATGACCCGCGCCGCCCGCAATGTCTCCTCGATCGCTACATTGACGGCGTGGAACTGGTGGTAGCCGGCCATCTTCTTGATCAGCTTCCCGCCGCCTTCGTCCTCGAAGACGATGAAGTGGCGCACCAGATCAAGAAAACGGCGCTTGTCGAAGACCCCCTCCAGCACCACCTGGAGCTGGGACAGGGAGGCCGGAGCATTTTTTTCGCCTGTGATGGTGCGCCAGGGTTTGAACCACTCCTTGCCCGCGCCCAGAGCCCCGATGCGAGCTTCGATGCCGTCGGAGACGACCAGGGCCGTGTTGGTGGCAAACAGATTCGGGATCTGGGCCTGGTAGGTCTGAAGCTGCTGCCAGGCCGCCCAGATGGTGGCGTCTTCGTCGGTCGGATTCTTCAGCTCGATCACTGCCAGCGGCAGGCCATTGATGAACAGCACCACGTCCGGCCGGCGGGTATGCTGACCTTCGGAGACGGTGAACTGGTTGACGGCCAGCCAGTCGTTGTTGTCTGGTTCGTCAAAGTCGATTATCTGGGACTGATTGCCCGCGATGGAGCCGTCCGGACGGCGATATTCCACTGTCACGCCGTCCACCAGCATCCGGTGTGCCGCGCGGTTGCGTTCGATGAGTGACGGCGCGTTGAGCCGGGTCAGTTTCTTGAAGGCGTCGTCCAGCGCCTCCGGCGGCAAATCCGGATTCAGCCGCGTCAGCGCCTGCCGCAGCCGGCCTTCCAGCACCACGTCTCGGTAGTTCGGGGCAACGCGCTCGGCGTCCGGCTCACCAACGGCGATTTCCGGGCCGTGCCTGATCTCGTAGCCGAGGGATTCCAGCCAGGCGAGGGCAGCATCTTCGACGACGGATTCGGTGAAATGGCTCATTACAGCCCCTCCCATAGAGCACGGATAGGCACGGCGTGAATTCGCTGGATGTCGCGGCAGCCTTCCGCTTTTTCCACCATGCGTGACAGTGGGGTCTTGTCTCCTTGGCACGGGCCGTGGATGAGTGCCGCCGGCCTATTCAGTGAACGACTCACGGTCCCGAGCGTCGAGCAATTGTGGAATCATCTCAAAAGCCGCCATGCCGGCTGATTGCAAGTTAAGACATCGGCTGATTGCAAGTTTTACCGTCCGGCTGATTGCTGATGCCGGGAGTGCGTCGCTCCCCTTGCTGACGTCCCTGGGGTGTGCTTGTTCTTGTGGCCGAGCGCCTCCAGCCAGGCCAGTGCCGTGTCTTCCACGACGGATTCGGTGAGAAATGTCATCGTTGTTCTCCGCTAGCCGCACGCCTCGGTCAGCACTTGATACAAGGCCAGAAAGCTGGGCGATGAACTTCGGGCAGGATCGATATGGGCGCCGATCATTCTTGCCGCCTCGATTTTGGCAAGGCCGCCCCGGAAATATCCGTGCTTTTGCATAATGTTCTCGAACGCCTCCCACGTGCCGCCGCGTATGGCATCCGGGGCACGGTATTTCTGCCGCTGTGGCACGTATCTCGATACCCGTGGATAGGCGGCGCAAACCGCGTCCCAGTTGCCGAAATACCAAGCCTCCAGCTCCTCGATGGCGATGCGGTTGACCAACTGCCATTGTGCACCGGCGGCGGATGTGCGTGTGCTCAAGCCCGCGCGCTTAGCTATGTCCTCCAGCCGGCGCTTGAGCTCGTGACAGTCGTCATCATCCCGATCGACGACGACCACGAGGCGCCAGTCATCCGGCAACCAGGCGGCGTACCCGCGCAGGCGCTGTTCCAACCTGGCGAGCAAATCCGCCTTGCCCTGAAAGGGGTGCACTTCGAAGGTCCGATCTTGTGGCAGCAGGCGCGGCAGGAGCGCGCGCAGGAACGCCTCCATGGAGGGCTCTTCCACCAGAAACTCCAGACGACAAACCATCACTTGCTCCCGGCTCCCTTCAATGGCCGCGTGGGCGCGCCTTCATTGACCAACGGGTCGCCTACGCCGAGCTGCCCTTCCATCCACAAGTGGCCCAGCAGCGCACCTTCGCTCACGAACTCGGTGACGCCGGGCAGGTCGGCGGCGCGGCGCGTCTGGGTATATCCGTTCTCGTCACGCCAGAGTACCCGTACCTCTTCCGGACGCAGGGCGTTGAGGAAGAAGGGCGAATGGGTGGTCACGAGCAACTGGGTGCGTGCCGTGGCGGCGCGGCACTCCTCGGCCAGCTCCGGCAGCAGGCGCGGGTGGAGGAAGTTTTCCGGCTCCTCGACCCCGATGAAAGGCGGCGGCGCCGGGTCGTGGAGCAGCACCAGGTAGGCCAGCATCTTCAGGGTGCCGTCGGAGGCAAAGCGGGCCAGCACCGGGTTGTCGAACGGGGCGTCCTTGATCTGCAGCAGCAGGCGTCCGTCCGGCATGGTCTCGGCCAACACCCGCTCGATGCGCGGCACCCGCCGTCGCAACACTTCGAAAATCCGTTCGAGATGTTGCGGGTGCTGATCGGCCAAGTACTGGATGACATTGGCCAGGTTGTCGCCGCTCTTGGAAAGCCGCTCCTGTGGCCCCGCTTCCGGCTGGCCCCGCGCGCTGTCGGCGGAAAGATAGGAAACATACCAACCGGTGATGAAGTCACGTAGCGCCGCCACCCGCGGGTGCTCGGCGAACTGGCCCAGGGCATTCACCGCCAATAGATCGGGGGACTTGAGCGGAGTTTCGATGCGTTTGTCCTTTTCGTCCGGTAGTTCTCCACTTACCGCCTGGCCTTGACCTTCCCGGTAATCCAAGAAACGGAACGGCTTGCCACGTTGACCACGTCGCCATTGCAACCATTCTTCTACGACGATCGGACGTCCGTCGCGCTCATCCACCGCCAAGTGATAGGTAATGAGTGGGTAGCCCGATTCACGGCACTTGATCTCGACGACCAGAGGCCCGTCGCCGCCCCGGGTTTTCAATTCCTTGGCCCGGCCGCGCTTGTCCCACGCACGGCGCAGTCCCAACTCAAAACACTCCGCGAGAAAGGCGAACACGTCGAACACTGTGGACTTGCCGCTGCCATTTGGTCCCAACAGCACCGTCAGCGGCGTCAGGTCTTTGAATTCCACCGATCGCAGTGCGCGAAAGTTCTGCACCTTGAGGTATTCAATTCGTACGCGGCCGCCGTCATGAGACGCTTGTTTCATGTCTGTATCCTCTCTATGAGCTTGCCCCCATCCTTCACCCGCAGTTTACCAGAGATGAGCTTGGGGAGCAGGGTGTCGCGCAGAACAGCGAGGGTCCGGGATTCGAGAGCAGCAGCGCTTGACCGCGCAAAGATCGGGGTGACTTGCTTCCCGAACGCCCGGCTGATTTCCTCCGGCGGAGTCACAATCGTGAAGTGGTCGAGGGCCTTGGCTGGGACACGTTGCCTTCCACTCGATCCTGTCATGCTTTGGATCGCGAACTCGCGGAACTCCGCATCGCGCGCGAGGCAATACGCAAACTCGTTTGGAAGCGGTGGCTTCGGCCGAAGGACGATGTATTCAGTAGACCCCCAGCCCACTTGCCCGTCATTTAGGAAGTCAACGAACGCCGTTTTTCCGTTCTCCAGGCACGGAGTGATGCGAGCCAGCAGCGTGTCGCCGTTAATGAAGCGCATTCCCGAGGTGAAAGAGCGTTCAATGACGACATCGGGCGAGTGGCCTTGTGTGGGCATGTTCGCCATATCCAAGTAAGGGGCGACCCTACCTTTTGTCAGCTTTCGCGGTGGGTTGACGTCAATGACCTGTGGTAGCGGTTTCACCTCCCACCCCTTCGGAATATCCCCCAACTCCGAGGACTCGAAGGAGTCGGGAAAGAGGTTGACGATGTTGCCGGACACGGGACAAGGGGCTCCGTTGTGGTAGCGGGCAGCGGTTGCGGCGAAACGTTCCGGGATCGGATTGCCGGCCTGCACGGCGTTCCAGACCACCGGATCGAAATTCACGAACCACGACTTGAACAGTGCTCGCGCCATTTCCTCCAGCGTCTCGCTCATCTTCCGGTTCAACTCGATCTTGTCGTCTAGCGTGCCGAGGATGTGGGCGATGGCGCGTTGTTCCTCTATAGGAGGTAAGGGAATGGGTATCGTTCGCAAATACGAGACTGGCCGTGCAATAGACGGAACGCCCGTTTGTGAAGTGTTCGCTAGAAGTCGATGCTGACCCTCTGGGGTTTTGAAGTAGGCAACGACAAACTCTGGTATTACCTTGGAACGGTCGCAGCGCATATAGAACTGTCGCTGCGAAATGACATACCGCTCATAAAGCGAATTCCATGGCACGAATGCAACTTGGCCGATGTTCCCAGCATGAGTGAAGATGACGTCTCCTCGCTGAACATTTGCGTTTCTCAGCCGCCCAGCATGCTCTTCAGTCACGTAGTTGAATCCAATTCGATCATCGACTTTGAAGCCGTGCAGATGCTGCCCACTGATTACTGGTATCCCGTCTGAAACAAATGTCTCAACCTTGATCGAGGAGCCAAATGGTCCCATTGCTACCTTCTCGGCGACTTCCTCGATCGTAGCTTCGCGCCACTCACCCCCCATACCCCAACTCCTCCAGATTCCGGGCAATCGCCGCATCTAGTTTTGCCGCTTCGGCCTGTTGCTCCTTGAGCTGGGCGACCAGTCGCTTCATTTTCTCCTCGAACGGCTCGCCGTCATCCTCCTGGGCCTCGGCGCCGACGTAGCGTCCCGGTGTGAGCACGTGGCCATGTTTGCGGATGTCGTCGAGGGTTGCGCTCTTGCAGAAGCCGGGGACATCCTCGTACTCGCCCGCGTCCCTGTCCCCGCGCCAAGCGTGGTAGGTGCCGGCAATTTTCCGGATATCCTCCTCGGTCAGCTCGCGATGGGTGCGGTCGACCATGGTGCCGAGCTTGCGGGCGTCGATGAAGAGCGTCTTGCCGCGGCGGTCGCGGAAGCGGCCGTTGCGCTTGTCGCGTGCCAGGAACCAGAGGCAGACCGGAATCTGCGTCGAGTAGAAGAGCTGTCCCGGCAGGGCCACCATGCAGTCAACGAGGTCAGCCTCGATGATGTTCCTGCGGATCTCGCCCTCGCCGGACTGGTTGGACGACATGGAGCCATTGGCGAGCACGAAGCCGGCGATGCCGTTGGGTGCCAGGTGATGGAGGAAGTGTTGCACCCAGGCGAAGTTGGCGTTGCCGGCTGGCGGCACCCCATAGACCCAGCGCTTGTCGTCCTTGAGCAGTTCGCCGCGCCAGTCGCTGCTGTTGAAGGGCGGGTTGGCGAGCACGTAGTCGGCCTTGAGGTCCGGGAAGGCGTCGTTGTGAAAGGTGTCGCCATGGGCGATCTGGGCATCGATGCCGCGGATGGCGAGGTTCATTTTTGCCAGCCGCCAGGTGGTGTAGTTCGATTCCTGGCCGTAGATGGAGATGTCGCCGAGGCGTCCGGCGTGGGCCTCGATGAACTTCTCGCTCTGCACGAACATGCCGCCCGAGCCGCAGCAGGGGTCGTAGACGCGGCCCTTGTAGGGGGCGAGCATCTCGACCAGAACGCGGACCACGTGGGTCGGCGTGTAGAACTGTCCGCCTTTTTTCCCCTCGGCACTGGCGAATTGCGAGAGGAAATACTCGTAGACGCGGCCGAGGGTGTCCCTGGCACGCTCGGCAGGATCGCCGAGGGCGATGTCGCTTACCAGATTGATGAGTTGACCAAGGCGTTCCTTGTCGAGGCCGGGGCGGGCGTAGTCCTTTGGCAGCACGCCTTTGAGCGAGGGGTTGTCGCGCTCGATGGCGGCCATGGCGTCGTCCACGAGTTTGCCGATGGTGGGCTGCGGGGCGTTGGCTTTCAGGTGCGCCCAACGGGCCTCCTTCGGCACCCAGAAGATGCTCGCGGCCCGGTACTCGTCCGGATCCTCCGGGTCGGCACCCTCGGAAATCTGGGCTGTCAGTTCGGCGTACTTGGCTTCGAAGGCGTCGGAGATGTACTTGAGGAAGATCAGGCCGAGCACGACGTGTTTGTATTCGGCCGCGTCCATGTTGTTGCGCAGTGCGTCTGCGGCCTGCCAGAGTTTTTGCTCGAAACCGACCTTGGCGGTTGAATTTTTGTTCTGCGGTTTTCTCGCCATTTTCCGTCCTTATGATTGGTTGGCTGTCAGCAGAGCCTCCAGCGATACCCTGTTGCTGTCAGCCGCGGAGTGAAGGTGTAGTGTCGTTTTGAGTAAGTGGGAATTTGCCGGTGTTTTCCGGCAGTTGGACCCCTCCTTTTGCTGTGTGGAATCATAACAGAAAGACAGTCAGAGGTTAGAGAAGGACAGATGGGTTGTCAACCATCCGGCTGCCCAGCCCGTGCCTTTGACGGGACCGGGGCAAAGAAGACAGGGAGCGGCGAATGACTCCAGTCAACCGGTCATGGTGAGAACCACCCGTTCTCTGTCAGCCAGAGCTCTTCCACCTCGCGCCCCCGGCCGCTGGCGGTGCGGTAGAGGAAGAGGGCGATCACCCGTTCTTTCTCCCGCCCCGGCAGGTGGTTGAAGGGAACGGCGAAGAACTGCAGCTTGCTGCCGTCACCCCGCCGGGCGGCCCGTTCGGCGTCGACCCGTTGGCGGACCTGCCGGCGTTCCCCGTCGGTCAGATCTCCCCGCAGAAAGTCGGGTACCCGGTTCGGCAGCACCCGCTCGCTGTGGGCGTAGTCGCGGCCGAGGGCGGTGCGCAGGGGGGGCAGTTCCGTGCTGCTGAAACGCTGCCGCAGCCAGTCCCAGAGCAGGTTGAACACACCCTCCTGGCTCAGCGGGTGGCGCAGCAGGTCGCCGGCGCGGCAGAAGCCGGCCAGGTCGGCCAGGTCGGTGGCCGGGCTGCAGCCGGCATGGCGCAGGGCGGCGAACAGGCGCGGCACGCGGCCGCTGTTCCAGGTCAGGTCGAGCAGCCGGCCGAGGGTGCGCAGGTGCTCCAGTTCGTCGAAGTCGAGCTGCGGCGTCGCCAGCACGGTATAGGGCGGGTTCGGATCGAAGCGGATACCCAGTCGTTCGGCGTCGCGGCGCAGGGGAGCGCCCGGCAGCAGTTTGACCGGCTCGACCTGCAGGTGGTGCGGGTTCAGGGCCAGCACCCGGTCGATCGAGGCCACAAAGCTGTCCAGCCCTTCGCCCGGCAGGCCGTAGATCAGGTCCAGGTGCAGGTGGATGTTGCCCAGGCGCACCAGCCGGCGCACGTTCTTTTCCAGTCGTTCCAGTGAGGCCCTGCGGCCGATGGCCTGCAGGGTGACGGGCAGGGTCGACTGCACGCCGATCTCGAACTGGAACGTCTCCGGCGGCACCGTCGCCAGCAGCTCGAAACAGTCGTCGGTGAGCAGGTGGGCACCGATCTCGAAATGAAAGCGGGTTGCCCGGTTGTGTTCGAGAATGAAGCGCCAGATGCGCCGGGCCCGTCCGGCGTCGTAGTTGAAGGTGCGGTCGACCAGCTTGACCAGCGGAACCTGCCGCTGCATCAGCCAGCGCAGATCGGTTTCGATGCGCGGTCGGGAGAAGCTGCGCACCCGGTCGTCGAGGGCGCTCATGCAGAAGGCGCAGTCGTAGGGGCAGCCGCGGCTGGTTTCGAGATAGACCTGGCCGCGCCCGGTATCGACCAGGCCGGCGGCGAAAGGCGAGGGGATGCGGTCGAGATCGGCCAGCGGCGGGCCGTCCGGGCCTTCGACGATCCGTTCGCCCTGCCGCCAGGCCAGTCGCGGCGTCTCGCCCGGCTCGTCGCCCCGGCTCCAGGCCGCCAGCAGGGCGCGCAGCGGCTCTTCCCCCTCGCCGCGCACCAGTGCGTTCAATCCGGGATGGCGGGCGAAGAGCTCGGGGCCGTCGAAGGAGACCTCCGGTCCGCCTAGAACGATGCGCAGCCCTGGAGAAGCGACGTGCAGGGCGTCGACCAGCTCCAGGGTGCGGACGCGGTTCCACAGGTAGACGGAAAAGCAGACGACATCCGGTTTTTCGGCCAGCAGCAGGGCGAGGACCGACTCCTTCGGCTCCTGCAGGGTGAATTCGCGGATGCGGATCTCGCAGTCGAGATCACCGCAGAAAGCGGCCAGGCAGGGCAGGGCCAGGCTCGGATGGATGTAACGGCTGTGCAGGGTGGTCAGAACGACGCGCATGGCGCGAGCATAGCGGAAAAAGGGGGGAAAGCCAAATTGTCCCTGCCTGGCTGCTGTGTTATGCTCGGACCGCGAAAAAATGATTTCAAACCTTTCTCCGGAGCTCGGTGCCTTTGTGGTGAAAGGTTTGCCGGAAAGAGATCCCATGCCCAAATCGAGAACCATCCTCGCCGTGGTCGCCGACGACAGCGGCGAGGTTTTCGAACATCCCGGCCTGCTGCTGGCCGGCGGCAGCGGCCTGACGCCGCGCCGGCCGCAGGACGACGAGCTGATCCCCCTGCCCGAAGGCAGCCGGCTCTTTACCGTTCCCGGCACGCCGCCGGTCGGTTTCGACCGCGAAAGCGGCCGGCTGGTGACCCGCGACCGGCTGCCGCGCAGCTGGGGCGGCGGGAAAATCCAGGCGGTCAGCGTCTTTCTGACGCCCGGCTACACCCGGACCCTGCTGCCGGCGGCCGCCTGGGAGGCGAAGTCGGTCACTCTGCCTTTGTGGTCCTACGCCGCCGTCGGCTGGTGCGTCGAGGAAGAACGTTTCTACGCTGCGGCGGTGAAGGTCGACGGCAACACCCAGTGGCAGCCGGAGCATTTCGACGACCGCAAGCTTGAGCCCCTGGTGCGCAGGCGGCTGCGGCGCTATCCGGACAACCGTCTCTACGAGCAGCTGGCCCGCTGCGCGCTCGACTACCACTGCTTCGCCGCCAAGAATCTCTTTTTCGGCCGCTGGGAGGCGCCGCTGCCGACCTCGCCGGCCTGCAACTCGCGCTGCATCGGCTGCATTTCGCTGCAGGAGGGGGAATGCTGCCCGTCGAGCCAGGAGCGGCTGACCTTCGTGCCGACGGTGGACGAAATCTGCGAGGTGGCGGTGCCGCACCTGGAGCAGGCGGAAAACGCCATCGTCTCCTTCGGCCAGGGCTGCGAGGGCGACCCGATCCTGCAGACGCCGGTCATCTGCGAGGCGGTGCGCAAGATGAGGCGGCAGACCGGGCGCGGTACCATCAACTTCAATTCCAACGCCTCGCTGCCGGACGCCATCGACCGCCTGGCCGAGGCGGGCGTCGAGTCGATCAGGGTTTCGCTCAACTCGGTGCTCGAAGAGCGCTACAACGCCTACTACCGGCCGCGCGGCTACCGGTTCGCCGACGTGATCGAGAGCATCCACCGGGCGAAACGCAACGGCATGTTCACCATGCTCAACTACCTGGTCTTTCCCGGTGTCACCGATCGGGAAGACGAATACCGTGCCCTGTCCGACCTGGTGGGCAGCGCCGGTGTCGACCTGATCCAGATGCGCAACCTGGCCATCGATCCGGTCCTCTACTGGTCGGCGCTCGGCGTCGACGGCGCCGGTTTCGGCATGAAGCGCTTTCTCGACCGGCTCAAGGCCGAGCATCCCCACCTCCAGTACGGCTATTTCAACCGCACCCGCGAGAACTTCTATCCGCGGGGAGACGAGCTGTGGGAGATGCAGGGGCCCGGACCCGCGGATGCCTCTCTTTCCGGCGACGGGTGAGGCGGTGGAAGGAGGCTGGACGATGGCACTCGGGGAGTTGGGATGTCGGATGTGAGACGCGAGGAGGGGGGAGACACGATGTCGTCCGCTGAACAGCAACTGCCGGGGGCCGGCCTTGCCGGAACATCTGTCCCGGATGCCGATCCGCTGCTGCAGGTCCTCGATAAGGTGTTCGGGTTCCGCTCCTTCCGCCCCGGCCAGGAGGGAATCATCCGGGCGCTCTGCAACGGGCGGGACGCCTTCGTGCTGATGCCGACCGGCGGCGGCAAGTCGCTCTGCTACCAGTTGCCCGCCCTGGTGCGGGAGGGGACGGCGATCGTCGTCTCGCCGCTGATCGCCCTGATGAAGGACCAGGTCGACAGCCTGCGCCAGCTCGGTGTCGCCGCGGCCTGCTACCATTCGGCGCTCGGCGCCGCCGAGTCCCGGCAGCTGCTGGCCCGGTTGCACGCCGGCGAGCTCGACCTGCTCTACGTTGCCCCGGAGCGCCTTCTCTCCGAAGGATTTCTGGCCCGCCTGTCCGATATCGACGTCGCCCTGATCGCCATCGACGAGGCCCACTGCATCAGCCAGTGGGGACACGACTTCCGTCCCGAGTACCTGCAGCTGCCGGTGCTGCGCGAACATTTTCCCGGAGTGCCGCTGGCGGCGCTGACCGCCACCGCCGATCCCCAGACCCGGCGTGACATCGTCGAGCGGCTCGGTTTGCAGCAGGCGCATACCCACATCGCCAGCTTCGACCGGCCCAACATCCGCTACACGGTGCTCGAGAAGGCGCGCCCCTTCGAGCAGCTGCAGCGCTTTCTCGCCCGCCACCGGGGCGAGTCGGGGATCGTCTACGCCCTGTCGCGCAAGCGTACCGAAGAGATCGCCGGCAAGCTGGCCGCCAGCGGGCTGCGCGCCGCCCCCTACCACGCCGGGCTGCCGGATGCGCTGCGCCACTCCACCCAGGAGGCGTTTCTGCGTGACGACCTCGACATCGTGGTCGCCACGGTCGCCTTCGGGATGGGGATCGACAAGCCGAACGTGCGCTTCGTGGTCCATTACGATCTGCCGAAGAACCTCGAGAGCTACTACCAGGAGACCGGCCGTGCCGGCCGGGACGGGCTCACCTCCGAGGCGCTGCTGCTGTTCGGCTACGGCGACATCGCCCTGGTGCGCAGCCTGATCGAGCAGTCGGAGAATCCGGAACAGGTCCGCATCGAACTGCACAAGCTGAACGCCATGGTCGCCTACGCCGAGGAGCGGGGCTGCCGGCGGCGGACCCTGCTCGGCTATTTCGGCGAGTCCCTGGAAGAGGATTGCGGCAACTGCGACACCTGCCTCGATCCGCCGGAGACCTGGGACGCCACCGAGGATGCCCGCAAGGCGCTCTCCTGCGTCTACCGGGTCGGGCAGCGCTTTGGGGTCGGCTACGTGGTCGAGGTGCTGCGCGGCGCTGACAACGAGCGGGTCCGGCGCAACAACCACCAGACCCTGTCGACCTGGGGGATCGGTGCCGACAAGAGCAGCGACCACTGGAGCAGCCTGCTGCGCCAGCTGATCCAGCGCGGCTATCTCCATCAGGATATCGGCAACTACTCGGTGCTGAAGCTGACCGAGCGGGCCCGGCCCCTGCTGCGCGGCGAAGAGAGCCTCGAACTGCCGGTTCCGCGGCTGCGGGTCAGGGCAGTGAAGAAGCCGAAGAAGAGCCGGGGGCCGATCGGTGATTACGACCAGACCCTGTTCGAACGCCTGCGCACCCGCCGCAAACAGATCGCCGATGCGCAGGGGATTCCACCCTACATGGTCTTCTCTGACGCCACCCTGGCGGAAATGGCCGCCGTGGTGCCGCAGACCGCCCAGGAGCTGCTGCAGATCAACGGGGTCGGCCTGACCAAGCTGGAGCGTTTCGGGGCGGATTTTCTGGAAGAATTGGGGCAGGGCGGTGAGGCGTGAGATGTGGGGGACTGGCTCCGCAGGGGGCATCCATTTGATACCCCATGGCTGCCGGTTTCCCTGATGCCCACCTGACGGGGATCGGCATTTTCCTTGTGAAGCTTTTTGGGTCGGAGGTGACACCACCATGTACTGGATCGCCGATCCCGAGGCCTGGGTGGCGTTGGCCACGCTCGTCGCCCTGGAGATCGTTCTCGGCATCGACAACATCATTTTCATCACCATCCTGGTCGGCCGGCTGCCGGAACGGCAGCGCCGGCAGGGGAGGCTTCTCGGCCTGGGGCTGGCCATGGTCACCCGGCTGCTCCTTCTGCTCTCCCTGAGCTGGATCATGGGGCTGACCAGTCCGCTCTTCGAGCTGTTCGGCCGGGCCCTCTCCGGCCGCGATCTCATTCTGCTCGGTGGCGGGCTCTTTCTGCTGGTCAAGAGCACGTTCGAGATTCACGCCAGCCTCGAAGGCGAGGAGGAAACGTCGGTGGGCGGCAGGGGGCAGTCCTTCGTCGGCGTGCTGGTGCAGATCGCCCTGCTCGATATCGTCTTCAGCCTCGATTCGGTCATCACCGCGGTTGGCCTGGCACGGGATCTGCCGGTGATGATGCTGGCCATCATCCTGGCGGTGCTGGCGATGATGCTGGCGGCCGGCGCCATCGGCCGCTTCGTCGAGGAGCATCCGACGTTCAAGATGCTGGCCCTGAGTTTTCTCATTCTCATCGGCGTTACTCTGATGGCCGATGGACTCGGCCTGCATGTGCCCAAGGGCTATGTCTATTTCGCCATGGGTTTTTCGGTGGCGGTCGAACTGCTCAACATGAAGGTCCGTAAAAGAAGGTCGCCCGTGCATCTGCACAGGCGTGTCCCGGTGGAAAAGAGCGAACCGGCAAGAGGGGAGAAAGCATGAAGATCGTCTCGTTCAATGTCAACGGCATTCGCGCCCGGCTGCATCAGCTGGCGGCGCTGGTGGAGAGTCACGCCCCCGATATCATTGGTCTGCAGGAGACCAAGGTGCAGGATGCCGACTTTCCGTTGGACGCCGTGCGCGAACTTGGCTACCGGGTGGCCTGGCACGGCCAGAAGACCCACTATGGTGTTGCCATCCTCTCCAGGCAGGAGCCGCTGGCGGTGCACAAGGGGCTGCCGGGCGAACCGGACGATGCCCAGCGGCGCTGCATCATCGCCGATTTTCCCCTCGCCGACGGCCGGAGACTGCGCGTGGTCAACGGCTATTTCCCCCAGGGCGAAAATCGGGAGCATCCGGTGAAGTTTCCGGCCAAGCGGTGGTTCTACGCCCGACTGCGCGACTATCTCGTGCGGGAATGCGACCCGCAGCAGCCGCTGGTGGTGCTGGGAGACATGAACGTCGCTCCCGACGATCTGGACGTCGGCATCGGCGAGCAGAACGCCCGCCGATGGCTGCGTACCGGCAAGTGTTCCTTCCTGCCGGAGGAGCGGGAATGGCACCGGTCCCTGTGCGACTGGGGGCTGACCGACAGCTTCCGCCGGCTGCATCCCGACGTCGCCGACCGTTTCAGCTGGTTCGACTACCGCTCCCGCGGTTTCGAGGCCGATCCGAAGCGCGGCTTGCGCATCGATCAGTTGCTGGTGACCGCGCCCCTGGCGGAAAAACTGACGGCGGCGGGGATTGATTACGCAATCCGGGGCATGGAGAAGCCGTCGGATCATTGCCCCTGCTGGGCGGAATTCGCTTTGTGAAGAATCTGCAAGCCTTTCTTGACGCCCAGCTTGAGCTGATGCAGCAGGTCGATGCCTGGTTTGTCGCGACCGCGCGGGAGCTTCCCGCTGACGCCATCGCCTGTCGTGCCGGCTGCAGCGCCTGCTGCCGGGGGCTGTTTGATATCAGTCTGATTGAGGCGCTGATTTTGCGCCGGGCATGGGAGGGGTTGCCTGCCGATATCCGTCGTCGGGTGCGGGGCAAGGCCCTGATGCGGCTGGACGAATTGAAACAGGGCTGGCCGCACTGGCAGCCGCCGTATCTGCTCAACGGCATGCCGGACGAGGAATGGACCGAGATGCCGGAGGACGATTTGACGCCCTGTCTGCTGCTGGCCGAAGACGGGCGCTGCCTTGTTTATGAGGTCCGGCCGATGACCTGCCGACTGCACGGTTTGCCGGCCATCGACCTTGACGGTACCGATTTCGGTTCGGCGGTCTGCAGCCGCAACTGGCTGTCGGAAAATTTTGACCTGCGCTATCCCTATCGTGCCTTGTTTCGGCGCGAGAACGCACTGTTACGGCAGTTCGCCCTGCAACTGACCGGGCGCCCCTTCCGTGAACTCGATACCTTTATACCCCTGGCGGTGTTGATCGATTTTGAGGCAATCGACTGGCGTGGCCCGTTGCTGGCCGACCCTCGTGGCTGAAGAGCCTCATTTCAGTTGGAAGTGCCGCTTCCTTCGGGAGCTGGAACCTCCGGGTACAGCTCCTTCATGCAGGTCGGGCAGACGCCGTGAGTCAGCTCCTTGTGCAGGGATTCGCGAATGAAACTGTCACTGCTGACCCATTTCCCTTGTTCGTCCCTTATCTTGCCGCATCCGGCGCAGGAGGGGATAATCGATCGATAGCCGTAGAGCTCGACCATGCGTTTGGCCGTACGGCGGTTTTCCCTCCAGACATGAACAAGGAATTCCCCGGCGAGTTCCAGTGAAAGGTCGATGCCGCCAAACCGGGCGAAACCCTCTAGAAATTGGCGGATATGGTTCTGGTAATCCTCATCGGGTGATGGGATTCCGGCATTTTCTTCGGCCAGCTGGAACAGCACTTCAAAGGTTGGATGGAGCAGGTAGAATTCCATTTTGTAGGCAGTGCGGAAGGCGTCGCCTACGGACACTCTCCGGTTAGGAACTGCAACCAACTCTGCCGCCCGTTTGTCGATTTCGAGTAACTCGAAAAAGGTCTCTCGGGGGTCATCGAAAATCATCGGGATTTTTCCTTTGTCGATCGCCCGGTTAAGTTCAACCCAGAATGCATTGTGCTCCGCTTCTTCTTCGGCCATAAGTTGCCAGAAATCTTTCAGCTCATCATTGTCCGCCTGATTCGAGAGCTGATGATAAATGGCTTCGGCTTTGCGGTCGATGGACAGGGCCAGGTCGACAATGGCCTTGAGCTGTTCCTTTCTTTCCATTCTGTTCCTCCACCATATGGGCACGACCAGTTGGACCTGGAAAAAAGTATAGCAGGGCGCGGGCAGAACACTATCGCCGGTCAGTGCCGCTCGTGGTTAAGTCTTCCTTCAGGAAAAGATCAAGGTCGTTCTTCAACTCCCTGTGTGCGCGGGTCAGTTCCGCCGCTCCTTCATGGAGCAGATTGGGACGGGGCAATCTTTGTGACAGACGTTTGAGGATGATCGAAACTGTCTCTACATCCCGGTAGGAAACCAGCCAGTTGTGCTCCGCCATGCGCCTGGCGACCGGGCGGAAGGATTCAGGCAACAGCTCCCTGTAGCGCTCAAATAACAGGTAGTTGTCAGCAGCGAATTGCTCCAGTGGCTGATGGTGGTAGTCATCCCAGTTTGCAGCCAGCAGGTGGTCGTAGAAAATGTCGACCAGTATCGGCTTGAGGATGCCGAACCGGTCATCGATGCGTGCCTTGCTGGCCCGCACTGCCGGGCTGGTGACACTGTGACGATCAACGGCGCGATGCTGACGCAAACCGCGCAGCACACCCGCCGGCCAGTCAGCGGCAACCAGCCGGCCCTTGACCCAGTCGCCGAGCAGGTTGCCGAGCCGGACCTCGGGATCGGGGTCGGAGAGATAGAGGTGGACAAGGTAGTTCATCGCGTTGGACGCGAGACGCGAGGTGTGAGATGCAATCCTGAAAATCCGGTTGCCAACCAGGGAACTGGTTCGAAACTCATGTCTTTCGCCTTCCCGGCTTTAATGTTTCGCCTCCGATTCCGCTCGCTGCGCCATACGGAAGGCCGTTTCGCCGATGGTTGCGTCTCCGAGAACCCCGTCGGCCAGGGTAATGTGGGGGATCTGTCGCCAATCCTTGCCGAGCAGCAGGGCGCCGGCGGCATCGACCGCAACCGGATCGAAGCCGGCGACGATCCGGTTCGGCGGCGGGTCGCAGACCGGGCCGCCCAGGTGGTGTTCGGCCAGGCCGACACTTGCGTCGATCAGGGCCAGGTCCGGTTTGCGGTAGAGGTTGAGTTCGAAGATGGCGCGGTGCATCTGCCGGTGAAAGGCCGATTTCTTCCAGTGCCCGCCCTGTTGGTAGAAGCTTGGCGGCGCGCAGCCGATCATGTTTTTCATGCTCAGGGTGACATCGGCCAGGCTGTGTGCCTTGAGCACGGCGAAGGAGATGACAAAGGCGTCGAGCAGAATTTCCGGCAGATAGAATTGGGGAAAGACCCGGCAGTCGTCCCGGTTCAGTTCGGTGACCGGCGCCTGGTTCAGGTCGATCAGTTTCAGGTTGTAGCGATCGGCCAGGTCCATGTAGCCGAGGTGGTCGAAGACCTTGATGGTCGAGTGCAGCCGGTCGCCGGTCCCCTCGGCGATGATGATGCGGGCGTCGGTCCGCTTGCGCAGCCAGCGCACCAGCACCATGGCCGCTTCGACCGGCAGGGTGACCGGCGGCGGGTCGTCGGTCACCAGGTTCGGTTTGATGATGACGGTTTTTTGGCCGGCGAGGCGTTCTTCGGCGCCGATGGCGGCCAGCGCCAGCGGCAGGGACTCGCCGAAGCTTTCGAAGGGCTGCAGGTGGCAACTCCGGCTCATGGCGGGCCTATTTCCTCGATGACGATGCGCCGGCCCCACATGCGGTAGCCGACGGTGGGCGGCGCCGGCCGGGCGACCACCCGCACCTTCTGGCCGTCCCGGCGCAGGGCGGCGGGGATGCGGTCCGGCAGGTAGTGGTTGCCCTGCGCGTCCTCGAGGCCGAAGAAGCCGCCTTCGAGCGGAACGAAGACGACCCTGCCGGTGAAGCTGATCCGGTCATCTGCCGGAGCGGGCGGCCGGTCGGCGAAGCAGCCGGTGAACGGCAGCGTCAGCAGCAGAAAGAGCAGAAACCATGGGCGCATTGTTCACCTCCCGTCATGCCGGCCGTCGCCGGCCTTCTCGAGTCGGGCCTGGATGATCCGCTCCTTCGACGGCTGTTCGAGGCGGGCGATCCAGGGCTGGATCATGTCGAAGAAGAGCTGGCGGTTGGCCTTGGAAACCGGCGCCATGGGCGGCGACTCGATGCGGGTCGGATTGACCGGCTTGCCGTTGCGGTACATGCGGAAGCAGAGGTGCGGCCCGGTCGCCAGACCGGTCGAGCCGACGTAACCGATGACCTGCCCCTGCCGGACGCGGCGGCCCTTGCGGATGCCGCGGGCGAACCTGCTCATGTGCAGGTAGAGGGTCTTGTAGGTGCTGTTGTGGCGGATCTCGACAAAGTTGCCGTTGCCCTTGGTGTAGCCCTTGCGGCTGATGACGCCGTCGCCCACCGCCTTGATCGGCGTGCCGGTCGGCGCGGCGTAGTCGATGGCCGGGTGGGCGCGCCAGGTCTTGCGGATCGGGTGAAACCGGCGCATGGTGAAGCCGCTGGAGATGCGGCTGAACTTGAGCGGGGCCTTGAGAAAGGCCTTGCGCACGCTGTGTCCCCGTTCGTCGTAATAGGACGGTGGTTTGTCACCGTCCTGAAAGAGGAAGGCGCGGAAGATTCTGCCCCGGTTGGAGAATTCGGCCGCCAGGATGCGGCCGTAGCCGGCCGGCTTGCCGTCGCGGAAGCGTTTTTCGACCAGGGCCTGGAAGCTGTCGCCGGTGCGGATGTCGAGGATGAAGTCGATATCCCAGGCGAAGATGTCGGCCAGCGCCAGGGCCAGCTCCGCCTCTTCGCCGATGTCGGCCACCGCTTCGAACAGGCTGCTGCGGATGGTGCCCTGCACGTGGTCGACCCGGACATCGTAGGGGATGGGCTTGCGCTCGATGACGAAGTCGTCCTCCTGGCGGGAAACGATCAGCTCTTCGTCGCGGTCGATGTCGTATTCGAAGCGTTCGAACCGACCGTCGGTCAGGCAGATGCGGTAGGGCTGGCCGGCGCAGATGCGGGAGAGGGGGAAGACCTTTTCGCTCTTCTTGCTGAGCAGGAGGATGTCCCGCGGGCTGAGATAGTCGCCGAGCAGGGAGGTCAGGGTTTCGCCGGGATCGATGGTGTCTGCGATGACCGTCCGCTCGACTTCCGGCTGTGGCGGGGGCTTGATTTCGGCCACCGGTTCGGTGCGGGCTTCGGTCGGGTTGACCAGCGGCTGCCGGGTCAGCACGAAGCCGAGGACCAGCAGCAGAAGGCATCCCAGCACCAGGGCGGGGAGTTTCCACCGGCCCTTGCGTTGCGCCATGCTCTGGCGGGGGGGCTGAAAATCGAAATCCATCGCAAACCACCTGCAGTTCAGGGCCGCCTGGGCCTGGCCAAATCCCGGCCATGTTAGCAGGAAGAGACCTCGGGTGTCCAGCGGGGATAAGTGCCGGTTGCAAAGGGACGACAAGATGCGTAAGGTTGCGCTGTCAGCTTGGAAAGGAGAAAACATGCGCGTCAATCAGCAAGCCATCATCGAGGAATTCGCCCGCCAGGCGGCCATCGCCAGCCCGTCGAAAAGGGAAGGGGCCATGGCCGCCTACCTGACGGAACGCTTCCGCCGTCTGGGCGGCGAGGTCAGCATGGACGACGCCGGCGAACGGGTCGGCGGCGAGGTCGGCAATCTGCTGGTGCGGCTGCCCGGCACCAGGGCGGGGGAGCCGCTGCTGCTTTCGGTGCACATGGACACCGTCTCGCCCTGCGAGGGGGTTGAGCCGGTGCTTGTGGACGGGGTTTTCCGCAGCGCCGGCGAAACCGTCCTCGGCGCCGACGACAAGGCGGGCATCGTCGAACTGATCGAGGCGCTGGAGACGGTCAGACGGCTCGGCATCGGCCATCCGCCGCTGGAGATCGTCATCACCGTCTGCGAGGAGATCGGCCTGGCCGGCGCCAAGCATTTCGACGTTTCGCGGCTGACCGCCCGCCGCGGCTACGCCTTCGACACCAACGGCGTCGACCGGCTGATTCACCGCGCGCCGGGCAGCAACCGGCTGCGGATCACCATCGACGGGCGCGAGGCGCACGCCGGCATCGCTCCGGAGAAGGGACTGTCGGCCATCGAGGTGGCCGCCCGGGCCATCGCCGCCATGCCCCTGGGCCGGATCGATGAGGAGACGACGGCCAATATCGGCACCATCGAAGGCGGTATCGCCCGCAACATCGTGCCGCGCACTGTCCGCATGGAAGGGGAGGCGCGCAGCCACAGCTCCCGACGGCTCGAGGAACAGACCCGGGCGATGCTCGAGGCGGTGGAGCGGGCGGCGGACGCGACCTCCCGGCAGATCGACGGGGAAAGGGTCCGGGCCCGGATCGAGGCTGATGTCTGGCTCGACTATCCGATCATGCACGTGCCGGTCGAGGCGGAGGTGATCCGACTGGCGGCCGGGGCGGCGGCCGGCCTGGGACGTTCCCTCGAGGTGGGTACTGCCGGCGGCGGCTCGGACGCCAACATCTTCAACCAGGCCGGCATCGAAACGGTCATCCTCGGCACCGGCATGGAACGGGTGCATACGGTCGACGAGCAGGTCCGGGTGGCCGACATGGCGGCCGTCGCCGAACTGCTGGTGGAGATTCTGGCCCGTGCCTGACAATCCCAGCGCCGGGACCGGAGACCTGTCCCCGCTGCCGGAGGCCTTTGTCCAGCTGCTGCGGCAGCTGGTGCCGGCCGGGCGGCTTGCTTCGGTCATGGAGAGTTTCGCCGCGGTCAAGCCGGTCTGCCTGCGCTTCAATCCCCTGCGCGCCGAGCCGGAGGTGATCCGGTCCGAGCTGGAGGCTGCCGGCTGTCGGCTGTCGCCCGTTCCCTGGTATCCACTGGCCTGCTGGGTGCCGGCGGAACAGAAGGCGCTGCTCACCGGAAGCGCCGCATTCGCCGAGGGACGCATCTACCTGCAGTCGCCGTCGAGCATGCTGGCGCCGCTGCTGCTGGCGCCCGAGCCGGGCGAGGAGGTTCTCGACCTGGCGGCCGCTCCCGGCGGCAAGACGCTGCTGCTGGCGGCGATGATGGGCAATCAGGGCCGGATCGCGGCGGTCGAGGCGGTAAGGGGGCGTTTTTTCCGGCTGAAGGAAAACCTGCGCCGCGGAGCGGCGACCCTGGTCGATACCTACCTGGCCGACGGCCGTACCATCGGCCGCAAGGTGCCCGGCCGTTTCGACCGGGTGCTGCTCGACGCCCCCTGTTCGTCGGAGGCCCGCTTCAGCCGGCTGCGTCCCGAAAGCTGGGCGCACTGGTCGGCGCGCAAGGTGAAGGAGACGGCGCGCAAGCAGCAGGGACTGCTGGTTTCCGCCCTGCAGGCGCTCAGACCCGGCGGACGGCTGCTCTACTGCACCTGCGCCTTCTCTCCCGAGGAAAACGAGCTGAACGTCGCCCGCCTGCTCAGGCGCTTTCCGGGGCAGTTCAGCGTTGAGCCGCTGGCGGTGCCCGGCGAGGTTCCGCAGATGCCCGGACTGACCGCCTGGCAGGGACGGCAGCTGCCGGCCGAACTGGCCTCCACGGTACGTATCCTGCCCGACCGCCGCTACGACGGTTTCTATCTCGCCCTGTTGCGCAAGAATCGATGAAGGAAGGATTCTCACGCTTACCGTCCCTCCCGGTCGACGAAGCTCTGCCGCGCCTCGACCGGCAACTCGCCGGGCGGCCGCTGGCGATCCTGCAGGCCGAACCGGGAGCCGGCAAGACCACCCGGGTGCCGCTGGCGCTGCTCGACGCCTCCTGGCTGGCCGGCAGGGGGATTCTGCTGCTCGAGCCGCGGCGGCTGGCCGCCGTCTGCGCCGCCCGCTACATGGCCGGACTGCTGGGGGAAGAAGTGGGGGAGACGGTCGGTTACAGTGTCCGTTACCAGCGCCGGGTTTCCGCCCGCACCCGCATCGAGGTGGTGACCGAGGGAGTGCTGACCCGGCGGCTGCAGCAGGACCCCGAACTGGCGGACATCGGCCTGGTCATCTTCGACGAGTTCCACGAGCGCCAGCTGCAGTCGGATCTGGGGCTCGCCCTCTGTCGCGACATCCAGGCGGGGCTGCGCCCCGATCTGCGGCTGCTGATCATGTCCGCCACCCTTGACGCCGACCGGCTGTCCCGCGCCCTCGGCGATGCGCCGGTGATCGCCTGCGGCGGACGGCAGCATCCGGTCGACTGCCGTTATCGCCCGGAAAGGGTGGGCGATGCCTGGCCGCAGCTGCTGCCGGCGGTGGTGCGGCAGGCAGTCGACGAAACCGTTGGCGACGTGCTGGTCTTTCTGCCCGGCCGGCGGCAGATCGAGCGGCTGGCGACGGAACTGGCGCCCTGGGCCGCTTCCCGGGGACTGCTGCTGGCGCCCCTGCACGGCGGCCTCGATCTGGCGGCGCAGAACCGGGCCCTGCAGCCGGGCGACAGCCGGAAGCTGGTGCTGGCGACCAACGTCGCCGAGACCAGCCTGACCATCGAAGGGGTACGGGTGGTGGTCGACAGCGGCTTTGAACGCCGTCCACGGTTCGAGCCGTCCGTCGGGCTGACCCGGCTGGAGACGGTGCGCATCTCCAGGGCCAGTGCCCGGCAGCGGGCCGGCCGGGCCGGCCGGCTCGGCCCCGGTGTCTGCTACCGGCTCTGGAGCCGGGGCGAAGAGGCGGAAATGCTCGACGCGGCGCCGCCGGAAATCCGCCAGGCCGATCTGGCGCCGCTGCTGCTCGAACTGCTGGCCTGGGGCGTCGCCGACCCGGCGGCACTGGAATGGGTCGACCCGCCGCCGGCTTCGGGCCTGCGTGCGGCGCGGGAACTGCTCGAGCGGCTGGCGGCTATTGACAACGGCGGCCGGCTGACATCTGTCGGCCGGCGCATGAGCCGTCATCCCTGTCATCCCCGGCTGGCGCGTCTGCTGGTCGAGGCGGAAGACCGGCAATGGACGGCGCTTGGCGCCGACCTGGCGGCCCTGCTCTCCGAGGTCGATTTCCGGCGACTGCCGCGCGGCGACGGCGGACGGCGGGCGTGCGATGTCCGGGAGCTGCTCGAGTGGCTGGCGGTCCGTCGCGACCCCTCTCTTGCGCGGGCTCGCAACTACTGGCGCCGACGGCTCGGCGTCGGCAGGGATGCCGGCGATGCCTGCGGCCCTGATGCTGTCGGGCATCTGCTGGCGACGGCCTTTCCCGACCGGATCGGCCGCCGGCGGGAAGGCGGCGCCGACCGCTACCTGCTTGCCAGCGGGCGGGCGGCGCGACTGGCGCCCTGGTCGATGGCCGGCCAGTCCGAATGGCTGGTGGCTGTCGAGGTGGCCGGTGGTGAGCAGGAGGCGACGATCACCATCGCCAGCCCCCTCTCCGAAGAGGTGGTCCATGAGCTGCGCGAGCGAGTCGATTGGGAGGACCATCTGGACTGGGACGCCGATGGCGGCCGGCTGGTCAGTTGCCGGCGGAAGCGGTTCGGCGCCCTGGTGCTGCAGCAGCGTCCCGGTGAACCGGATCCGGAACGGGCCGTCGCCCTGCTGCTTGGCGTCGTTCGCCGCCAGGGGCTGCGGCTGCTCGACTGGAACGACGAGGTCGCCGCTTTCTGCGCCCGGGTGCGCCTGCTGTCGAAGGTTTTCGGCGAGGATGTTTGGCCGCCGCTGACCGAGTCGTGGTTGCTGCAGCACCTGGAGCGCTGGCTTGCGCCCGGGCTTTACGGCGTCAGAGACGCGGCCGGGTTGCGGCGTGTCCGCCTGCAGCCCCTGCTGCAGGGGCTGCTGGCCGGCGGCCGGCTGCGCGAGCTGGAGAGGCTGGCGCCGGAGCGGATGGAGATTCCGAGCGGCCGCCGGGCGCGCATCGACTACCTGGCGGCCGACGAACCGGTGCTGGCGGCCAAGCTGCAGGAGCTTTTCGGCTGGCGGCAGACGCCGCGCATCGCCGACGGCAGGGTGGCGCTGGTCATCCACCTGCTCTCCCCGGCCGGTCGCCCCCTGCAGGTGACCCGTGATCTGGCCTCCTTCTGGCGCAACGGCTATCCGGAAGTGCGCCGGGAGATGCGGGGCCGTTATCCGAAACACCCCTGGCCGGAGGACCCCCTGACCGCCGAGGCAACCGCCAGGGTCCGGCACGCGAAAAGGCGGTGACGGGTGACGAGGGGATCAGATTCTCTCGATCACCAGTCTTTCGTTTTCCGCCAGCTCGCGATTGGCCGCTTCCAGCATCGTCTGGCCGGCAATGACGGTGACGGCGCTGCGCTGCCTGTTGTCGAGCAGGTAGCGCTGGGCGACGCGCGCCAGGTCGCCGGAGGTCGCCGCCAGCACGCGTCGGCGAAAGCGCTGGCGCAGTTCGGGTTTGAGCCCCTGCACTAGGTTGGCGAATTCGCGGCCGGCCCGGCCGGCCGGCGACAGCGGCCGGTCGAGATCGCTGAAGACGGAGAGGATTGCCTCGTCCAGTTCCTGCTGGCTGAAGTGCCCGCCAGCGGCCCAGTCGGCGGCCTCGTCGTAGACCCGCAGGGTGCGGACGATGTGCGGGTCGCGGTAGGAGAGCATGGAGAAGATGCCCCCCTCGGCGTCGCAGCTGGCGAGCCCTCCGTAGGCCCCCCCTTTTTCCCTGATCTCACGGTGCAGATAAACGGCCTTGAGCAGCTTGCCGAGCAGCAGCAGCAGCGGCGCGTCGGGATGGGTGTAGGGGATGGTGGCGAAGGTGCGCACGACGTAGGCGACCGGAACCGAAGTGGCCAGGCCGAATTGCCCGGGCCGCGGGGTGAAAGAGCGTTCGGTCGCAGCCGGTTCGCTGCCGCCGGCGAAACGGCTGCAGAAGGCTTCGGTCGTCGCCGCCAGATCATCCAGCGTCCGTTGTTCGGCGACGAGGGCGCACTGCAGCCGGCTGTGCCGCAGCATCTGCCGGCCGGATTCGGCCGTTGCCCGGGCCCAGTCGACCAGGGCCTCCGTGGAGCCGTCGAGCAGGGCGCGGATCCGACGCAGCAGGCTGATGCCGTTCCAGCTTTCGCGCAGCTCTGCCGCCGGCGTCAGGCTGGCGGCCGCGTAGCGGGCCGCGTAGCTGTGCCCCGAGCCGGGGATGGCGTTTTCCAGGGAGGTGCGGATCTGTCCCAGAACAGTCCGCAGTCGCTCGTGGTCGTCGAAATCGGGCGCCAGCAGCATGTCACCGAGCAGCTCGAGCATCTTGTCGTGGTTGCGGACCAGCGCCTTGCCCCTGACGATCAGCTCACCGCGGAAACGGTGCGCATCGCCCGGCTCTTCGAGAATTTCAGTGCCGGCCTGCAGGCCGCCGGTGTAGCGTTCGGCCAGGGCGGCGTTCTGCAGGTAGTCCCGGCCCGCCGCGCCCAGTTGCGGCAGCAGGGCGGCGTAGATGGCGAGATCCTTCTGCCGCTCCGGTTCCAGCCCCTGGCAGGCCAGGTGCCCGACCAGGTAGCTGATGCCGTTGGTCGGCTGCGGAAAGAGCAGCAGACCGGCGTTCTCCCCGTGCCGCCGCCAGGGCACGGTTTCCTCCCGTTCCGGAATGTCCTGCCGGCCGAGACCCGGCAGGCAGGAGAGGTCTTCCTCGGCTTCCTGCCGCGCCTTCAGTTCGGCGGCCTTGCGCCGGATCTCCTCCGCCTCCGCCGCCGACAGGCGCGCCCGGCGTTGCTGCAGCCTGCGGGCCAGCTCCTCGTCCTGCCGCTGTTTCAGGGTCGTGTCGGGCTTCAGCAGCAGCCGGACCCGGTGCGGATTGTCGAGCAGCATCTCCCGGATGATGCCGGGAAGGTAGCCCGGATCCTTCAGGTTGTCGCGCAGCCGGTCGAGGTGACGCTCCAGGCGCAGCGGCGAAACCGGGTCGTCGGCATGCAGCCAGGGACCGAGCAGGCGCATCATCAGCAGCAGGGGATAGGGGTAGGAATCGCCGGTCACCTCGCGGTTGGCGAATTCGAGCCGGTGCAGGGCGCCTGCGATCCGCTCGTCGGAAAAACCCTCACCGACCACCCGCTCCAGGGTGTCGAGGATCAGGCGTTCGATCGCCTCGGCCCGTTCGGGATCGGTCCCCTGCAGACCGGCGGCGAAGTAGGTGGTGCGGTTGTCGTCATGGTAGCCGCAGCCCGGGGTGAGGTTGCTGCCCAGGCCGCTTTCGAGCAGGGCCCGGTAGAGGGGAGCGGCGGGATTGCCGAGCAGCAGCAAAGAGACGAGATTCATCACCAGCCGCTGGTAGCTGTCGTCGATGTCGTTGGCCAGCCAGCCGACCTGGACCATGGAGCGGCGGTCCGGACTTTCGCCGGGATCGAGAGGGAAGGGCTCCTCGCAGCACCTGGGCCGGTCGAGGCGCTTCTCCGGCGGCACTTCGCTGTCGATCCCGGCCCGGTCGAAACGGCTCAGGGCCAGGCGGTCGACCTGCTCGAGCAGATGCTCGAGCGGCAGGTTGCCGTAGCTGAAGAGCCAGCTGTTGCTGGGGTGGTAGTAGCGGGCGTGAAAGGCGCGCAGGTCCTGCCAGGTCAGCTCGGGGATGGCCTCGGGCTCGCCGCCGGAATTGTGCCGGTAGGTGGTGGTCGGGTAGAGCGCCCTGGCCAGCCGCCGGCCGAGCAGACTGGCAGGGGAGGCCATGGCGCCCTTCATCTCGTTGTAGACCACCCCCTGGATGGTCAGGGGGGCGTCGTCGGTTTCGGCCGCAAACTCGAGCCGGTGCCCTTCCTGGAGAAAATCCTCTTCGCGCAGCAGGGGGAAGAAGACGGCGTCGAGATAGACGCCGAGCAGATTGTCGAAATCCCGCGGGTTCTGGCTGGCGAAGGGATAGCTGGTCCAGTCGTTCGCCGTCATGGCGTTCATGAAGGTGTTGAGTGAGCGTCTGATCATCGAAAAGAAGGGATCGCGCACCGGATAGCGGTGCGAGCCGCACAGGACGGTGTGTTCGAGAATGTGGGCGATGCCGGTCGAATCGGTCGGCGGCGTGCGGAAGGTCGCCGCGAACAGGTTGTTGCTGTCGTCAGCCGCCAGGTGCAGGTGGCGGGCCCCGGTCCGGTCGTGGACCAGCCGGATCAGGGTCAGGTTGAGTTCGGGAAGGTCGGTCTTTTCCTCGACCGTGAAGCCGGCGCAACGGCTGCCGGGCTGGAAAGTCGTGTCGCTCATGCACTCAACTCCGTTCTGAAAATGCGGGCCGCACCCGGATGGGCGGTCCGGCGGACGGCTCATCCGGGTCGCCCCGGTACTGCTCTCAAGTCTAGCGGCAAACGGGCGGTTTTGACAGGGGGAATGGCGAAAAATGCCCCGCGGAAGGCCGCGTGGTCTCAGGCTGCTGAAAAAGGCCCGTCTGCTGTGTTTCCGCATTTCTCGGCATTCGAGTACGGTTTCAAGGTACGCCTCATGCCTCGACATTTACGGATGCCTTGCATCCGAACCTTTTTGGGCAGCACGATTTGTCAACAAAAATGAAGCCCCGCGGATGACCGCGGGGCTCGATGGCTGGATTGCGGGGGCCGGGTCAGATCTTGACGACATTGGCCGCCTGGGGCCCCTTCTGTCCTTCGGTGATGTCGAAGGAGACGCGGTCACCTTCGGCCAGCGACTTGAATCCCTCCATCTGGATTGAAGAGAAGTGGACAAAGACGTCCGGACCTTCCTCCTGGGCGATGAAACCGAAACCTTTCGCATCATTGAACCATTTCACTACACCTTCTGCCATCGTTCTGCTCCTTTGTCCCGAAGGACGGGTTGTGCGGGTCTGGGCCCCCTTGGTACAAGAAAGGCCGCACGCTGTCCTGTCAGCATGCGGCCGGTGTCTCAGTTTATGGATATTTCTTTCTTCACGTGATCCCAGTCTTGCCTGTTGTATCAGGATCACTTATAGCACGCCGTTCTGTTTGCAGCAAGTCAAAAAAGTTTTTACTGGCGGCCTTTTTTCAGTTCGGCAATCTTGGCCTCCATTTTGGCGAAGAGCTTTTCGAACCCTTCCCGTTCGATGATGTGGCCGTAACTGCCGCGAAAGTTGCGCACCAGGCTGACGCCCTCGATGACCACATCGTAGACGTACCAGCCGTCAGTTTTGCGTACCAGCTTGTAGTGGATGGGGATATCGGTGTTGCCCGAACGGATGCTGGTCTTGACCAAAGCCTTTTTCCCCCTGATCTTCTCGTCGCCGTAAGCGACGGTTTCGTCGGTGTAGGCCTCGATGCGGCCGAGATAGGTGGCTTCGAGCAGGGCGGAGAAGAGCTCCATGAATCTCTGCCTCTGCTCGGGCGTGGCCTTGCGCCAGTTCTTGCCCAGGGTGCTGCGGGACATGGTTTCGAAGTCGAACCGTCCCTTGATCAGTTCGGTCAGGGTCTGCCGGCGCTGCGGCCTGTCCAGGTTCTTGTCGCGCAGCACGTCGAGAATCCTGTTGACGGTGGCCGAGATATCCTCTTTCGGGGTGGTCGCCATGGCTGTCGGCGCGCTGAGCAGCAAGGCGATGACGGCTGTGAGAATGATGCGTATCGCTCTGGCAATCATGCGGAACTCCTTTGTGATCAACGGTCATTGAATCGGGTCGTTGCCATTATAGCCCAAAACCGGTCTTTCAATCTTCGACCAGCGCGGCCCGCTGCTGGGCCCAGGCGTCCCGGACAAAGAGATAGGGGTCGAGCTGCTCCCTGCGGATGCTCTCGTAGGTATCCTTGTCGATGGAAAGGACGTTGATCCGGTCGCCGGTCTTCAGGGCGATCTGCTCCCAGAGCCGCAGCTTGACGTACCAGGGCGAGGTAATGGGATCGATGAAACCATCGCCGAGCAGCCCGATGCCGTCGCGCAGGCTCGACGGGCCGAAAACGGGAAGGACCAGGTAGAAGCCCTGACCGACGTGGTAGCGGCCGAAGGTCTGGCCGAGGTCCTCTTCCTGTTTTTTCCAGCCCAGCCAGCTTTTCGCGGGGTCGAAAAGACCGAGCAGGCCGACCGTCGAGTTGACGACAAAACGGCCGAGTTCGGTTCCGGCTTCCTTCGGTTTCAGCTGCAGGATGCAGTTGACCAGCCGTACCGGAGTGCCCAGGTTGCTGAAGAAGCGGTCGATCGCCAGCCGCCCCGGCTCGGGAACGATGCGGAATCCCCTGGCCAGCGGTTTGAACAGGTAGATGTAGAGTTTGTCGTTGAACCAGAAGATACCACGGTTGACCGGTTCCAGGGGGTCGGCGATTTGGGAGTCCTCCGCGGCGAAGGGATCGTCGAAGGGATCGCTGAAATCGCCCGTCTCACCGGTCTGGCCGGCCGGGCTTGCCGTTTCGGATTCGATGGAAGGCGAGGCCGCGTGGCAGAAGGTAGCCGGCGCCAGGAAAAGCCCCCAGGCCAGGCCGAGTCCGCACAGCAGGGGAAGAAACAGGCGCTTCATTTCGAGTCCTTTTCGAAAATGTACTTGCTGATCAGTTCTTCGATGTTGATGGCCGGCTCGGTCTCCTCGATTTCACCACCCGGTTCGATCAGGTCGGGTGATCCCCCCGGGGAGATGCTGATGTAGCGGTCGCCTATGATGCCGGCGGTGCGGATGGAGGCGATGCAATCGTCCTGCAGTTCGACGCCGTTGTCGATTTCCATGTTGACAATGGCCTCATACTCATCCGGATCGAGCCGGATCGCCTTGACCCGGCCGATGCGGACACCGGCGATTTCGACGTTGGCCCCGACCTTGAGGCCGGAAACCGAACTGAAGCGGGCGTTGACGGTGTATGTCGTGTGGTTGAACAGGCGTACGTCACCCAGCTTGACCGAAATGTAGGCAAAGCAGAGGAAGCCCAGCACCAGAAAGAGGCCGACGGCCATCTCAATGTTGAATCTTTTCATGATGAGACTGACTCCTCGCGTTCACTGGAATAGATCGGACCCATGGTGGTTTCGACGAAGGCGCGGATGTGGGGGTTGTCGGACAGCTGGAAAGCCTCGGGGGGGAGGCAGCCCTGGATCCTTCTGTCGGCCAGCAGCGCCACCTCGTCAGCCAGCTTGAAGATCTTCGGCACGTCGTGACTGACGATCACCGCCGTGTAGCCGAGCTGCGCCTGCGCCCGGTAGAAGAGGCGATAGATCTCGTTGCTCTTGTGTACGTCGAGGCCGGTGGTCGGTTCGTCGAAAAAGACGATCTTGGGATCGATGACCAGGGCACGGGCCAGACCGACCCGTTTCTGCATGCCGCCACTGATCTGGGCCGGGAACTTGTTTTCGGCCCCTTCCAGTCCCATCATCGCCAGCTTGTCCATGACCCGCTCACGGATCTGCGATTCCGGCATTTTCGTTCTCTCCCTCAGAGGGAGGGCGACATTGTCGAAGACATTCATCGAGTCGAAGAGGGCGACGTTCTGGAACAGGACGCCGAAATGCCGGCGCACTTCCTTCAGTTCCCGCTGCCGGCAGCGGGTCAGGTCGCAGCCGAGAATCCTCACCTGGCCGCTGTCCGGGCGCATCAGGCCGAGCATGTGCTTGAGGATGACGCTCTTGCCTTGGCCCGAGGCCCCTACGATGACCAGGGTTGTACCCGGACGCACCCGCAGGTTGACACCGTCGAGCACCTTCTGTTCGCCGAAGGACTTTTCGACGTCGACCAGTTCGATGATCGGTTCCTGTTCCATGTCTGTTCGCGGTCGCTTTCTCTAGATCATCATCGCGCTGATGAGATAGTCCCAGACCAGGATCGACACCGAGGAAAGGACCACCGCCGACGTGGTCGTGCGACTGACGCCTTCGGCACCGAAGCCGCCGGTACGTTCCATGTGCAGGTAGTAGCCCTTGACCGAGCAGATCCAGATCACCACCAGGCCGAAGACCAGGGCCTTGATGATGCCCATGTTGATGTCGTGCCAGACAACCGCCTTGTACATCGATTGCAGAAAGACGCCCTCGTTGACCCCCAGCAGGCCGACGCCGACCGCCCAGCCACCGGCGATGCCGACCACATCGAAAATGAAGGTGAGCAGGGGCATGGCGATGATGCCGCCGAGGAACTTGGGAACAAGCAGGTATCTGAAGGGGTCGATGGCCATGCATTCGAGGGCGTCGATCTGTTCCGAGTTGCGCATGATGCCGATTTCGGCGGTGATGGCCGATCCGGCCCGGCCGATGACCATCAGCGCCGTCAGCACCGGACCGAGCTCGCGCAGCAGGGACAGGGCGACGGCCGAGCCGAGCAGCCCCTCGGAGCCGAACTTGCGCAGGGTGTAGTAGCCCTGCAGGCCGAGGACCATGCCGGTGAAGGCGCCGGTAAAGATGATGACGAAAATGGATTTGGCGCCGATGAAGTGGATCTGGCGGATCACCGGCCGCAGCTTGTAGGGCGGAGTGACGATGCGCAGCAGGCAGGTGCCGAGAAAGATGCCCATGCGTCCAGTCACCTCGAGCAGGTAGAGACTTTCCCGGCCGATTCTTTCCAGCAACTGAAACATGCCCAAGAGGATAGTCAAATGTACGGGCAATGCAAGTGTTAAATAACAGGGGATTTCATCGGTGGAAGGTGTTTTCCGGGAAATCTGCTAAACTGATACAGGCACATTCTGGCCCGCAGGTTCCATGGATCGTGCCAGGAGGGGGAACCTTGGCTCGCCGATCGTTCAAGTCCGCCATCCCGTGGTGCCGGACGGGATGCCATCATGCCGCTCCCGAAAAAGATGGCGGTGTTTTTCTGCGGGTGGGTGCCGCCGTTTTTTTTGATCGGTTTCACAGTCTTGTCCGATATGGCTGGGCCGGGTCTTTTGCCGTTGTCCTGGCCCCCGCCGGTGTTATGGCTGCTCCGACGCCGCCTGTACAGCCGTCGCCTGCCGACGGTTTTCCTTGGCTGTTCCTTACGTACACCATTTTTCTCTTGATCCTGCTGTCCACCTGCCGGTCTCAGCGTCGACTGCGTCTGCGGGTGGCGGCTTTCGAGCAGGACAATCTCGAATTGAGGCGCATTCTGGAGTCGCAGGAGACCCGGCTGCGTCAGGGCGGGGAGGAATGCCGGGCTCTTCTGGGCCTGGTCGATGGTGTCACCACCGGTTTTCTGGTGGCCAGCGAGGGACGCATCCTTTATGCAAGCCGGGCCGTTGCCGGTCTGCTCGGTTATGATTCTCCCGGGGACCTGCAGTCTGTCGAATCCCCCGAAAAGCTTTTTTTGCCGCAGGATCAGCCGCGGGCACGGCGGCTGTTCGACCTCGTCGATTCAGGGCCTGACAACGCGGAAACAGTTCTGCTGCGTCCCCGAATGGAAGGAGTTTTGGCGGTCTGGCTCGAGGCGCGATCGAACCGCGTACGTTGGCATGACAGGGCGGCCGTGCTGACTACGCTGACCGATGTCAGCGAGTGGGTACGAGAACAGAGTCGGCTGGCCGAGAGTGAAGAGCGTTATCGCGAACTGATCGAGGGGACCGATTATCTGATGACCCAGGTCGATGCCGACGGGCGTTTCATGTTCGTCAACCACCCATCCCGACGCATTTTCGGACTCGAGCCCGAAGAATGCGTCGGAATGTCGGCCTTCGATTTCATCCATCCCGACGACCGTGAACGAACCCGGGCCTGGTTCAAGCAGTGCCTGCGGGCCGGGGCTGGCAACAGCAGCATAGAAAACCGGCAGGTTGCTCTTGACGGGCGGGTGTCGACCATGGTGTGGAACTGTCATTTTCACTATGACGATGCCGGCCGCCTGGTTTCCGTGACCAGTATCGCCCGCGACATCACCAAAATGAAGCAGGCCCAGAAGGCTCTGCGTGAAAGCGAGGCCCGTTTTCACAGCGTGGTCCGGGCTTCTCCCATGGGGCTGTTCATCTGCCAGCTCGATGAGCAGGGCCGCCTCATTCTCATCGAGGGAAATCCGGCCGCCGACCGGATCCTGGGGGTCGACAGCTGCAATCTTGTCGGTATGGCGATGGAAAAAGTCTTTCCCCGGCTCGATGCGGCCGAGATTCCCGAGGTCTGTCACAGGGTGGCCGAGACGGGGCACCCCTGGCATCATGGCCAGCTTCGTTGCCTGGGGCGGGATCGATCGGAAGACCGCATTTTCGAGGTTCATGCCTTCCAGATCGCGCCGGGACGTGTGGCGGTTCTGTTTCAGGACGTTTCGGCCAGGGTCCGTCAGGCCGAAGACCTGGAGCGCCGGGCAGCCTTCCAGCAGCTGCTGGCCGAAATGACCGGTCGTTTCGTGCGGCAGCCGCTGGAGGAGATGGAGGCCGGCATCAGCCATACCCTGCAGAACGTGGCCGGCTGGTTCCGGGTCGACGGTGCCTATCTTTTCCGTTACTTCGGCGCTGGTTCGCCGCTGGTGCCGGCCGGATTCTGGCAGCATGAAGACCTGGCAGTGACGACGGAGGATCTGGGTCGACTCGATCCCCGCCGTTTCCCCTGGGTGATGAACCGTCTGAAAAGGCTCGACCCACTGGTTGTGGCAGATGTCGACGACCTGCCGGACGGGGCCGGAACCGAAAGGGACTTTCTGCTGTTACGGCAGATCGGTGCCATGCTGGTCGTTCCGCTGCTGCAACGAAACCGGCTGACGGGCTTTATCGCCCTGGTCGATCGTCGACACCCGCGTCTGTGGCTGGCCGACGAGGTCGAGTCGCTGAAGGTGGTGAGCCACCAGTTCAGCATGGTGTTTCAGGGGCATCAGGCCCGCCGGGCTCTGCAGTTGAGCGAAGAGCGGTTTCGCACCATGTTCCACGCGATACCGGACGCCATTCTTCTGTTGCGGTCCGACGGCCGGATCATCGACTGCAACGAAGGTTTTCTGCGTCAAGTCGGGTGCACGAGGGAGGACGTTACGGGGCGCACCACCGAGCAGCTCGGTTTCTGGGTCGAGCGGCGGGTGAGGAGGGATCTGTGGCAGGCGCTGTTCAGCGATGGATGGCTGAACAATTTCGAAGCCGATCTGCAGTTGCGTGACGGCAGCCGGAAGACCGGTCTGATTTCGGGCTGCCCGGTTCGGCTTGAGGACGAGGACTGTCTGCTTGTGGTCATCCGGGACGTCACCGAGCTGAAACGGGCGCGCAACGCCCTGGAGGAAGCAGGGCGGAAATACCGCCGGCTTTCCCGCGAATTTCAGGCCATCCTCGACAGTGTGCAGGATCCGTTGCTGTTGCTCGACAGCCAGTTGCGGGTTGTCTGGAGCAATTGTGGGGCCCTCGGTACTCTTGGTGGCGACCGGGGTCTCGAGAACCGTTTCTGCCACCAGGTCTTTCATCACCTGCCGGCAGAGTGCTCCGACTGTCCGGTGCGCCGGACCTTCGAACTGGGACGGCCCCAGTCACTTTCTTTCGAGATGGAAGGCGGCAGGTTCTGGGATGTGCGGACCTACCCGGTGGTCAACGACCGGCAGAAGGTGATCAACGTGGTTCTGGCCGCCCAGGAGATCACCGAGCGGGTGCGGCTGCGCGAAGAAGCGGTGCGCGCCGGTCAGCTCGCCTCGATCGGGGAGCTGGCCGCCGGTGTTGCCCACGAGATCAACAACCCGATCAACGGCATCATCAACTACGCGCAGATCCTGCATGATGTCCTGGACGGACAGGAACAGTGGTGTGATATCGCCAGCCGTATTCTCAAGGAAGGAGACCGCATTGCCACCATCGTCACCGGTCTGCTCTCCTTCTCCCGGCTGGGCGGCCAGGTGCGCACCCCGGTGCGGGTTGCCGAGATCGTCGAGGACACGCTGGTACTGGTGCGCACCCAGCTGCAGAAAGACGGTATCCATCTCGAGGTCGACGTGCCGCCCGATCTGCCGCCGGTGAACGTCTTTCAGCAGCAGATCCAGCAGGTTTTCATGAACCTGATCAGCAACGCCCGCTATGCCCTGAACCAGAAGTATCCGCAATCCTGTCCGGACAAGCTGTTGTGCATCGTCTGCCGCCGGCAGGACGACTGTCTGGCCATCATCTTCCATGACCAGGGGACGGGGATCGCGCCGGAACATCTGCGGCGGGTGTTCAACCCCTTCCATACCACCAAGCCGGTCAACGAAGGGACCGGACTGGGCCTTTCCATCAGTCAGGGCATTGTCAAGGATCATGGCGGCGAACTGAGGATCGAGAGCGAGGTGGGGACATATACCAAGGTATGGGTTCTGCTTCCTTGCGGTGACCAGCAGGAAGATTGACGGTGGGAGCTGTGGAGTTGCGAACGGGCGGTTGCGGCCGGTTTGCGCTTGCATTCGATCCCCGACCATGGTAAATAACCGCCTCCGTCGGGGTGTAGCGCAGCCTGGTAGCGCACCTGCCTTGGGAGCAGGGGGTCGCTGGTTCAAATCCAGTCGCCCCGACCATTCACCAGGTGAACACGCGCCAGTAGCTCAGCTGGATAGAGCAGCGGCCTTCTAAGCCGCGGGTCGAGGGTTCGAGTCCTTCCTGGCGTGCCAATTTAGATTTGACAGCTCAGCGGCTTTTTGGTTAGTATCTCGCTTCACTTGTGGTGGGTGTAGCTCAGTTGGTAGAGCGCTGGATTGTGGCTCCAGTTGTCGAGGGTTCAAGTCCCTTCACTCACCCCATTTCATCAACCATGGCCCGCCCAACCGTTACCGAACAGACGCGGCCCCGGCCGCGGGTCAAACGGCTAGGGTGGGCTTTGTTTTATTTAAAGATTTGCTTTATTTGAAGGTTTTTCAGTCGGTTCTTTCCGGATTTCTGCGAGAGTGGCGGAACTGGTAGACGCACTGGATTTAGGATCCAGCGGCCTGGGCCGTGGGGGTTCGAGTCCCCCCTCTCGCACCAGGTTCGACACCGTTGCGGGGCTGCCTGAAAAACGCGAATGATTCCCTATCTCGAGGTGAAGAATATGAACGTCAAGGTCGAAGAAGTCAGCAGCATCCGCCGGAGACTCTCCTTCGAGGTCGGCGCCGAGCAGGTCGACGCCGCCATTGCCGGGGCCTACGCCGAAATCGCCCGGACGGCGAAGCTGAAGGGGTTTCGCAAGGGCAAGATTCCGCAGCGCATTCTCGAGCAGTATTTCCGGCCGCAGATGGAGGAGAAGGTCGTCACCAAGCTGATCAGTGACTCCTACTTCCAGGCTCTGGTCGACCACAAGGTGCCGGCGGTCGGCCAGCCGGAAATCACTGAAAGCGGCGATATCGATCGCGGCAAGGCCTTTACCTATGTCGCCGAGGTCGAGGTCAAGCCCGAGGTCGAGGCAAAGGACTATACCGGGCTCGAGGTCAAGAAGGAAAAATTCGAGTTCGACCCCGCCGTCGTCGATCACCGGCTGGAGGAGATGCGGCAGATGAGGGTCGAGCAGAAGGTGACCAGCCGCAAGAAGGCGCGCGAAGGAGATTTCGTCACCATCGATTTCGAGGGATTTGTCGACGGTGAGGCCTTCGACGGCGGCAGCGCCGAGGGACACGTGCTCGAACTCGGTTCCGGCTCTTTCATCCCCGGCTTCGAGGAGCAGATTGTCGGCATGAAACGGGAGGAGGAAAAGGAGATCGAGGTGACCTTCCCCGAAGAATACGGCAACAAGGAACTGGCCGGGAAGAAGGCGGTTTTCAAGGTGAAGCTGCACGAGATCAAGGAGAAGGTGCTTCCCGGGCTGGACGACGATTTCGCCAGGGAATTCGGCGCCGAAAGCCTCGAAGATCTGCGGCAGAAGATGACGGAGAATTTCCAGCAGCAGGAAAAGAGCCGGATCGAGGGAGATCTGCGCGAGCGTCTGGTCGAGGCCCTGGTGGCGAAAAATCCGATCGAGGTGCCGGAAGCGATGGTGGCCAAGCAGCTCGAGTACATGCTGCAGAATGTCCGCAACCGCATGCAGCAGCAGGGGATGACCCTGGAGATGCTCGGCATGAACGAGGAGGTTTTCGCTAGCCTCTACCGCGATACGGCGGTGAAGCAGGTTCAGGGCAGCCTGTTGCTCGAGGCGATCGGCCGCCAGGAGGGGATCGAGGTCGCCGATGACGAGATCGAGGGCAAGTTCGAGGAGATCGCCGCCATGGCTAATGCCCCGGTCGATGCCGTCCGACAGTATTACAGTAGCGACGAGGCGCGCGCCACGCTCAAGGATCAGATCCTCGAGGAGAAGACCCTTGCGTTTCTGATCGACAATGCCAAGATTGTTGAAGTGGGCCGGCAGGAGCTGGAAGCGGAAAAGGCTCAGGCCGAAACTGAAGAGGCAACGGAGGCTTGACCATGACCCTGATCCCCATGGTTGTCGAACAGACCGGACGCGGCGAGCGGGCCTACGATATCTATTCGCGGCTGCTCAAGGACCGGATCATCTTTCTCGGCGGTGCCATCGACGACCATATTGCCAATCTGGTGATCGCCCAATTGCTGTTTCTCGAGTCGGAAGACCCGGAGAAGGACATCTTTCTCTATATCAACTCGCCCGGCGGTATCGTCACCGCCGGGCTGGCCATCTATGACACCATGCAGTATGTCAAGGCGCCGGTGTCGACCATCTGCGTCGGTCAGGCGGCCAGCATGGGGGCTGTGCTCTTGGCGGCCGGCGAAAAGGGCAAGCGTTTTGCCCTGCCCAACGCCCGGATCATGATCCACCAGCCGCTGGGAGGCTTTCAGGGGCAGGCTTCGGACATCAAGATTCACGCCGAGGAAATCCTCAAGATGCGTGATCAGCTCAATGCCATCCTCGCCCGGCACACCGAACAGGACATCGAACGGATTGCGGCCGATACCGAGCGGGATTTCTTCATGGGTGGTCCCGCGGCTAAAGAGTATGGTATTATCGACGATATGGTTACCAGGAAGGGATGACCCGTCATTCCGGGAGGGTGATTCGTGAGCCATAGAGACGATCGGTCAAGCGACCTGAGTTGTTCGTTCTGCGGAAAGTCGCAGGACGAAGTCAAGAAACTGATAGCCGGTCCCGCGGTCTATATCTGCGACGAGTGTATCGAGCTGTGCCGTGACATCATAGCCGAGGAGACCAAACTCGAGGAAGAGTCCCTCGGCGGACTCGAGAACCTGCCGCGGCCGTCGGAAATCAAGGATATCCTCGACGACTACGTGATAGGCCAGGAACGGGCCAAGAAGGTTCTCTCGGTTGCCGTCTACAACCACTACAAGCGGGTGGCTCATGCCGGCCGGAAGGACGAGGTCGAAATCCAGAAGAGCAACATCCTGCTGCTCGGCCCGACCGGCAGCGGCAAGACCCTGCTTGCCCAGACCCTCGCCAAGGTTCTGAACGTTCCTTTCGCCATCGCCGATGCCACCAACCTGACCGAGGCCGGCTATGTCGGAGAGGATGTCGAAAACATCATCCTCAACCTGCTGCAGGCGGCCGATTACGATCTGGAGCGGGCGCAGAAGGGGATCATCTACATCGACGAGGTCGACAAGATCGCCCGCAAGTCCGATTCCCCCTCCATCACCCGCGACGTGTCGGGCGAGGGGGTGCAGCAGGCGCTGCTGAAGATCATCGAGGGGACCACGGCCAGTGTTCCGCCCAAGGGTGGCCGCAAGCATCCGCAGCAGGAGTTCCTCAAGGTCGACACCACCAACATTCTCTTCATCTGCGGTGGTGCCTTTGCCGGCATCGAGGAGATTATTTCCCGCCGCATCGGCGGCAAGGCCATGGGGTTCGGGGCGGACGTCCGTTCACGTGACGACCGTTCCCTGGGCGAGATCCTGGCCCTGACCGAGCCGGTCGACCTTCTCAAGTACGGCCTGATTCCGGAATTCGTCGGCCGGCTGCCGGTGATCGCCACGCTCGACGAACTTGACGAGGAGGCTCTGATCCAGATTCTGAAAGAGCCGAAAAACGCCCTGATCAAGCAGTATCAGAAGCTTTTCGAGATGGAAGAGGTCAGTCTCAAGTTCACCGACGGCGCCCTTGAGGCGATCGCCCGGGAAACGCTGACTCGAAAGACCGGTGCGAGGGGGCTGCGTTCCATTCTTGAAAATGCCATGCTTGATGTCATGTATGAAATCCCCTCTCAGGATCGGGTCAAGGAAGTTGTCATCAACGAAGACACGATCACCAAGAAATCCCGTCCGATCGTTCTCTACGATTGCGCCGAATCGGCCTGAGACGCCAGTACCGACGTCGTTGGAGGCGACAGGTAAATCATGACCGACTATTATGACCAACGGGTTCCCGAAGATTTCTTCGGGGACCTTTTGCCGCTTCTGCCCCTGCGCGACATCGTCATCTTTCCGCACATGGTGACGCCTCTCTTTGTCGGGCGGCCGCGTTCCATCAGCGCCCTGGAAAGCGCGATGGAGCAGGACAAGGCCATTTTTCTGGCCACCCAGAAGGACCCCAAGAACGACGATCCGGGCCGGGACGACATCTACGATGTCGGCACCATCGGCCAGGTCATCCAGATGCTCAAGCTCCCCGACGGCACGGTCAAGGTGCTGGTCGAAGGCAAGACGCGCGGGCGTATCACCCGTCTGGTCGACCGGGATGAATGTTTCTTTGTCAGTTGCGAGCAGCTGCCGGACGTCGAGCAGGATTCGGCCGAGGTGCAGGCGCTGATCCGCAGCGTCAACAACGCTTTTGAAAACTATGTCAACCTGAGCAAGAAGGTGCCGTCCGAGGTGGTCGCCTCGGTTCGCGGGATCGACCAGGCCGGCCGGCTGGCCGACACCATCGTCGCCCAGCTCAATATCCGCATCGCCGAAAAGCAGGAGGTTCTCGCCACCTTCGATGCTGTCGAGCGTCTGGAGAGGCTGCTCGCCATCATCGAGCGCGAGGTCGAGATCCTGCAGATCGAGAAGAAGATCCGCACACGGGTCAAGAACCAGATGGAGCGCAGCCAGAAGGAGTACTATCTCAACGAGCAGATGCGCGCCATCCAGAAGGAGCTGGGGGAAAAGGACGAGTTCAAGCAGGAGTTGCGCGAGCTCGAGGAGAAGATCGAGAAGAAGCGCATGTCCAGGGAGGCGACCGAAAAGGCGCTGGCGGAGCTGCGCAAGCTGAAGATGATGTCTCCCATGTCGGCCGAGGCGACGGTGGTCCGCAACTATCTTGACTGGCTGCTGGCCCTGCCTTGGAAAAAGGGAACCCGGGACCGGCTGGACATTGCCCGCGCCGAGCAGGTGCTCGAGGCGGATCATTACGGTCTGAAAAAGGTCAAGGAACGCATCCTGGAGTATCTGGCGGTGCAGGCCCTGGCCAAGAAGATCAAGGGACCGATCCTCTGCCTGGTCGGGCCGCCCGGTGTGGGCAAGACCTCGCTCGGTCGTTCCATCGCCCGCGCCATGGGGCGCAAGTTCGTGCGTGTTTCCCTGGGCGGAGTGAGGGACGAAGCGGAAATCCGCGGGCATCGGCGGACCTACATCGGCGCCATGCCAGGCAAGATCATTCAGGGGCTGCGCAAGGTGCAGGTGAAGAATCCGGTGTTTCTGCTCGATGAGATCGACAAGATGAGCACCGATTTTCGCGGTGATCCGTCATCGGCGCTGCTCGAAGTGCTCGATCCGGAGCAGAACACCACCTTCGGTGATCACTTCCTCGATGTCGACTACGACCTGTCCAGCGTGATGTTCGTGACCACGGCCAACACCCTGCACACCATCCCGCGGCCGCTGCAGGACCGGATGGAGATCATTCGCATCGAGGGTTATACCGAGGAGGAGAAGCTGCACATCGCCCGCCGCTATCTCATCCCCAAGCAGCTCGAGGCGCACGGTCTCAGGGATGGTCAGGTGAAATTCTCCGACAGCGCCATCTACGAAATTTTGCGCTGCTATACCCGCGAGGCCGGGGTGCGCAGCCTCGAGCGGGAGATCGCCAACATCTGCCGCAAGATCGCCCGCGAGATTGTCAGGTCGCAAAACAAGGAGAAGACGTTCCATGTCGGGGCTGCGCAGGTGCGCAAGCATCTCGGGGTGCCGCGCTACCAGTTCGGCACCCGCGAGGAGAAGGAGAAGGTGGGAATCGTCACCGGCCTGGCGTGGACGGAATTCGGTGGTGAACTGCTGACCATCGAGGTCGTTGTTCTGCCAGGGCAGGGGAAACTGACGGTGACTGGCAAGTTGGGCGAAGTGATGCGCGAATCGGCCCAGGCAGCCATGAGCTATGTCCGTTCCCGCTGGCGGGAGCTGGGGCTGAAGGAGGATTTCTATCACAAGCTGGACATCCACATTCATGTGCCCGAAGGAGCCATTCCCAAGGACGGACCGTCAGCCGGCATCACCATGGCGACGGCACTGGCGTCGATTCTGACCGGGCGTCCGGTCAGGCCCGATCTGGCCATGACCGGCGAAATCACCCTGCAGGGACGGGTGCTCGCCATCGGCGGACTGAAGGAGAAGCTGCTGGCTGCCCGGCGAGGCGGTATCGGCAAGGTGCTGATCCCGAAGGAGAACGAGAAGGACCTGGAAGATGTGCCTCCTCAGGTTCGCAAGGATCTCGACATCGTCACCGTCGAACACATGGACGAGGTTTTGGCCGAGGCTCTTCTCGAAACGGATTCTTCTCTTGCCGAGGGGCGTAATGCGCATTTTGCCGAGAGCCCGGGAGAACCGGTCAGGCACTAGGTTTTGGCTGATTAAATTGCTTGACTTCAAAAAATGCAGTCTGATATAAAGGAGTCCGTTTTCAGCAGGGCTTTATTAATCTAGATAACTGGAGGTTTGTTGTGACCAAGGCGGATCTTGTGAATGCGATGGCAGAGAAGGCAGGGTTGAGCAAGGCTGATGCCGAGAAGGCACTTGCGGCTTTCACCAGTGTTGTCACGGATGCCCTGAAAGCTGGTGACAAGGTTGCCCTTGTTGGTTTCGGCACTTTCAGCGTCGGTGAGCGTGCCGCCCGGACGGGCAAGAATCCCCAGACTGGTGAGCAGATCAACATTCCTGCCGCCAAGACGCCCAAGTTCAAGGCCGGTAAGGCTCTGAAGGACGCCGTCAACTGATCTGACAAACCGCAGGTTTCAGGCCCGATCGCCGGAATCCGGCGGTCGGGCAGGAATAGGAAACAGAAAATGGAATCGAGAGCAACAGGCTATTTTCTGTTTCCTATTTCTATGCTCTTTGCATGCGGGGCTGTAGTAGAGTCGGTTACAACGCCGGCCTGTCACGCCGGAGGTCGCGGGTTCGAGTCCCGTCAGCCCCGCCATTTAGTCGACAAGGGCGAATAGCTCAGCTGGGAGAGCACCTGCCTTACAAGCAGGGGGTCACAGGTTCGAGCCCTGTTTCGCCCACCATTAAAGATATAGAAAGGAGGTTCTTCGGAGGAAGGACCTACGGGGCTGTAGTAGAGTCGGTTACAACGCCGGCCTGTCACGCCGGAGGTCGCGGGTTCGAGTCCCGTCAGCCCCGCCATTCAGATGCAAGAGGCGAGTCGAAAGGCTCGCCTCTTTGTTTTTCCGTTTGGGTTATGGGCATGAAGCGGATGGTTTAAATGTGGCGGTGATTTGTGCTAGCATGAACGGTCGGGAAACCATCTGTCCATTTTCAACGCAACCTGTACGAGGCCCACTCATGATCATTCCGGTTCGATTTGTCCGCATCTGCGCAGTTTTCTCTGTCGTCCTTCTTCTGTTCCCCGTGCTTGCCTCTGCCGACAGCAAGAACGATCTGGTCGCTCGTGTCGGCAGTGTTCCGATAACGCGTTATGAGCTGGCGCGGGAGTTTCAGAGGATCCTGCCCCTGCAGGGTGGTTTTCATGGCGGCGTATCGAAAGAAAGGCGCGAGGAGATCCGCAAGCAGGCGCTCGACCGGCTTGTCGAAAGGGCATTGATGGTGCAGTGGGCCATCGATCAGGAACTGTCCGTTCCCAACGAAGAGGTCGACGCCAAGTTGGCCAAGCTGCGGGCCCGGTACAAAAGCCGGGAAGAATTTGAGAAGGCGGCTGGTGTCGAAGGAGTCCAGGGTTATCGGGCCGCTCTTTACCGACAGCTTCTGGCCGAAAAGGCCGAAGAGGAGAGGGTCGAAAAACAGGTCAAGATCAGCGAGCAGCAGGTGCGGGCCTATTATGAAAAGAACAAGGACCGCTTCATGCGTCCGAAGCAGTTCAGGGCCAGTCATATTCTGGTGCGCGTCGACCCTTCGTCCAACAAACAGGAACGGGAAGAACGCAGAAAGAGGGCCGAGGAGCTCCTCAAGCGGGCCAGGGCGGGAGAGGACTTCTACAATCTTGCCTACTACAATTCCGATGATCGCACCCGGTATGTCGGCGGCGATCTCGGTTACTTTCATGTCGGACAGACGGTCAAGGCCTTCGAGCAGGCACTGCTGAAGCTGAAGCCGGGGGAAATCTCCGATCTGGTTCGCACCCGGTTCGGATACCACATCATCAAGCTGGTCGAGGTCAACGAGGAACGTCAGTTGACCTACGAGGAGATGGCCGGCAAGATTCGCCAGCAGCTGGAAAAGGAAGAGCGCGAGCGGTTGAAGAAGGCCTGGCTTGAGGAGCTGAAGAAGAAATACCGGGTCGAGATTTTCTGAGAATCGCGGTGCATAGGGCGCTGTTGCTGCTGCTGATTCTTTTTCTGCCGGCCGGTTGTGTTTCCGGTCCGGGCAGTTTCGAGTGGGCATCTCCGGTTGCGGACCTGGTCTGGCCGAAACCTCCGGATCTTCCCCGTATTCGCTACCTGCGCTCGGTCAGCGGTACGCCCGACGCCGTCCCGGCAGGGGAAGATAAGGTTTTTTTGCGCTGGCTCACGGGAGAAGAGGAGCGCGCCGTGCCCCTCGTTTCACCCTATGGTGTCGTCGCTGACGGTCAGGGGCGGATCTGGGTGGCAGACCCCCTGGCGCACCGGGTCGCCTTTTTCGACCTGGCCCGAAAAAAGATGACATCCCTGAGCCAGTTCGGTCAGGTCCGGCTCGATTCTCCTCTTGGACTGGCGTTCGATCCGAAGAGAAAGCGGCTCTACATTTCAGATCCCGGACTCAGGGCGGTTGTTGTTGTCGATCCGGCAGGGCGGCTGCTCGGCCTGTGGACGGACGATCTGCTGCAGCGTCCCGCCGGCATGGCGGTTGACGCCGAGGGCCGGCTCTACCTGGCGGACGTTCTGCTGGGAGAGGTTCTGGTCTTTTCCCCGGAAGGAACGCGGCTCGAAAGGATCGGCAGTTTTCTGACCGAGGATGGCAAGTTCAATCGCCCCGCCAATGTCGCCGTCGACCGGGATGGGACCCTCTTCGTGGTCGATTCGCTCAATTTCCGGGTCGAGGTGATTTCGGCAGCCAGGGAGAGCCTGGGCAGTATCGGTGAGCTGGGTGACATCCCGGGGCGTTTCGCCCGGCCGCGTGGCATAGCCCTCGATTCCGACGGGCATGTCTACGTGGCCGACGCCGCCTTCGGCAATATCCAGATCTTCGACCGGCAGGGCCGGTTGCTGCTCTTCTGGGGAGAGCCGGGGCAGAAGCCGGGGCAGTTTTCGTTGCCCGCCGGACTTTACTTCGATGGTCGGGACCGTCTTTACGTGGTTGATGCCTACAATCACCGGCTGCAGGTCTTTCAGTATGTGCGTCAGCGGGAGGTGCCGAAGGAGTAGAACCTTGGCATCAGCATTGCACCTTGAAGATCACGGGTGGCAACCCTTTTTCCTGAAGGTGGAAAAATGCAGTATAAATACGGCGTTTTCCTGTTTGTCGGCCTGTTGACACTGGTCTTTTCGTGTCTGCCGGGCCGTCTTTTGGCCGTTGATCCGACCCTGTTGCTCGGGTACAACAACGGTGTCAACGACAATCCGCACAATCTTTCGCGACTGGCGACCCACAGTGGCCCCAAGGCCGTCGACGACGGCCCCGACTCGTATGCCGACACGCGCATCTGTGTCTACTGCCATACGCCGCATGGCGGCACGCCGCAGACGCCGCTGTGGAACCGGAAGGATCCGGTGCGCATGGGCAGTTTTCCCCTGTTCGACAACGGGCCCGATTCGGCCCGTATTGCCATCGACGACGCGGCCATCACGGCGACCACCAAATATGAGCCGAACGGCACCAACGGCGTCGAGTATCCGAACGGAGCGACGAAGCTCTGTCTGTCGTGTCATGACGGGGCGACCGCTATCGGCGAAATGGCCAACGGCGTCACCATCACCATGACCCAGTCGACCATAACCGACAAGACTAAGATTTTCGATCCCCTCGACGCGACGACCAACGACCTGGCCACGACCCATCCGGTATCTTTCGTCTACAATGCCGACGTGGCGGCCTATATCAGCGCCCAGCCCGGCAAGTCGGTCTATTCGCTGCCGACCGACCCGGACGTTCGGCTCGACGGCCAGAGCCGCATGCAGTGTACCACCTGTCACAACCCGCATGTCGACACCAACAACGGGACGACCTACACGTTGCCGTTCTGGGCCAATTATGACTCCGCCGGGGCCGATGAACAGGCCGATTACGACGCGACCTGCGGCCAGTGCCATACCGACAAGGGAGGAGCTCCGTTCAACGGACATAACCTGTGATGAAGAAACTCGTTCTGATTCTGCTTGCCGGATTTGTCGGAGGCGGTCTGCTTCTTCTTTCACCGGCCGACGCGATGCGCAATGTGGGCCGGACGGTTCTGGACGGGGCGCACGGCGACAGGCAGCTGTTGCCCCGGACCTGCCGTGCCTGCCATCGCGGCATGGCGATGGCGATAAGGGGCGAGGAGGAGGTCTGCTACGCCTGTCACGGTTCGCAGGACGAGCGGGACAAGATGCGCCGGGCCGGCCTGCTTGGAGATGGTGCCCGACTCGACAACATCGCCCGTGAATTCCGGAAGCCCTATCGGCATCCGGTCGAGAAGAGCCGCGGGGTGCATCATCCGCAGGAACGGTTGCCGGAAGAGCAGGTCAACGCCGCACGGCATGTCGAATGCGTCGACTGTCATCACCCGCACCAGGTCGACCGGGATCAACCCTTTCGGGGGATGGTCGGCAAGCGGGTCGGCAATTTCCAGGGCGCCATCGAGAACGAGTACGAACTCTGCTATCGCTGCCACGCCGAAAGTGCCAACCTGCCTATCGGTTCCACCAACAAGCACGCGGAATTTAAGCAGACCAACAGGTCGTACCACCCGGTCGAGGCGGAGGGACGCAACCTTTACGTCATCAGCCTGTTGCCGCCTTACAACGAGCGGAAGGAAAATCCGGGGGACGTTACCAGGATGACCTGCAGCGACTGCCACGGAAGTGACGATGCGTCCGGCCCCCAGGGCCCACACGGGTCCAATTATGCCGGCCTGCTCAGGCTGAATTACGACACCAGCGATGAGCGCCCCGAAAGCCGCTACGCCTACGAGCTCTGCTACAGGTGTCACGACCGGACCAGCATCCTGAGCAACGAGAGCTTCCCCTACCACGCGTTGCATATCCGCGGCAATCCGGCCGGAACGTCCTGCCATACCTGCCATGACGCCCATGGCAGCAGCAAATACCAGTATCTGATCCGTTTCAACGAGGAGGTTGTCAGTCCGACGGCCGACGGCAAGCTCGAGTTCAAGGCGACCGGCATCGGTACCCGCCACGGTTCCTGTCTGCTCAACTGTCACGGTGTCGAGCACAATCCCATGAGTTACTGACGAGAATCTCTTTTCCCGCGGGGCGAACCTCCGGGGATGCCGCCGATGAACGCCGGTCCTTTCGGACCGGCGTTTTGTTGTTCTTTGCTCTAAAAAAAAAGCGAAATATATGGTATCTTTGCTGACCATGCCGACCTTCATCTGCAAAATCGGGACATCGGACGGCCGGGTTGTTGAGCGGGAGTTCGAAGCTGTCAACAGCGCCATGTTGCGCGAACAGCTCGAGGAGCAGGGTTTTTACGTTTTTCAAATCCGCCGGGCCTTTCTTGCCGGCCTGACGCGTGGCGGAGGGCGCCGGCGGGGCTGGTCGAGTCGCCGTTTCCTCTCCTTCAATCAGGAATTCCTGGTTTTGCTCAAGGCCGGTCTGCCCATCATCCAGATTTTCGATACCCTGCTCGAACGGCAGGAAGGCGGCATGATGCAGGAGGTGTTGCGCGCCATCCGCGAGGACGTGAAGGCCGGAACCTCCCTTTCGGATGCCCTGGGCAAGTTCCCTCGTTTCTTTCCGCATCTCTACGTCGCTTCGGTGCGGGCGGGTGAAAGAACGGGAGATCTGCCTATTACCCTGGTGCGTTACATCGAGTACCAGAAGCGGATCGAGGCGATCAAGGCGCGGGTCCGGAACGCCACCTTCTATCCCATGCTGCTGACCGGCTTCGTGGTTCTGGTGGTGCTCTTCCTGATGCTCTACGTCGTGCCCAGCTTCAGCCAGATCTACGCCGACGCCAAGGTTGAACTGCCGCTGATGACCCGGATTCTCATCGCCGTCGCCAACGGCATGGTCGGGGCGTTGCCGTTGCTGGTTGGAGGTCTTGTTCTGCTGGTCGTGTCGCTGCGTTCGCTTCTGATGACGGAAAGAGGGGTCTTTTTCTTCGATCGGCTGAAGCTGCGGATCCCCTTTTTCGGTGCGTTGCTGACCGAGTACGCCCTGCTCAGTTTCTGCCGCACCCTGGCAACCATCCTGCTCAGCGGCGTTCCCATCGTCAAGGCATTGCAGATGTCGCGCGGCACGCTCAACAACCGGGTGCTGGAGACTGCCGTCGTGCAGGCCATCCGGCGGGTCGAGGAGGGGATGAGTCTGTCCGAAAGCTTCGACCGCTGCGGCTTTTTTCCCAATATCGCCCTGCGCATGGTCGCCGTTGGAGAAAAGGGGGGATCTCTGCCGGAAATGCTCGCCGATGTCGCCGATTACTACGAAAGCGAGGTCGAGCGCCGGCTCGACCGGTTGACCACCATGATCGAGCCGGTGATGATGGCCAGCATGGGGCTTCTGATCGGCGGTATTGTGGTCGCCATGTATTTTCCGATATTCCAGCTGGCCGGTACGGTCGGCTGAAAAGCAAGGACGATGAAATTCGAACGCAAGAAACTGGGTGACATTCTCGTCGAGATGGGGGCCATCGCCCCGGCACAGATTCGGCTGATCCTCGACAAGATGGCCGCCGAAGGCGGCCGGTTCGGCCAGGTCGGTTTGGCTGAGGGCTACTTCAGCGAGGACGAGCTGGCACAGGCGCTGGCGCAACAGTTCAACCTCGACTATCTCGATCTGCGGCAGTTCGAGCCCGATCCGGCCCTGATGGAGGAGATGCCGAGCGGGCTGCCCATGCGTTACCAGTTCGTTCCCGTGCGCAGGGATGAAAAGGGGCTGGTCATCGCCATGGGCGATCCTTCGGACGTCGCCGCGTTCGATGATCTGGAACTTCTGCTCGATACGCCGCTGACCCTGGTGGTGGCGGCGCCGAGTCGGATTGCGCAGATTCTCGAACGCGGCGGGGGAAGCAAACAGATGTTGCAGGAAGTCTCCGAGGACTTCAAGCTGCATCTGGTCAAGGAAACCGACAAGGGCGAGGAAGTCCTTTCCATCGAGAAGCTGACCGACGACACCAGTCCCATCATCCGCCTGATCGACTCGACCCTCTACGACGCACTGAAAAAACGCGCCTCGGACATTCACATCGAGACCGGACAGGATGGTGTGGTGATCAAGTACCGGGTCGATGGTGTTCTCTTTCGGGCGACCGAGCCGCTGGATGCCCGTTTTCAGGGGCCGATCATCTCCCGCATCAAGATCATGAGCGAACTCGACATCTCCGAGCGGCGCATCCCGCAGGACGGCCGATTCAAGGTGCGGATGGGGAGCAAGTCGATCGATTTTCGCGTTTCCATCATGCCGAGCGTCTTCGGCGAGGATGCGGTGATTCGTATTCTCGACAAGGAGAGCATCGCCCGCGATCTCAAGGGGCTGACACTCGATGTTCTAGGTTTTTCCGAGCGGGAGCTGAAACGGCTGCGGCGTCTGATCCGCGAGCCCTACGGCATGGTGCTGGTGACCGGTCCGACCGGGTCAGGCAAGACGACCACTCTCTACGGGGCCCTCAACGAGATTTACAACGAGCAGGAAAAGATCATCACCATCGAGGATCCGGTCGAGTACCAGCTCAAGGGAATTTTGCAGATACCGGTCAACGAGAAGAAGGGCCTGACCTTCGCCCGCGGGCTGCGGTCGATCCTGCGCCATGACCCGGACAAGATCATGGTCGGCGAAATTCGTGATCCGGAAACGGCACAGATCGCCGTCCAGTCGGCGCTGACCGGTCACCTGGTTTTCACCACCGTCCATGCCAACAACGTTTTCGACGTACTCGGACGTTTTCTGCACATGGGCATCGATCCCTACAATTTCGTGTCCTGCCTCAACTGTGTCGCCGCCCAGCGACTGGTGCGCAAGCTCTGTTCCCACTGCCGCAAGCCGGTACGCTATTCGGCGGAAACCCTGCGCGAAGCCGGGCTGTCGCCGGAAACCTATGCCGGACATACTTTCTATGAGGCGGTCGGGTGCCGGGAATGCAACGGTACCGGCTACCATGGACGCAGCGCCATCGTCGAACTGCTCGACCTCAACGACGATTTGCGCGAACTGATCGTCAGCAAGACGTCGGTCAGCCGGCTCAAGGAAGCGGCGAGAAAGGCCGGAACCGTCTTTTTGCGCCAGGCCGCGGTGGAGAAGCTGGTCGAAGGGATGACCAGTCTGGAAGAAATCAACCGGGTGACCTTTATCGAGGGATGAGCGTGTCACTGCTGCGACGAAAATATCTGGGACTGGATCTGCGCCCCGAGGAGATGCGCCTGGTCACCATGCAGCGCCGGGGGAAGAACCGTCTTGTCACCGGTGGACGGGTGCTGGGCCTGCCCGAGGGGCTGCTCAGGGCGGCCATCAGGGAGCCGAACATCGGCGACCTCGACGCTTTTGCCGAACGGTTGCGGGAGCTGGTTTCGCCGCTGGCCGGAACGGAAGAGAGGATTTCGGTGTCGTTGCCGGATGCCGCCGGCCGACAGCTTCTGACCGAAGTCGAAACGCCCTTCAAGTCGCACCGGGAGGGCATCGACATCCTGCGCTGGCAACTCAAGGCCAATCTTCCCGCCGCGCCGCAGGATGTCCAGATCGATTACCAGGTTTTGGGACAGCAGGAAAACGGCCGCTACCGGGTTCTGGTGGCGCTGGCCTTGCGCAGTGTCGTCGAGCAGTATGAAGAGGCCTTCGACCGGGCCGGTTACCAGGCCGTTGTGTTGGATTTTCACGGCGCCAACCTGTACAATTGGTACCGTTTTGCCAGCGACCTCGGTGAGGAGATCGTTCTGATCGACATCGAGGGAGGATCGTTCGGCTTTCGCTATCTGGTCGATGGCAGGGTCGCCTTCGTGCGGGGGCGCGAAACCGCGCCGGCGCCCGACCTGATGTTTCAGGAAATGAACAGATCGATGACCGGTGCCAGGGAAAGTCATCCTGAAATCGCCCGTGCCCGCATCTTTCTCCATACCGACTGGCGTGAACCGGATCTGCTGGTCGAGGCGGCGTCGTCGGTTTTCGAAAAGGAAATTCACCTGCTCAATCCCCGGTTCGACCGGCATGCTGCAGGTGAACTGAATCTTCCTCCCTGGCGGATCCGCAGCCTCGCTGCGGCAGCCGGTGCTGCCGAACGGATGATCTGAAAAACCGTCATGAAACCGACCATCAACCTGGCAACCCACGAGCATCTGAACCGGCGCGCGGTCTATGGCGTCTATGCCCTGGTCGGCCTGCTCCTGCTTCTGGCCCTGGTTTTCAATCTGCACGCCTGGTTCGCCGGCCGTGCGCAGTTGCAGCGACTTGATGCCCGAATCGCCGAACTGCAGCAGCAGCTCGGCATCGACGAATCCGCGCCTCCGGTCAGCGACAGTGATTTCGCGCGCCTGCAGGCACGGATCCGTTTCGCCAACCGGGTGATCGAGCGGGACAGCTACCGCTGGAGCCTGTTGCTGGGACATCTGGAGCGGGTTCTGCCCCGACAGGTGCGAATCAGCACCATCCATCCCCTTTTCAAGGAAGGGAAAATCCGGTTGTCCGGGGAAGCCCGAAGCATTGCCGATCTGCAGCTGCTGCTCGACAGGCTGGTCGCTTCGAAATTCTTTTCCGAAGTTCTGATCCTGTCGCAGCAGACCGTGGATGATCCGGCCGGCGGCGACCTGGTCGGTTTCCGTATCGAGGTCAGGGGAGGCGGCGCATGAGTCCGGCGACATTTGTCTCTTCGCTGTGGCGGCTCAATCGCTGGATTCCGGTCCTGCTGGCCCTGCTTCTGGTTGCCGACCTGGGGAGCTATCTCTACCTTGCCCGGGTGATCAATCCCGGACTCTATGCCAGGGAGCGGACCTTCATCGAATTGCAGCAGCGTGCCCGCCAGGCACGCCGGACGGAGTTGGCCGCCCGCAATCCGCGCCAGGTTTTTCGCAAGGGACAGAAGGATCTGGAACAGTTTCTCGCCCGCGTGCCGGGGCAGGATGAGCTGAGTGCCCTGGTCGGAGACCTGTTCGCCATGGCCCGCAAGGCCGGACTGGACATCAAGGCGGTCGACTACCGGCCGAAACCCCTGCCCGAGCAGGGACTGATCGAATACGCCCTGTCATTTTCCGTTGCCGGCGAATACGGACAGGTCAAGCGTTTCATCTACCTGATCGAGAAGAGCGAGCGGCTGGTGGTGGTGGATCAGCTCAATCTCGACCGTGGCCGGAAGGACGAGGGAACCGTCCGCCTCAGCATCCGCATGACCACCTATTTTCGCAGGGGGGAGGCATGAAGAAGGAACGGCTGCTTCTTGTCCTGCTGATCGTTCTGGCGGCTTCCCTGGTCTATGCCTGGCTGACCTCTCCCCGGCAGCAGCGGATTGCCGGAAAAGGCACTCCGGTTGTCGGTCGTTCCGCGACGGCCACGAAGGAAAAAACCCCGCTGGGCGAATCGTTGCGACTCGATCTGCTGGTTCACGACGAAGCCGGATACGAGGCGGTGAGACGGGACATCTTCCGGTTTTACGTGCCCAAACCCCCGAAGCGGCCGGTAGAGAAGGCGAAGCCGGTTCAACCGCCACCGCCGCAGGCCGGCGCGGCGCCGCCGCCCAGGCCGGTTGTCACCGCCCCGCCGCCGGCACGTTTCCGTTTGCTGGGACTGGTCGACACCGGGGAGCGGATGCGGGTTTTTCTGACCGACGAGCGGAAGCTTTTCATCGTGAGCGAAGGCGATACCTTTGGCGACAACGGGGAGTACCGGGTAGAAACGCTGACATCGGAGGCGGTCGAAATCCGTCAGCGGGGCCGTTCCGCCCTGATCCGGATCAGCCTGAACGACAGGGAAGAGTCTGTGGGCACCGGCATGAAAGAGGCGGAAGGTGTGGGCAGACCGAAAACGCCATTGCGACGTTCAACCGTGCCCGTCGACCAGCCCCGTTTCAGATCTTTCAAGAAGTACCGGCCCTGAACCGGCGCAACAGCTGCGAGGTAGTGCATGGATTCCTTGATGAAAAAAGTGATTCTGTGGGGGATGGCCCTGGTTTTGCTGACCGGCTGCGCGGCGCACAAGGCCCGGCAGGCGTTCCTGCAGGGGGAGGAGATGACGCGTCATGGCCGTTACGAGGAGGCCGTCGCACTCTACACCAGGGCGTTGCAGGAAGATCCCGGGTCCCTTGAATACCGGATGAAGCTGTTCGTTGCCAGGACCAAGGCGGCAGCGGTCTACCTCGAACAGGCGCGCCGGCTGCGACGCGAGGGGAAGCTGCAGGAGGCTGTCGGTGAATACCGGCAGGCGATGGCCCTCGATCCCAGCCTGGAAAAGGCGGCCCAGGAACTGAAACAGATCGAGGATCGGATGCGGGCCGAGGAGCTGGTCCGGCAGGCCGACGAATTCTACCGTACCCGCCGGTTTCAGCAGGCGATGAGCAACCTCGACCAGGCCCTGCTTCTGGCGCCCGACCTGCCGGCGGCCCGCAAGCTGAAGGAGCAGGTCCGGGTGGCGACCATGACCGAGGTCGGCGATGTCGAGCTCGACGTCGCTTCCGACAAGCCGATCACCCTGAAGTTCAAGAAAGCCAGGGTCAAGGATGTCTTCAGGATTCTTTCGCGCCTGTCCGGCATCACTTTCATCTTCGACGAGGACGTGGAACGGGAGACGGTGACCGTCAGTCTCGACCAGGCCAGTTTCGCCCAGGCCCTGGAGCTGATCCTGAAGATGAAGAAGCTGCGGATGCGGGTGCTCAATCCGAAGACGGTCATCCTCTATCCCGATACCAAGGAAAAGCAGAAACAGTACCAGGACCAGCTGATTCAGACCTTCTACCTGTCGAACATCCAGGCGAAAAAAGCGGTCAACATGCTGCGCACCATGCTGCAGCTGCGCAAGATCTACGTCCATGAAGAGCTGAACGCGCTGGTGATTCGCGACAAGCCGGAAGTGGTTCGCCTGGCGGAGCAGATCCTGCGCGCCGCCGATCGGGCCGATTCGGAGGTGCTGTTCGAGCTGGAACTGATCGAGGTGTCGCACACCGACGATCTGGAACTTGGCGCCAGCCTCGATTCGAAACAGGTCCAGTTCGGGCTGAGCGACGATACCGGCGCGGCACTGCTGTCGGGGGCGACGCCGATCTCCAGCCTCAGCAACCGCAAGTTTCTCTACACCATTCCGTCGGCGACCTTCGACTTCAAGAAGGTGCTGTCCGACACCGAGATTCTGGCCAATCCCCACATCCGGCTGAAGAACGGCGCCAAGGCCAAGGTGCATGTCGGCAGCCGCGAGCCGATCGTCACCACCACCAACACCTCGACTGGCGAAATCACCTCGACCAACATCCAGTATGTCGATGTCGGGGTCAAGCTCGATCTCGAGGCCCATATCCGTCTCGATCAGACGGTACTGACCAAGGTCCAGCTCGAGGTCAGCAACAAGGGGGCCGACGTCGTGGACAGTACGGGCAATAACGTCGCCTTCGCCATCAGCACCACCAACGCTCAGACCGAGCTGGTGCTCAAGGACGGTGAACGGACCATTCTCGGAGGCCTGATTCGTGATGACCGGTCCAAGAACAGTGATCGGCTGCCCCTGGTCGGTCGCATCCCGCTGATCGGCGATCTGCTGGCCTCTCATAGCCGAAGCAAGAAGAAACGGGAAATCCTGCTCTCCATTACCCCGCATATCGTTCGGGAGCGTGAACTGCCCTCTGCCGATGTCGCCAGCATCTGGTCAGGCTCCGAGGACCATCTCCAGTTCGGTCCGAGTTTCCGGTCCTTTGCCCGTGATTTCGATGCCGACCAGAATCTGCCGCGGCCCGGTGGGGTCATGACGACAGACGATGACAAGCCGGTTTCGGCCGAGGTGCTTTCGCTCGATGATGAACCGGTTGTGTCGCCGGCCGGCGAACCTGCGGTTGCGCCGCCGTCGGAGCGACCGCAGGCGCGGCAGCCTGTCCCGGCGGCGGAGCCCCCTGCGGCAGCGACTGCCGCGGAGCCGGAGGTGCCGGTCGTCGAGACGCCGGTTCCGGAACAGCCGGTCGAGATGCCGGCCCCGGAACAGCCGGTCGAGATGCCGGCCAGGGCGGCCCGGGTCTTCATCGACGGACCGCGCCTGGTCGATGTCGGCAAGGAATTCGAACTGCTGGTGCGGGTGGCCGAGGTGCAGAACCTCTTCAGTGCGCCGGTCTTCATCACCTACAACCCGCAGGTGCTGCAGTTCATCTCTGCCAGTGAAGGCGATTTTTTGCGGCGTAATGCGCGAACCACGGTCTTTACCGCCAGCCCGATCGGAGGCATCGGCGGTCGGCTGATCATCGGCTACAAGCAGGGGGCCGGCGGCCAGGGGACGTCAGGAGACGGCGTTCTCTACCATCTCCGGTTCAAGCCGCTGGCGCCGGGCAGTTCGATGGTCAATCTCGAACGGATCAATTTCCGCGATCCCACCGGCAGTCGCCTGCGCGTCGCCGGTGAGGGTCTGACTGTGGAGGTGCGCTGATTGCGCTGGCGCATTGCGACTGACAGAACCGGTCTGACCCTGATCGAACTGGTTGTCACCATGGCCATCCTGGCGGTTCTCGCCGCCGCGGTGCTGCCCATGGCGGAGGTGACCGTCAAGCGAAGCAAGGAGATCGAGCTGCGCCGGAGCCTGCGCATCATCAGGACGGCCATCGACGCCTACAAGGCCGATCATGACGAGGCCGTCAGGCAGAAGAAGATCATCGCCGCGGTCGACGAGACCGGCTATCCCGAGAGCCTTGAGAAGCTCCTCGAGCCGACCGACTGGGGCGGGCTCTTCCCCTATAGGAAGCGCTACCTGCGCCGGATACCGAAAGATCCCTTCGATCGCTACGACGAGGGTTGGGGATTGCGCTCCCTTGAAGACGATCCCGATTCGACCGTTTGGGGCGGCGACAACGTGTACGATGTCTATTCGCAGAGCGACGGTATCGCGCTCGACGGAACTCCCTACAGCAGCTGGTAGATGACCATGAAGATACAGCGGCCCAACAGCAGAGGCTTTACCCTGATCGAGCTGATGATCGTCATGTCGATCGTCGGCATCCTTCTGAGCATCGCGGTTCCCAGTTACAAGCGCAGCCTCATCAAGGCGCGCGAGACGGTGCTGATGGAAGACCTCTATCAGATGCGACGGGCCATCGACGCCTACTACACCGACAAGAGCAAGTACCCGGACAGTCTTGAGGATCTGGTAACGGCGAAATATCTGCGCGGTATCCCCCACGATCCCTTCACCAAATCGGCCGATACCTGGCAGACGGTGCCGCCGGAACCGGGGCCGGAAGGGGAGCTGGCCGAAGGCGGCGTGTTCGATGTCCGTTCCGGTTCCGATCTTGTCGGCCAGAACGGCATCCCCTACAGCGAATGGTAGGCGAGAGCTGATGATCCAGGCCTACAACCTGAACAAGCAGTACCGCAGGGACAGCGCGGCCCTGAAGGATGTCACCATCAAGATCGGCAAGGGGGAGTTCGTCTACATCACCGGTCCCTCCGGCGCCGGCAAGTCGACCCTGCTCAAGTTGCTCTATGCCGCCGAAAAGCCGACCCGCGGCCAGATCCTGATCGACGGACAGAACCTGACCCGGATGGGGGCCAAGCGCATTGCCCTGATGCGGCGGCGGATCGGCGTGGTCTTCCAGGACTTCAAGCTGATACACAGCCGGACGGTGTTCGAGAACGTGGCCTTTCCCCTCGAAGTCCAAGGCAAGAAGCGGTACGAGGTTGCCAACCGGGTCTACCAGATGCTGAAGCATGTCGGCATCGAACACAAGATGAAGCGCTATCCTCTGGAGCTGTCCGGCGGCGAACAGCAGCGGGTGGCTATCGCCAGGGCCCTGGTCATCGATCCGCTGGTGCTGATCGCCGACGAGCCGACCGGCAATCTCGATCCCGACAACACCCGCGAGGTGATGGAGCTTTTCAAGGGGGCCAACGCGCGCGGCACGACGGTGCTGATCGCCACCCATGACCGCGACATGATCGAACGGTTTCCCCGCCGGGTTCTGACCCTTGACAAGGGACGCCTGGTCGAGGACCGGATGCCGTGAGGGAGGGGAAAGAAGATGCGTAGGCTGATCTACCTGGTGGTGCGCGCCCTGCGCAACATGAGCCAGAGCCCCTTTCTCTGTGCGGCGGCGGTGGGAACGGTGACCGTATCGCTGCTGATTCTGGCCTTTTTCGCTCTTGTCGTCCTCAACGTGCAGCAGCTGACCCGTCACTGGAGCCGGGATGTGCAGATTGTCGCCTACTTCGAGCGGCAGCCGTCCGGCCGTCAGATCGACCGGGCACTGACACGATTGCGCGCCTGGCGCGAGGTCGAGGGGGTCGGCTTTGTCAGTTCGCGTCAGGCCTACCAGCGGTTTTCCCGCCGTCTGGGTGACGACGCCGACCTTCTGGCGGGCATGCCGGATGACTTTCTGCCGGCATCGATCGAAATCAGGCTGAAAGAGCCGTTCCGCAATCGCGCCGGAGTCGAGCAGGTGGTGGCGCGGCTGAAGGCGGAGGGCGATTTCAGCGACCTGCGCTACGGCCATGATTGGCTGGAGCGCTTCGAGGCCTTTCTCACCCTGTTGCGCACGGCCGGACTGATCCTCGGCGGCTTTCTCCTGTTTGCCGCCCTGTTCATCGTGGCCAACACCATCAAGCTGACCCTCTACGCCCGTCGTGAAGAGCTCGAGGTGATGGCGCTGGTCGGTGGCACGCCCGCCTTCATCAAGACTCCGTTCCTGGTCGAAGGCGCCCTGCAGGGGGCCCTGGGTGGCCTGCTGGCTCTGCTTGCGAGTTTCACCCTGTTCAACCTCTTTCTCCGGCAGGATCTCGGAGCCCTGCTGCTGGCCGCCGGCATCAGCCGCATCCGCTTTCTTCCCCCGGACTGGCAGCTGCTGCTGGTCGGTATCGGGACTGCTCTCGGCTTTCTCGGCAGCCTCTTTTCGCTGCGCAGGTTCGTCCGGATCTAAGTCATGACCCGCCGGGGAGTGCCACTGCTTTTCCTGCTGCTCGTTCTGCTCTGGCCCACCGCTGCCGTGGCGCGTGATGCCGGGAGTACCCGCAGCGAACTGGAGGCGGTACAGAAGAAGATTCGCGCTACCGAGCAGCAGCTCCGGCAGCGCCGGGAGCAGGCGCGACGGCTGGTCGTCCAGCTGCACAAAACCGATGCCCGTCTCGGCCGCATCCGCCAGGCGCTGGCGCGAGGGCAGCGGCGTCTGGCCGAACTCGAGCGGGAGATCGGTTCGCAGCAAAAAGCGGTCGAGCAGGCGGAGAGGGCCCGGAACCGGACCGCGCAAAAGCTGAAGAAACGGCTGATCGCGCTGTACAAGGGCGGGGAAACCCAGTTTTTCAAGGTGCTCTTTTCCGCCCGTTCGCCGGCAACCATGGCCGAGGATTACGATTTCTTCCGCCGCATGGTGCACAGGGACCGGGAGCTGCTTGCCACCTACCGGCAGCAGCGGCAGCAGGCCGAAAGGGAGCTGCAGCGGCTGGAGAGCCTGAGTGGCGAACAGAAGCGGATTCTGGCCGATCGCCGGCGACAGGAGAAGGAGCTGACTGCCAGCCGGCGGGAAAAGCAGCGGCTTCTGGCGCGGATACGGCAGGATGAGGAAGCTCTGGCCGTCTTGCTGCACGAGCTGGAGGAGAAGGCCCGACGGCTGACCGACCTGGTTCGCGAGTTGGAGCGCGGCGAAAGGCGCCGGGGTGGTGTTGCCGGCACCAGTTTCCGAAACCAGAAAGGGCGTCTGCCCTGGCCGGTCAGGGGGCCGATCCGGGTCGGTTTCGGCACCGGGCGTCACCCGGTGCTGGGCACCCGTTACGAAAGCCATGGCATCGAGATCGTGGTCAACGGCGAGAAACCGATCCGCGCTGTCTGGGACGGCCGGGTGATCTTTGCCAAGCCGTTCCGGGGCTATGGTAACCTGATGATCATCGACCACGGCGACGGTTTCTACACCCTCTACGCCCAGGCCAGCAGGCTGTTGCATAAACCGGGCGACCGGGTTGAACGGGGCGAGAAGATCGCCATCTCCGGTTTCGAGGGTTCTGACGTGGTCTATTTCGAAATCCGGCAGGGGAGCAAACCGATCGATCCCCTGGATTGGCTGGCCGGCAGACGCTAGCCGGTCGAACCGTATGGAGCGAGAAAATGCGTGGAGTGTTCAGGCACCTGATACTGACAGGGATTCTGCTGGTCGCCGCAGCCGGCATGGCGCAGGCCGCGGCCCCGGACAAGGCCGCCGGCGATGAAAAGTCGGCTTACGAGGAGTTGAGGCTCTTTACCGACGTGTTGACCATCGTTCGCAAAAGCTACGTCGAGCAGGTCGACCTGTCACAGCTGGTTCATGGCGCCATCGAAGGCATGCTGGCGACTCTTGATCCCCACTCCGGCTACATGCCGCCGGAGATGTTCGAGGAGATGCAGATCGACACTACCGGCGAGTTCGGCGGTCTCGGCATCGAGATCACCATGGAGGACGGTGTGCTGACCATCGTCACCCCGCTCGAAGATACGCCGGCGTCCCGGGCCGGACTGCAGCCCGGCGACCAGATCGTCAGGATCGAGGAGAAGTCGACCAAGAACATGAACCTCATGGAGGCGGTGCGGCTGATGCGTGGCCCCGCCGGCACGGAAATCAGCCTGGCCATCGCCCGCGAAGGCGAGGAGCGTCTGCTCGAGGTCTCCCTGGTCAGGGAAATCATCAAGATTCATTCGGTCAAGGCGCGGCTGCTCGACGATGGCATCGGCTATGTCCGCATTGCCCAGTTCCAGGAGCGCACCGCCGACGATCTGCGCCGGGCCCTGGACGATCTGGTGGCCGAGACGGGAGGCGAGCTCGACGGCCTGGTCCTCGATCTGCGCAACAATCCAGGCGGTCTGCTCGAGCAGGCGGTGAAGGTGGCCGACGCCTTCCTGAAAGAGGGGCTCATCGTCTATACCGAGGGGCGTGACGAGGAGAGCCAGATGTCCTTTTCCGCCGAGGCCGACGGCACCGAGCCCGACTGCCCGCTGGTGGTCCTGATCAACAGCGGCAGCGCCAGCGCCTCGGAGATCGTCGCCGGTGCCCTGCGCGATCACCGCCGGGCGCTGATTCTCGGAACCCGCAGCTTCGGCAAGGGCTCGGTGCAGACCATCATTCCGCTCGAGGACGGTTCGGGTCTGCGGCTGACCACGGCACGCTACTTCACGCCCAACGGCACCTCGATTCAGGCCCGGGGCATCCGTCCCGACATCGAGGTCCATTCCCTGAAGACGACGGAGGAGATCGGCGGCGAACACCTGCGGGAGGCCGACCTGGAAAACCATTTCGATGCGCCGGAAGAGGGGCCGTCCCGTCCGGCGTCATCGCGGCTGAGTGACGAGGACCGGGCCGATTACCAACTGATGCGGGCCCTCGACCTGCTACGCGGGATGCAGGTCTTCCGTTCGCTGTCCCGGCCGGCGGCCTGAGACGGGCGATGCAGGACAGAAAGAAAAGACAGCGGCGCAAAACCGGCCGCAGGGGGACGAGCCGGCCGGCGTCCTCCCGTCCCGCCCTGGGGCTGCGGCTGGCGCTGGCCATCCTCTTTCTCTGCGGTTTTCTGGTCGGCAGCCTGGTCCTGCTGTCGCACCTGCGGCAGAGTTACCGGCCGCCTGCCGAATCGCCGTCGGCCGACCTGCTGCTGGCCGACGCCCGGGTCGAACTGGAAAGCGCCCTTTTGCGCAGCGGCATCGCTCTGGGCGATCTCGAGGTTGTCCGGGAAAATGGAGTGACCGTCATGCGGGCCCGCGGCCGGCTGCCGGAGGAGCGGATTCTGCGACAGCTCGCGCAGCGGCTGCGCCGCCTTTCGCCTCAGCTGCGGCTGCAGGTGTCGCGGCCGCAGAGCCGGCTGGAGATCGCCCTCGACGGCGAGTCGCGGTTTCGGCTGCACTTCGTGCCGCCGCCGGCTTCCGCCGCCGATGACAGCCCGCGGGTGGCGATCATCATCGACGATATGGGCAGGAGCCTGCAGGCGGCCCGCGAGTTGCTGGCCGTCGGTTTGCCGGTGACCTTTTCGGTCCTTCCCAACACGCCGAAGGCGGCGGAGACGGCAACCCTCGTTCACCGTTACGGTCGCGAAGTCATGCTGCACCTGCCGATGGAGCCTCTCGGCTATCCGGCCGCCGATCCGGGACGGGACGCCCTCATGGTTTCTCTGTCCGATGCGGAGATCAGGCGCCGCTTTCTCAAGTACCTTGAGATCGTTCCTTACGCCGTCGGCGGCAACAATCACATGGGATCGCGCTTCACCGCCGACCGGCGGGGGATGGAGGTGGTGCTCGGCCTGATGCGCCGGGAGGGGCTCTTCTTCATCGACAGCCGGACCAGCGGTGCCTCGATCGCCGCCGCCATGGCCGAAAAGATGGGGGTGCCGACCGCCTCGCGCGACATGTTCCTCGACAACGAGCAGGATGTCGGCGCCATCGCCCGGCAGATCCGGCAGCTGATCGCCAAGGCGCGCCGAAAGGGGGAGGCCATTGGCATCTGCCACCCCTATCCGGAAACCATCCGCGCCCTGGCCCGGGAGAAGGCGTTCATCGAGAACAGCGGCGTGCAGGTGGTGCCGGCGTCGAAGCTGTTGCGTCAGCGGCGCGTGGTCAGTCGTGCGCCCGTGAACTGAGCTGCATGCTGACCAGCTGCCGGGTGCGGCAGAAGTCGCGGTAGGGGCGGTTGGCCAGCAGGTCCTCCGCCTGGCCGGGAACGCCCCGGCGCAGGAGCAGAAAGTCGTCGTCGCCCAGCCGGTCGCGCAGGCGCTCCCAGAACTGGGTCAGGGGGGGGCGGGAGCGGCCGAAGAAGCCGCCGCCGGTGGTCAGGGTCTTGCTCGACAGGATCCGGCCGTCTTCGTCGAAACGGTGGAAGACAAGCCGGTCCGGTTCTGGACCGGAGAGGACGAAATAGCTGCGCAGCGCCGATTCGAGAAACATGTCGCGCAGGCCGCTGTCGGCATCGCCCTGGCGGTTGCGGTAGACCGAGCTGAAGACCAGGTCGGTCAGGCAGGGCGACTCGACGAATCCGGCAAGACGGCCGTCACTGTTTTCAAGGTAGAAGGCCTCGAGTCCCGCCGTCGGCAGGGCCTTGCCGCAGGCCAGGCAGCGGAAGGCGACCCGTTCCAGGCGTTGCCGGTGTTCCAGCTGGCGCCGGCGGATTTCGTCCTGCTCCTGGCGCAGCCAGCTGTCGAGTCTCCGGTCTTCACAGGCGTCGGCGTCGAGGATCACCTGCCGCGCCAGGTGCGCCAGCTGCAGGTGTACCTCGGTCCCCCGTCCGTGGGTCAGCACCGGGTAGACCTTGCCCTCGGGATTGGTGTTGAGGGATTCGACCTTCGGGCTCTTGGCGATGAAGCCTTCCATGCAGCGGTAGCCGCGGTTCAGGGCGTAGGCCTTGAGCAGCTGGTAGGGATTTTCGAAGGGGCCGTCCTGGTAGCGGATGCGGGAATCGACCAGGCAGGGAAGGATGCGCAGCGCCTGCTTCGGCAGGTCGTGATGTTCGAAGAAGCGGTAGAGCCGGCGGGTGTTCTCCAGCGAGGGTGTGTCCTTGACCGGCACGATCACCCGGTCGGCGGCAAACAGGGCGTTGGCGGTGAACTCGTCCAGGTCGGGACGGGTGTCGATGATCAGGATGCCGCCGAGTCCGCTGCGGCCGAGCAGGGAAGCGAGCAGGGACGGATCGCGCAGCCTGGGTCGCAACTCGGGCAGCCGCAGGCTCGAAGGGATGTACTGAACGCCGAATTCGCCGGTGGCGACCAGCTCCGGCAGGGGACGGCCGAGAAGCAGATCAAAGACCGTTCCCCGCGGCTTTTCGCTGCCGATGCGGAACATCTGGTCGACTGAAAAGTGGTTGTCGAAGCTGAACAGGGTGACGGCGAGATCCTCGCGCAGGGCCTTGAGATAGATGGCCAGGTTGGTGGCGAGAGTGGTCTTGCCGACTCCTCCCTTTTCACTGGCGATGGTGACCACGTAGGGCTGCATGGGGTTGCTCCGCGAAGATGCCGAAAGACGGCGTTGACTTGCGTCGGTTCGAAGGTGTGCCCTTTTTTAGGTGATTTGCACGGGGAAGTCAAACGACATGAGGAATGCAGACGATTTTTCCCGGCCGCTAAGCGTCTCGCGGTTGGTGCTGCTGCTGCAGGAGCTGGTCGAGGACAATTTCGTCCAGGTGCTGGTCGAAGGCGAAATCTCCAATTTTTCCGCTCCCGCCTCGGGGCATCTCTACCTGACGCTGAAGGATGCCGAGGCGCAGATCCGGGCGGTGATGTTCCGCTCCCAGGCGCGGCGGCTGCGGTTTGTGCCGGAAAACGGCCTGCAGGTCGTCTGCCGCGGCCGGGTTGCCGTCTACCGGCAGCGCGGCGAGCTGCAACTGGTGCTCGATGGCATGGAGCCGCAGGGGCTGGGTGGACTGCAGCTGGCCTTCGAGCAGCTCAAGAGAAAGCTCGAAGCCGAAGGCCTGTTCGCCGAGGCGCGCAAAAGGCCGCTTCCGGCCTTTCCGCGGCGGATCGGCATCGTCACCTCGCCGACCGGGGCGGCGATCCGCGACATGCTCAACGTGCTGCGGCGACGCAGCGGCGGTATCGATGTCCTGCTGTGTCCGGTGCGGGTGCAGGGGGAGGAGGCAGCCGCCGAGATCGCCAGAGGCATCGCCGACCTGAACCGGGTGGAGGATGTCGACATCATCATCGTCGGCCGGGGCGGCGGTAGCATGGAAGATCTCTGGGCCTTCAACGAGGAGGTGGTGGCGCGGGCCATCGCCGCTTCCCCCACGCCCGTCGTGTCGGCGGTCGGTCACGAGACGGACTGGACCATCGCCGATTTCGTCGCCGACCTGCGGGCGCCGACGCCCAGCGCGGCCGCCGAGCTGGTAGTGAAGAACCGGCTGGAGCTGGAAAGCCATATCGACCATCTGCTGATGCGGCTGCAGCGACCGTTGCGCGACCGCCTTCGCCTGCTGCAGGCCAGGGTCGAGGGCCTGAGGCGGCGCCTGCTGCCGCCGAAGGAGCGGCTTCGACTGCAGAACCAGCGGCTGGACGAGCTTCGCCGCCGGCTGCTGGCGGCCTGGGGGTTGACCGACACCCGGCGGCGCGAGCGGCTGGCCCTGCTGTCGGCCCGGCTCGATCTGCTCTCGCCGCTGCAGACCCTCGGGCGAGGCTACAGCATCGTTTTTCGTGAACGCGACGGCAAGATCGTGCGCCGGGCCGGGGAGGTGGCCGCCGGCGAGAAGCTGCGTGTCCGCCTGCACCGGGGCGAGCTGCGGGCCGTGGTCGAAAAGACCTCATCGTGAGGTGGCTGCCGCCGGGGCAAGGGCCTTGACTCGGCGTTGGTACGACCGGATAATCAAGTCTTCACCCGAGGTTGTCATGACGGATATCAGTTTTGAACAGGCGCTGAAAGAACTGGAAGCCCTGGTGGAAAGGCTCGAATCGGGCGATCTGCCGCTGGAAGAGTCGTTGCGCTGTTTCGAGGAAGGCATCGCCCGGGCCGCCGCCTGCCAGAAGCGGCTGCAGCAGGCCGAGGCGCGGATCGAGCAGCTGTTGCACGACGACGAGGGGAACCTGCGCATCGAACCCTTCGCCGACGGGGAGGACTGAAGATGGAGCTGAAGGCCTACTTGAAGGAGTGCGTCGCCCTGGTCGACGCCGCTCTCGACCACTACCTCCCCCATGAGGAGATGCTGCCGTCCAGCCTGCATCGGGCCATGCGCTACTCGGTTTTCGCCGGGGGCAAGCGAATCCGGCCAGTCCTGATGATGGCCGCCTGCCAGGCCGTCGGCGGCGAGCGCGAGGCGGTGCTGCCGGCCGCCTGCGCCATGGAGATGATCCACACCTATTCGCTGATTCACGACGATTTGCCGGCCATGGACGACGACGACTTCCGCCGCGGCCGGCCGACCAACCACAAGGTCTTTGGAGAGGCGCACGCCATTCTGGCCGGCGACGCCCTGCTGACCGAGGCCTTCGACCTGCTCTCCCGTCCGGATGTCCTGACCGGGCTGACTGCCGATGCCCGGCTGCGCCTGATCCATCTTCTGGCTCGCGGCGCCGGTTCGCGCGGCATGGTGGCGGGGCAGGTGGTCGACATGGAATCGGAAGGGAAGAAGATCGATTTTCCTACCCTCGAGTTCATTCATACCCGCAAGACCGGCGCCCTGATCCTGGCCGCCATCCAGGCCGGCGCCCTGATCGGCTCCGCCGATGACGGAGCGTTCGACCGCCTGGCCCGCTATGGCCGGGCCGCCGGCCTGGCATTCCAGATCGCCGACGACATTCTCGACATCGTCGGCGATCAGGAGGTGCTGGGCAAGGATGTCGGCAGCGACCAGGAGAGGGGGAAGGCGACCTACCCGGCGTTGTTCGGCCTGGACGAGGCCCGCCAGCGCGCCCGGGAGATGCGGGATGTCGCGCTAGAGGCGCTGGCGGCTTTCGGAGAGGAGGCCGAGCCGTTGCGCCTGATTGCCCATTACATTGTCGATCGCAGTTTCTAGGGGAGAGAAGATGAGTGTTCTCGATCGCATCGGCTCGCCGGCCGACCTGAAGGAGCTGGACCGCAGCGAACTCAAACAACTGGCGGAGGAGTTGCGCCGGGAGATCGTCCAGACCGTCTCCCGGACCGGCGGCCACCTGGCCAGCTCCCTCGGCGTGGTGGAGCTGACCATCGCCCTGCACCGGGTGCTGGACAGCCCACGCGACAAGATCGTCTGGGACGTCGGTCACCAGGCCTACGCCCACAAGCTGCTGACCGGCCGGCGGGACCGTTTTCCCACCCTGCGGCAGCTGGACGGCCTGAGCGGCTTTCCGAAGCGTTCCGAAAGTCCGCACGACTGTTTCGATGTCGGCCATTCCAGCACCTCCATCTCGGCGGCTCTCGGCATGGCGGCGGCCCGCGACCGGCGCGGCGGAGACGAGAAGATCGTCGCCGTGATCGGCGACGGCTCGATGACCGCCGGACTGGCCTACGAAGGACTCAACCAGGCCGGGCACTTGAAGAAGAATCTGGTGGTGGTGCTCAACGACAACGAGATGTCGATCTCGCCCAACGTCGGCGCCCTTTCGTCCTTTCTCAGCCGCAAGATGACCTCCGATTTCTTCATCCGCATGAAGAAGGAGGCCAAGCATCTGATCGGCGCCATGCCGGGCATCGGCAAGGAGCTGCTGCAGCTGACCAGCCGGGCCGAGCATTCGCTGAAGGGGTTCTTCACGCCGGGAATGTTGTTCGAGGCTTTCGGCTTCGACTACTTCGGTCCCATCAACGGTCACAATCTCGACGAGCTGCTCGAGACGATGCAGAACGTGGTTCGGCTGGACGGTCCGGTGCTGGTGCATGTGGTCACCCGCAAGGGACAGGGGTTCAGGCCGGCCGAGGACGAGCCCTCGCGCTACCACGGGGTCGGTCCCTTCGACCCCGAAACCGGCGAGGTGGTCGGAGGCAAGGGCGGGGCGGAGACCTACACCGGCGTCTTCGGCCGCACCCTGGTGCAGATGGCGGAGAAGGACGAGCGGCTGGTGGCCATCACCGCCGCCATGTCGGAAGGGACCGGGCTGAAATCCTTCGCCCAGCGCTTTCCCGACCGTTTCTACGATGTCGGGATCGCCGAGCAGCATGCAGTGACCTTTGCCGCCGGCCTGGCCTGTTTCGGCCTGAAGCCGGTGGTGGCCATCTACTCGACCTTTCTGCAGCGCGCCTACGACCAGGTGCTGCACGACGTCTGCCTGCAGAACCTGCCGGTCATCTTCGCCATGGACCGTGGCGGACTGGTCGGCGCCGACGGCCCGACCCACCATGGCACCTTTGATCTCTCCTTTCTGCGCTGCATCCCCAACCTGATCTTCATGGTGCCGCGCGACGAGGTCGAGTTGCGGCGGGCCATGGAAACGGCCCGCCGGCATGAGGGGCCCTTCGCCTTTCGCTATCCCCGGGGCAAGGCCCGGGGACTGGCGGTGGACGGCGATCCGGAACCGGTCGAGATCGGGCGCGGGGAGGTGCTGCGTCGAGGTGACGATGTCAGCATCGTCGCCATCGGATCTACGGTCGCCGACGCTCTGCTGGCGGCGGAGATGCTCGAGAAGGAAGGGATTTCGGCCGGCGTGGTCGACCCGCGGTTCATCAAGCCCCTCGACGAGAAGCTGCTTCTGGCCGCGGCCGAAAGCGGCCTGGTGGTCACCGTCGAAGAGAACGTGCTGCAGGGCGGTTTCGGCAGCGCCCTGTGCGAGTTCTACGCCGATGCCGCGGTGAGCGTGCCGGTCATCCGGCTCGGCCTTCCCGACCGCTTTGTTGAACAGGGAGAGCAGGCCGAGCTTCGGGCCCGCTATGGCATCGACGCCGCCGGCATCGCCGAACGAATCCGCCGCGCCTTCGCCGCCGGTCGTGCCCGCTCCGCCGGCAGCTGATCCTGCATCGCCGGCGACAAAAGGGGGGGAGTCATTCCTGCGGCGGCAGGACGCTGCGGATGGCGGTTTCCAGATTCTTCTCGCTGAAGGGTTTGGTCAGGTAGACCAGGCCGCCGGTGGCGAACCCCTCGATCATGTCCTGCGGTTCGTCCTTGGCGGTGACGAAGACGATGGGGATCTTGCGGGTCTGCTCCTCCTGCCGCAGCTGGCGGGCGAGGTCGAAGCCGCTGGCGCCTTCCAGCATGACATCGAGCAGAATCAGGTCGAGCTGCCCCTTGCGGGCCACCTCGAGGCCGAGTTCGGCACTTGACGCGGCCAGTACCCGGCATCCCATCCTTTCCAGAATCCGCTTTTCGAGTTGCAGAACGGCCGGTTCGTCTTCGATGATCAGAACGGTCGCGCTCATGATCCGCCTCCCTGTCCGGCAGCCGCCGGTTCGGTCCTTTCTACTTTTCGTCAGAAACGCCCTTTTCCTTTAGCCGGAGTACCGATCGGTCTTTTTTCTTCCGTCGGTCACCGCTGATGCCGTTTCGCGCCGGCATCCGTTCAGGACGGTTCAGGCGCTGGCCGTTTGCCGGTCACGTTCCGCGACCCGGCGCAGGATGTTGGCCTTGACCATCAGGTAGAGGAAGCGGTAGAGCTCGTAGTCGAGCATTGTGGCCGCGACGCAGATGTCGCGGATACATCTCTTGCCGTCGATCAATGACAGAACGAATTTCTGGTGCACGGTCAGCCGGCCACTGTTGACCTTGTCCTGCCCGCCGGGCGTGAATTCGAGCACCGTGTCCAGGGAGGGCAGCATCTCCCGGATGTTCTGCCACTCGTTTTCGTTGGCGGCAGCCTCTGCCAGAAAATCACCGATGTCCAGCCGCAGGTTGTTTTTCGGGTCGACCTGCGGATCGCCGGGGATGAAGGTAAATTCCCCTTCGGGAAAGACGATGAGGGAATGCAGGATCATCTTGGCCTGATCCTGCAGGGAACTGAGCAGTTCACTCCGCTTCAGGGCGCCCATTTCCACCAGTGCCTCGCCCAGCCGCAGGTTCGGATTGCCTTCGCACAGTACCAGCGCCCGGTCGCGCTGCTCCTCGGTGATCTTCCCCTGGCGGACGAGCAGGTAGCCGAGCTTGTTCATCAAAAAGCCGGTCTGGGCGTGGTTGGTGATGTTCTGCGAGGTGGCCGACGTCAGTTGGCCGCGGCTGAAGGTCAGTACCTTTTCGTTGTGTGGCGCCGTGACCTTCAGTGTGCCTGTCAGACGTTCCTTGTCGATACGGCTGAGCAGAGCCGGTACTCTGACCGGGGGGCGGAGCAGGCTGCGCAGGCGTTCGTCCGGCGTTGTTTCGAGTGCCGGGTATCCGGCCGCATCCCTGTCCGGCGCGATCGAGTCAGATGCCGCCTTGCCGGCTTCACCGGATCGACGGGCTGCTTCCGCCGATGGCTGGTCAGGCACTGGAGCGGCCGTTTCGGTTGCCGGATGCAACTGGGTCCAGTCGTGCTGGATCAGCATCTGCGGCGCCGGCATGGCCGGCCGCTTTCGCGGGCGTCGCTGGTAGATGAGCAGAAACTTGATCAGGCCGCCGCTGCCGAGAACCAGGAGAATGAGCCACAGGTAGGTTCTGTTCGTTGCTGGCGTCTGCCCGGCGGCAGCTGTTTGCGGTGGCGCCTGCCCGGCGGCAGCTGTTTGCGGTGGCGCCTGCCGGGTGTCTTCACTGCGATCGCCGGCGGTTCGGTTGTCGATCGGTTCGGTTCGCGGTGACCGGGGTTTTGGGCCGGCCAGACCGTTGGCCGTCGCCCGGGCAGGGTGGGCAGCGACTTTGCTGTTGGTGTCGGTGGTCGTCTGTGGCGAGGTGGTTTCGTCTGCTGTCCCGGTGGAGGCGGCCGGTTGTCGTCGTGTTTTTTTCCCGGATTCAGTCTGAGCGGCCGTTTTGTCGGAGATCGGCGATTTGTCGACGACCTTCCGGCTGGTCACCGCTGGCTTGTCCGGCATCTGTACCCGGGCGAAGCGGTTTTCGTTTTTGGCCGGCCGGCGGGAAGCTGACGCGGCGGTCCTGGCCGGTGCCGGGCGGGGGGGCGTCAGCGTCACCCGCACGCCGGGGGCGGAATAGTCGCCGACGCCCATGGCGGCCAGCAGGCGTGCGCCTTCCGGGTCGGTGTCCATCACCAGCAGCAGGTCGCGCAGCTGCTGCAGCAGCTGTGGTTTCAGTCCCCGGCGGCCGACCAGCACGGCGCCCTGCCTTTTCGAGGAAGGGGCGGGTTCGTAAGTGACCAGGCGGCTGAATTCGACCGGACTCTGCCTGTCGACGTAATCGCGCGGCAGCAGGGCCAGGTCGACCTCACGGTAGCGGTTCATCCACTTGTGGAGCAGGGTCTCGCTGCTGAAGATGCGCAACTGCACCTGCTGGCCGAGCTGCCGCTGCAGCCATCCGGCCAGCTGTTTGGCCTGGGACCGGGTCTGAATCAGGCCGGCGGCGTCGGGCACGGCGCCGAAGGTGAGTTCGGCCCGGGCGGGTGGGGTGGGAAAGAGCAGGATGACAACGATGGCAACGATGCCGCCGAAAATTCTGCTCATTCGATGATCCCTCGTGCACCAGGGGTTCAAGGTCCAGTCCCTCCTCTGCTTCATACATTGTATCGGCAGGGTGAAGTTCTGCCCTTCACGGGACCGGCTGACATGAAGCTACGTGATGGCGGCCGGTCACAAACGTGAAAAATCATACCAGAAAAAGCGGGAAGGTGCCTAGATGTGTTGGGAAGAAAGGCGGAGCGGTTTCAGCCGAAACCGCCGGGGCGTGATTCGGCGGTCGACGGCCTGGCCGACCAGAGCTCGCAGATAGCTTCCCGCGCCAGGCGCAACAGCTGGTTCTTTTCATTGCGTGCCAGCCAGATCAGGCTCAGGGGCAGGCGCAACCAGCCCTTGCTCCAGATGCTGACGGTGCCGTCATCCGCCAGCGGCAGCGCTTCGTCCTCGCGCATCACCGCCACCCCCTGGCCTTCGATCACCAGTTGCCGGACGATGAATTCGTCGACGGCCCTGACCGCCCGGTTCGGCTTCAGGCGGCGGCGCGTGAATTCGTGCAGCACGGCGGTGTAGGGCAGGGAACTGTGCTCCGCCCAGATCCAGGGCAGGCTGGCGACTTCTTCCCAGTCCGGCTCCTGTCGGGTCTGCAGCAGTGGCGGCGGAATGACGATGCAGAAATGAACCTCGGCCAGCGGCTCGCAGCAGAGGTCGGGATCGGATGGTCGCCCATAGACGAAGGCGAGATCGAGCTGCCCCTGGCGCAGCAGTCGGGGCGCGTGGCTTGTTTCGCTGCTGATGAAGATAACGTTGAACTCGGCGTTGAGGTGGCGCAGCCGTCGGTTGATGGCACCGACCTGCAGAAAACCGGGATCGGTGTTGAGGCCGATATGCAGCGGTTCGCCGCTGCCCCGGCGCAGGCCGGCAGCCTTGCGCTGCAGCCTTTCGGCCTGTTCGAGCAGCTCCTCGATGGCGGGCAGGCCTCGGCCGGCGGCTCGACCATCATTGCCCGCATTGTTTTCAGCCGCAGCCCCTTTCGCGCCGGCGAGGTGATCTTCGCCATCGACCTGGGCATCATCCTGGCGACGGCCCTGGTCTTTCACCGCGTCGAACCGGCACTCTGGAGTTTGGTCAGTCTATGTGACCTCGCGCTGCATCGATGCTGTTCACGGTGGCGTGCCGCGGGAGAGGGCGGTTTCCGACGAGCCGCCGGGGGCTGGCGATGCGCGTCCCTGCAGGCACGCGGTGGCCGGCGGCGAAGGCCACTGAGGCCTGCTTTCCTTCTTCGGCGTGCAGCGGCCGTCAGTCGAGAAGCGGATGGTCGCCGATGCGGCGCTTGCGGTAGTAGGAGACGAGGGTCAGGGCCGTTCCGGCCAGCAGCAGCACGGCGCCGGTCAGGGCGAGATTGATGCCGGGGTCGTAATTGATGGTCAGCAGGCTGTAGCTGGCGAAGATCGGCTCCACCGGCCAGAAGCGGATGCCGGCGCTGACCAGCGGGTAGGGCAGGGGGGAGCGCAGCCAGTACCAGCCGCGCCAGATTTCACCGTCCGGCCGCTCGAGTCGCAGCAGCATGGCCGGGTCCTCCAGTCGCCCGCTTCGTTGCCGGACGCGGCCGTCGGCTCCCTTGACGGCGTCGGGCAGAAAGGCCTCCACGTGCAGCACCGCCCCGGTCCCGGTTTCGAGACGTGATCCCCTTCTGAGCAGCAGATTCCCCTTGCCTGGCTGGAAGACCCTGAAGCCTTGCGCCTGACGGCCGAAGGAGAGGGGGACGACCACCAGCCCCGCGTATTGCAGCGGATGGTTGATGCGCGCCACCTGCCGGACCAGCCGTTCCTCTCCGCGCAGCAGACTGAGATCGTTGTACATGTCGAGCGGCTGTCCCTGCTCGCCGAAGCGCGGTTCGAAGCGTTCCAGCCGCAGATAGTGGCCGGGCCAGGGGGAGATGGGAAAAAGCTCCCCCTCGAAAACCTGCGCCCGGTCGATGCGGAAGCCGTAGAGATGGCCGACGAGGAAGCCGAGGCTGACCAGGACGAAGCCGGCATGGATCAGGTATTCCCCCAGCTTTCGCCAGCGATGACGGAGGTGGCGCAGCCATTCGAGCAGGCAGCAGAAAGTGTTCACCGCCAGCAGCAGAGCGAGCAGTCCGAGCAACGGCATCCACCAGGTCTGCTCCAGCTGCCGGCTGCCGGTCTGCCGCCACCAGGTCGCCAGGGTGTGCTGGTCGAGATCGCCGAAGACGGTGGGATGGGCGTAGATGACCAGCGAACCGAAGATGGCCAGCAGGGTGGCCAGGCTGGCCAGCACGATGGCCAGCTTCAGCGAACAGCAGAGGTTCCAGAGTCTTTGTCCAGCCGTCTGCATGGGCTACTCCAGGGGATGGTTGCTTTCCAGCAGCAGGCCGATGCCGAGGTAGGTGAAGAGAACCACGCCGAAGCCGGCGATGGAGAGCAGCGCGTAGCCGGTCCCCTGCCAGCGGCGGACGAACTTGGCGTGGCACATGCCGGCGTAGAAGAGCCAGACGATGAACGACCAGAGGCTCTTGATGTTCCACGAAAACCAGGTTCCCCAGGCGATCCAGGCCCAGATGCCGCCGAAGACCATGCAGACGGTGAAACAGAGAAAGCCGATGAGGATGGCCTCCTCGTTGAGTTTGCGCAGGTCGGTGAGCGAGGGAAGCCGGGCGCTGTCGGCGCGGCGCTGCCAGAGATAGAGGGCGCCGAGGGAGAAGGCCATGGCAAACATGGCGTATCCCGTGAAGGAGAAGATGATGTGCAGGGTGAACAGCGGCGTGTCGAGGCTGGGAATGAGCACCGGCAGCTTCGGGTCGCGCGGCAGAATGCTGAAAATCAGCAGCAGATTGACAAACATGACGAACAGGCCGGCGGCGCCGATGCGGTAACGCAGGTCGAAGTAGATGTAGGTGGAGACCAGCGCCCAGCTGAAGAAGAACTGGGTCGAAAAGAGGTTGGTCACCGGCAGAAAACCCGCCGCCTGCCAGCGCAGCCCCAGACAGAGGGTCTGGGACAGCCAGCCGGTGACGACCAGGATTCTCGCCCCGAACGCCAGCTTGCGCCGCCGGCCGAAGAAGGCCGCCAGATAGCCGGCGCCGGCCAGAAGATAGCAGGCCAGGGCCAGGTAGAGCAGGGGGATCTGATAGCTGATCATGACGGAGTTTTCCTCATGGCCTTGCCGGGTTCTGCGGAATGTAGCACATTGCCGGCAGAAGGTGAAGTCGGGCTTGTCAACCATAATATTTGCGTTGGTTGACAAGTGGTGTGGCCGGTGCTAATTTGCCCGGTCATGGCACCTCTTTACAGTGTCCGCATGCGGGCCAGTCGGCGGGGCGAGCACATGTCCGGCGCCGAACGCCTGGTGCGGCAGGAAGATGTCGAGACGGTCTGTCTCGAGCTGCTGCGGCGGGGACGCCGTCACAGCCGGGGGACGGCCGATGCCCTGCGCCTGGCCGTCGACCTGGTCGAAGAGGCGGAGATCGTGACCACGGCCCTGCCCGACCTGCTCACCTGGCAGGTGGCGGACGTTGCCGCCGGCCGCCGCGCTGCCCTGTGCAGGCTGGTCGCCGCCGGCGTTCCCGAGGCGGTTGCCGGTGCGGCGATGGCGGCTCTGGCCAAGGGGGCTGCCCCCGGCGGCGGCGTCATGCGCGGCGCCATGCTGGTCGATGTGCACAGCGGCGAGAGGCTGGAGGCGGACCAGGCGCGCGGGGTTCGCGTCAGCCGCATGGATCTGCTGCCGGAGCTGGAGGCGGAGCTGCAGCAACAGTTGGCCGCCTGCGGGCTGAACAACCGGCATGTCAGAGAGGCGCTGGTGCTGGCGGCCAAGGTGCTCTCGGCTCCGGGGCTGGTTGCCGAGCTCTGCTGGTCGGACGACCCCGACTACACCGCCGGCTATGTCGCCGCCCCCGGTTTCGGCTACCAGCGCTTTCCCCGGCTCAAGCCGGCAGGGGACCGTCGCGGGGGGAGGGCCTTTTTCGTCGACGGACGACGGACGGATGTCGAAGCGCTGATCCGCTATCTTGAACGGACACCGGTGCTGGTGACCCGGCCGGGCCGGGTGTTGCCGGCGCGGCCCTGGCAGGAGGGATGATGGAAGACTGGCAAAAGGAACTCGACCGGCTGTCTGAGACCGGCATGCGGCGTTTTCTGCGGGTCATCGACGGCGCCCAGGGACCGCAGGTGGAGCTCGACGGTCGTCGGGTGTTGCTCCTCTGTTCCAATAACTATCTCGGTCTGGCCGGTCACCCGGCGCTGATCGAGGCGATGGTCCGGGCGACGCGCGATTTCGGTGCCGGTTCCGGCGCCTCGCGCCTGGTGTCGGGGACCATGCGCGCCCATGTCGAGCTCGAGGAGCGCCTGGCGGCCTTCAAGGGAACCGAGGCGGCGCTGCTGTTCAACAGCGGTTTCGCTGCCAATACCGGCATCCTGCAGGCGCTTTTTGGTCCGGACGACCTGATCTTTTCCGACGAACTCAACCACGCCTCGATCATCGACGGCTGCCGGCTGTCCACCGCCCGGGTGCGGGTCTATCCGCACGCCGACGTGCAGGCCCTCGAGGCGATCATGCGCCAGGAGGCGCCGAAGCGCCGGGGACGCTGGCTGATCGTCACCGACGGGGTGTTCAGCATGGACGGCGACCTCGCTCCCCTGCGTGAACTGGCGGCGCTGAAGCGTCGTTTTGATGCCCTGCTGATGGTCGACGATGCCCACGGCACCGGCGTGCTCGGCGCCACGGGACGGGGGACGGCCGAAGAGCTCGGTTGCCTGCAGGAGGTCGACCTGCACATGGGAACCCTCGGCAAGGCGCTCGGCGTCTGCGGCGCCTATCTGGCCGCGTCGCGGACGGTGATCGACCTGCTGGTGAACCGCTGCCGTCCCTTCATCTATTCCACCAGCCTGCCGCCGGGTGCGGCGGCCGCGGCACAGGCGGCGCTCGCCATCGTCGAAGGCGATGAGGGGCGGCGGTTGCGGCGGGATCTGCAACGCAAGACCGCCCTGTTCACCGCCATCCTGCGGGCGGCCGGCTGCGATCTTCTGGCGAGCAGCACCCAGATCGTGCCGGTGATCACCCGCCAGCCGGATGCGACCATGCGGGCCAGCCGGCGGCTGCTGGAAGAGGGCTATTTCGTGCAGGGGATCCGGCCGCCGACGGTGCCCGAGGGGCTTTGCCGGTTGCGGGCCACCCTGATGGCCAGCCACGCCGACGCCGACGTCGAAAACGCCGCCCGGGCCATTGTCCGGGTTGTCGGGGACGGCGACGATGGCTGAGATTCTGCTGCCGGACGGTCGCCGACTGGCCTACAGCCGCAGCGGCGCCGGGCGCCCCCTGGTGCTGCTGCACGGCTGGTGCATGTCGCGCGCCGTCTTCCGTGAATTTCTCGAGCGGCCGCCGGCCGGCTGCCAGGTCGTGGCCTTCGACCTGCCGGGCCATGGCGCAAGCGATCCCGCCGCGGGAGCGTCGCTGGCCGACTGGGTGCGGGATCTGGCGGCGGCCATCGAGCTTCTTCGCCTGCAGCGGCCGGTTCTCTGCGGTTGGTCGCTGGGCGGCATGCTTTGTCTGCAGCTGGCAGTACAGGCGGGGTGTTCGGCTGCGGCGCTCGTGCTGATCGGTACCACGCCCCGGTTCGTCAACGGTGACGGCTGGCAGGTCGGGGTACCGCCGGCCCGGCTCGCCGCCATGCGGCGGGATGTCCGGCGCAGCTATCGCCCGGCCATGGAGCGTTTCTACCGGATGATGTTCGCCGAAAACGAGCTTGCACCGGCCGAATACCGGCGCATCGCCCGCTTCGCCGCCGGCCCGGGCAGCCTGCCGCCGCAGCCGGTGGCCGAGGCCGGGTTGCGGATTCTGGCGCAGGACGATCTGCGCTCCCTGCTGCCGGAGGTGCGGATGCCGGTTCTGGTGCTGCATGGCCGGCAGGACGCCGTCATCCCCTTTGCCTCGGGAGAGGAGCTGGCCGCGGCGCTGCCGCAGGCCCGGCTGGTCGCCTTCGACGAAACCGGCCATGCCCCTTTCCTGTCCCGGCCTGAACAGGTTCGGCAGGAACTGGAAGGATTTCTGGCATGTCTTCCCCCGTCCTGAACCGGCAGCTGGTTCGCCGGCATTTCAGCAGCCACGCCGCCGACTACGACCGCTACGCCAGGGTGCAGAAGCGGGTGGTGGCCCGGCTTGGCGAACTGTTCGCCTGGCCGGCGACCTGCGGCCGGCCGGTGCTCGACGTCGGCACCGGCACCGGCTATCTGGCCCGGCGGATTCTCGAGCGCCGGCCGGAAACGCCGCTCGTCCTCTCCGACCTCGCCCACGGCATGACCTGTTGCGCCCGGCATAACCTGGGCGGCCTTTCCGCCGTCGACGCCGACGCGGTGGCGCTTCCCTTTGCCGATGCCGTGTTCGCCGGCGTCGTCTCGAGTTCGGTCTACCAGTGGGTCGTCCCCCTGGAGGCGGCCTTCGCCGAGGTGGAGCGGGTGCTGGAGGTGAACGGCTGGTTCGTCTTCGCCCTGTTCGGCGAAGGGTCGCTGTGCGAGCTGCGGCAGGCGCACGAGCAGGCGTCCCGCGCCTGCGGCCGTCACCGCTCGCATTTTCAGACCTTCCCCTCCGCCGGCCGGGTTGAGCAGGCCCTTGCGCGGGCGGGGCTGCGGCTCGAGCAGCTGCAGTCGGAACGGGAGGTCGAGTATCATCCTGACGTCCCCTCCCTGCTGCGCAGCCTCAAGCGCATCGGCGCCGGCAACGCTTCGGCCAGCCGACCGCCGGGGCTGGCCTCGCGCCGGGTGATGTCCGCCATGATCGCTCTTTACGAACGCCGCTGGCGGTGTGAGAAGGGGATTCCGGCGTCCTACGAGGTGATCTACGGCATCGCACGCAAGCAGGGCTGAGTCGGGCAGGGGAAGATTACAGCACCTGCAGCACGGCGCACTTGAGATATTCGGTCTCGGGGCAGGAGAGCAGGACCGGATGGTCGTAGGCCTGACCGCGCATTTCGAGCAGGCGGACAGTGCGCCCGGCCTGCACCGCCGCCTTGCGCAGGGTGTCGAGAAAGACGTCGCGCTTGATGTGGTAGGAGCAGCTGCAGGTGAAGAGGTAGCCGCCCGGCTCGACCAGCCGCATGGCGCGGCGGTTAATGGTCAGATAGCCGCGGACCGCTTCCGGCAGCTTCTTCTTGCTCTTGACAAACGCCGGCGGGTCGAGGATGACGGTGCCGAAGCGCTGTTTCGACTGGCCGAGCTGACGCAGCAGCTCGAAGACGTCGGCGCGCTCGAAGTGGCAGATGTTGTCCTTGTAGTTGAGCCGGGCGTTCTCCTGTGACAGTTCGATCGCCTTTTGCGAGATGTCGATGCCGAGAACGCTGCGGGCTCCGAAGCGGGCGGCGTGGACCGCCCAGCCGCCGGAGTAGCAGAACAGGTCGAGCACGTCGCGCCCCTCCACCCGGCCACGCAGGGCCTGGTGGTTTTCCTTCTGGTCGAAGAAGTGGCCCGTTTTCTGGCCTTCCATCAGGTCGATGCGAAAGCGCAGGCCATGCTCGCGAATGACCAGGTCGGCCGGCAACTCGCCGTGCAGCAGTTCGATCTTGCGCTCCAGCCCCTCCAGCTCGCGCACCGCCACGTCGTTGCGGGCGATGATGGCGGCGGGCTCCAGCAGCTCCTGCAGCGCCTGCAGAATGATCTGGCGACGGCACTCGGTACCGAGAGTGAGAAACTGGACGGCGAGCACGTCCCCGTAGCGGTCGACTACCAGCCCCGGCAGGTTGTCCCCTTCGCCGTGCACCAGCCGCAGGGAGGGCATCTCCCCGTAGATGGTTTCCCGGTAGTCGAGAGCGGCCTGCAGCCGCCGCCGGTAGAAGTCGACCTCGTCGATCGATTCCTGCTGGTGAGTGAGGATGCGGGCGGTGATCAGGGGGCGGGGGTTGTAGTAGGCGACGCCGAGGAACTCGCCGCGGGGAGCCAGCACTTCGACGGCATCGCCCGGTTGCGGGGAACCCTCGAGGTGCGAAACCTCGTTGCTGAAGATCCACGGATGACCGCTACGGGCGCGTCGATCGTGCCCTGGTTTCAGAATCAGCTGTTTCATGCGCATACGGAATGATCGAACAGCGCGTCGACAATCTGTCTGGCTTCTTCGGAAACGACCCGGTAGAAAACCTCGACCCCTTCGCGGCGGCCTTCGATGATCCCCTTGTTCTTCAGTAGCGCCAGGTGCTGGGAGACGGTCGCCTGCGGCAGGCCGAGACATTCCCAGATCTTCTTGACATTGCAGGTTTCGGTCGTCAGGCCGGCGACGATCTTCAGGCGTACCGGGTGACCGAGAACCTTGAGGATTTCCGCCTCTCTGTCGTAGCTCAGTTCCTTGTCGAAGGGCATTTTGTCCATGGGACCCACCTGTGGAATCGGACGAAAAAAAACGTCCAGAAAAAATGGTATATATGAATTTTAATCGTCCGCCGGTTTCAGGTCAAGCACGAAGGGTGGCGAATACGCCGCTTTTGAGACTCGACAGGCCTGCCGGCCATGAATTAGACTTGCCCGGTCGTCCAGACGTGTACTCGTGGAGATTGGTTGATGCTGATTCCCATTGTGGTGTTTGTCGCCGGTCTGCTGCTGCTTTTTTTCGGGGCCGAATCCCTTGTTTCCGGCAGTTCGAGGCTGGCCCTGAGTTTCGGCGTCAGGCCCCTGGTCATCGGCATGACCGTGGTCGCCTTCGCCACCAGCATGCCGGAGATGATCGTTTCGCTGGTCGCCGCCTTCCGCGGCTCGGCCGACCTTGCCGCCGGCAATATCGTCGGTTCCAACATTGCCAACATCGGCCTGATTCTCGGCTGTGCCGCCCTGCTCAGCCCGCTGGCGGTCGGCCGGGGAACCCTGCGTCGCGAGCTGCCGTTTCTGCTGGGCGTTTCGCTGCTTTTCGTCCTGCTCTGCTTCGACGGGGAACTCGGGTTTTTCGACGGCCTGGTTCAGCTGGTGCTGCTGCTGCTCTTTCTGGGCTACTGTCTGCGCGATACCCGCCGGCAGTGGCGTCTCGACGAGGAGACGCAACAGCGGCGGGAGCTGCGCGCACGGCGCGGTCGGGACCTGCTGCTGGTGCTGCTCGGCATCGGCGGGCTGGCCGTCGGCGCCGAAATGATGGTCAGGTCGGCGGTGACCATGGCCCGGCAGTTCGGGATTTCCGAACTGGTTATCGGCGCCAGCGTGGTGGCTGTCGGCACCAGCCTGCCCGAGCTGGCGGCGTCGGTGGTTAGCGCCTGGAAGGGGGAGATGGACATCTCCATCGGCAATGTCATCGGCAGCAACATCTTCAACCTGCTCTTCGTGCTCGGTATCTGCCCCATGCTCGCTCCCCTGGCCATCGATCCCTCGCTGCTCAGGGTGCAGGTCCCGGTCATGCTCGTCTTCACCGTCGGTCTCTGGGGTCTCTCCCTGGGCGGTCGCATCGGCCGGCGCAAGGGTGTGCTGCTTTTGATCTGTTATGCTCTGTTCATAACCCATCTCTTTCGGAGCTGAGTATGCGCCGTCTGTTGCCGTTGCTGCTTCTGCTGCTACTGTCGTCTCCGGTCGCTGCCGCCGGTGATCCCGCGGCCGGCAACCCCGTCGCCGGTACGGCGGAGCTGCCCCCCTCCATCGCCGGGCTGCCGGGCCGCACCTATCACTACGACATTGCCTTTCTCTGGTTTCGCCGGCTGGCCAGGGGAGAGTTCTACCTCGCCCCGGGCGACACTCCGGGCATCTGGCGCGCCGTGCTCGACGCCCGGACTCTGGGCATCGCCGCCTGGCTTACCCGGGACCGGGAGCAGAAGTACGAGTCGCTCATGCGGCTCGACGGGCAGGGACGGCTGCACACCATCTGGCACTCATCGACCATCTACAAGGGCAAGGGTGAGAAGCGTCGCGGCCGTACCAAGGTCTATCACTACGATCACGAGGCGAGGCAGGTCCGGGTCACCGTCGAACGGAACGGTATGGTGACCGAAGGCGATCCCATGCCAATGCCGGACGGGAAGGAACCGGTCGACGTGCTGACCGCCTTTTTCAACTTCCGGGCCGGTGTCTACGGCCCGCTGGAGGTTGGACGACGGGTGGTGGTGCCGACTTTCAGTCGCAAGGGGCCGTCCGATATCGTCATCGACATCCTGCCGCGCAGTGACTGGCCTTCAGGCTACCGTCCCGAGGGAGATGTTCTGTTCTGCCGGGTGACGCTCGACCAGGAGGTCTTCAATACCGGCGGCGGCCATGTCTACGTCTGGCTCGACCGGCGCGGCATGCCGCTTGGCGGTGTGGTGGAGAATGTTCTGGGCATGGGAGACGTGCGCGGCACGAAAGTGAGGGAGGTTGTGAATGGAGAATGAGCGGGTCTTTGTCATCGGACACCGCAATCCGGACACCGATTCGGTCTGCAGCGCCATGGCCTACGCCAGGCTGCTGCAACGCCAGGGCAGGGAGAACGTGCAGGCGGCCCGGGCCGGGCACCTGAACAGGCAGACCGAGTTCGTGCTGGAGGAGCTGTCGCTGCCGCTGCCGCTCCTGCTCGGCGATGTCTACCCGCGGGTCGGCGATGTGATCGGGACGCATGTCATCACCATCGATCGCGACGAGCCCCTGTCGCGGGCGATGGAGCTGTTCCATCTGCACAGCATCCGCCAGCTGCCGGTGGTCGATGGCGCGCGAAGGCCGTTGGGGCTGCTGGTGCTCAAGCGGATTACCGAGCGTTTTCTGGTGCCGCGACGCGAGGCCGAGATCCGGCGGGTCCGCACCTCGCCGGACACCCTGGCGAGCTGCCTGCGGGCGCGCAAGGTCTGCTGCTTCGAGAGCGGCAGCATCGAGGAGCTCGATCTCTATGTCGGGGCCATGTCGGCGCGGACTTTTGCCGACAAGATGCAGTGTCAGGACCCGCGGCGGATGATCCTGGTCACCGGCGATCGCCCCGACATTCAGCGGCAGGCGGTCGAGGCCGGCGTTCGGGTGCTGGTCATCACCGGCGACCTGCCGGTTGACGAGGCCATTCTGGCGATGGCGCGCGAGCGGCAGGTGAGCGTCCTTTCGACCTCTTTCGATACCGCCACCAGCGCCTGGCTGACGCGGCTGGCGACGCCGGTGGGAGAGCTGGTGGGCGAGGAATGTCTGCTGGTCGGCCGGGACGAGCGGGTCGACGAGGCACGGCTGAAACTGATGCACGGCCGGGATCCGGGGGCGGTGGTGGTCGATGTCGATGGCCTGGTCTGCGGCATTCTCACCAAGAGCAACCTGCTGCAGCCGTCGCCGCTGAAACTGATCCTCGTCGATCACAACGAACTCGCCCAGGCGGTTCCGGGTGCGGACAGGGTCGAGATTCTCGAGGTCATCGATCATCACCGGCTGGGCAATTTTCACACCGATCAGCCGATCCGTTTCGTCAATCAGCCTCTGGGCAGCACCTGCACCGTGGTGGCGACCCTCTACCGCCAGGCCGGCATCGACCCGGAACCGGTCTACGCCGCACTCATGCTGGCCGGTCTGATGTCCGACACGGTGATGCTCAAGTCGCCCACGACCACGCCGACCGACCGGGAGTATGCCGAGTGGCTGAGCGCCCTGAGCGGTTACGACTGGAACGATTTCGGCCGTCGCATGTTCCAGGCGGGCAGTTCGCTGGCCGGATTCGCCAGTTGCGAGGAACTCGTGCTCTCCGACTTCAAGGAATTCGCCGCCGGCGAGCAGCGCTTCGGCATCGGCCAGGTGGAAGTGGTCAGCTTTCAGGAATTTTACGACCTGAAGCAGGAGATCGAAGAGGCCCTGGCGCGGCTGCGGGGTGAAAAGGGGCTGGAGATGATCGGACTGCTGGTGACCGATATCGTCAACGGCACCAGTCTGCTGCTCGCTCTCGGCAGCCGGGAGCTGCCCTACATCATCGGTTATCCCCACCTCGGCGACAACCTCTACGAGCTGAAGAACGTCCTTTCCCGCAAGAAGCAGCTGGTCCCCCACCTGCTGAAGGTGCTGCAGGGCTGAGCCGTCACCGTTCCGTCGCCAGCAGCCGTTCCAGTTCCGCCATTTCCGTCACCGGCGGATGGCAGTGTCTGCGGCTGCAGAACCAGGCGGTGGCGCGGTCGTGCAGCGGGGTCCGTTGTTGCAGCAGCGGCAGGTCGAGCTCTGCCAGTTCCGGCGTCGCCGGGAGCAGCAGGAGGTCGGGCGGTCCGAGGCGGCGGGCCGTCTCCAGCCAGATTGCCGTCTGTTGCCGGTCGGGCGCGGCGATCACCAGGGTCGGTTCCGAATCGAGATGGCTGTCGAGGGCGGCAAGCAGCCAGCTGTAGGCCCGTGGATAGCGTTCGGCTTCGGCCAGATGGCGTTCGAGCAGGTTGCGGCCGGCCATCTCGAGCTTCCCGTCGCCGAGCAGACGTCCCAGCTGCAGCAGCACGCCGATCGCCAGCGAAAGCCCCGACGGCATGGCGCCGTCCTGCAGGTTGCGGTTGCGGACGAGAATTCTCTCGGCATCCCGGCCGCTGTCGCTGAGTCCTCCCTCGCCGTCATCGAACAGCTCCAGCATCTGGTGGGCCAGTTGCCGGGCCTGCTGCAGCCGGAGCGGCTCGAGGCTGGCCAGGAAGAGTTCCGCCAGGCCGAAAGCGAGACCGGCGTAGTCCTCGAGAAAGGCGCCGATGGCGGCTTCTGCCCGGAAGAATCGACGCAGCAGCCGGCCGTCGTCCCGCCGCAGGCGCGACAGAACGAAGTCGGCCGCTTTTTCGGCGGCCGCGACCAGTTCCGGGCGGTCGAAGGCGGCTCCGGCCCGGGCCAGGGCGGCGATGGCCAGGCCGTTCCAGCCGGTCAGGATATTCTCGTCGCGATGCGGCCTCGGCCGCCGGTTTCGCCTCGCCAGCAGCGTCTGCCGAATCCGGGCGATCCGGGCGGTCAGTGCCGCTTCGGTTTCGCCCAGATCTTCCGCCAGTTGCTCCCGCTCCATCCGGTTGGTGAGGATGGTCCGCCCCTCGAAGTTTCCCCTGGCGTCGATGCCGAAGAAGCGGCAGGCCAGCTCGACGTCTTCTTCGGAGAGCAGTTTTTCGATTTCATCCCTGCTCCACAGGTAGAAAGAGCCTTCACCGCCATCGGAGTCGGCGTCCTCGCCGGCGCAGAAACCACCTTCGGGATGTTGCAGGCCGGTGCGAAGGTAGGCGGCGGTTTCAAGCGCCATTGTCGCGAAGTGCGGGTTTTCTTCGGTCCGGGCGGCGGTGGCGGCCAGGATGAACAGGGCCTGGTCGTAGAGCATCTTCTCGAAATGCGGTACCAGCCACTGCCGGTCGACGGCGTAGCGGTGCAGGCCGAAGCCGAGCTGGTCGTAGATGCCGCCGGCGCGGATGGCACGCAGCGTCTGCCGGGCCATGTCGGCGGCATCGGCGGCGTCGAAACGGCGGGCCAGGCGCAGTAGCAGCATCAGGTTGTGCGGCGCGGGGAATTTGGGGGCACCGCCGAATCCGCCGTGTTGCGGATCGTAGCTGTCGCGGTAGTGTTGCAGGGCTCTGTACAGCAGCTTCTCGTCCGGCGGCCGGGAGCGGGGACGCCCGGCTTCGGCCCGTTTCAGGGCGGTGACGATCCGGTTGGCGCCGAGCAGCAGTTGTTCCCTGTCGTCGGCCCACATCTGCCGGACCTTCGTCAGCACCTCGATCAGTCCCGGCTGGCCGTTTCGCGTCTGGGGCGGCAGGTAGGTGGCGGCGAAGAAAGGCTCGCGCCCGGGGGTGAGCAGCAGGGTGAGCGGCCAGCCGCCGCTGCCCGTCAGCAGCTGGCAGACTGTCATGTAGGTGGCATCGATATCCGGGCGCTCTTCCCGGTCGACCTTGACGGCGACGAAATCGCGGTTCAGCAGTTCGGCCACGTCCCGGTTCTCGAACGATTCGTGCGCCATGACATGGCACCAGTGGCAGGTCGAGTAGCCGATGGAGAGCAGCACCGGACAGTCGCGTTCGCGCGCCAGGTCGAAGGCGGCGTCCGACCAGGGGTGCCAGTCGACGGGATTGGCGGCGTGCTGCAGCAGGTAGGGACTCTTGGCGAAGACGAGCCGGTTGTAGTGCGGACCGCCGTTGGCCGGCAGGGCGGCGATCTCGGCCGGCGTCAGTTTGAGAGGATCGGTCGTTGGAACGGTGTCGATGGGCATGCCGTCATTATAACCTGAATCAACAAGTTCATGCCGGATGGAGAGCGCTAGGTGCTTGCCTGAAAGCGTTTTTCAGAAATCGCAAGGCGCACTCACAGGTTTGCCGGTGATTTTTGGGAAGCGCAGGCAGGTCAATTGAGGTGTGTTATCCGCTGCTGATGAGCTCACTGATCCAAGTGTAACAGATCGGCGGGCAAAAAAGGGCCCCGTGAAGGAGAGGGATCACGGGGCCAATGCTCTTCAGCGCAGGGCTGAAGATCCGATTGCGTGTAACCTTAGCGAAAAGCCGTCGCAGGCGCAACAGCTTTTCGGGGTGTCTAAAAAAGACCCCGTGCACGGAGGGGGGGTGTACACGGGGTCAGCCCGAGCTCCAGGAGCTCAAGGCGACTCGAATACTAGAGGGATTCGAGTCGGTTTTCAAGAAAAAAATGGAAAAAAACGATTCATGAAAAAGGTCGAGGTCTTGTTCGTTCGGTGAGCATGTGTGGGGGGAAACGGCTACGGCAGGAAAAAAGAAGGCCCGGGCGATGCACCCGGGCCTTCTTTGCTTGTGCGTGCTTGCGAAACCTGCTTACTTCTTGTGGCAGGTCTTGCAGGAAGTGCTCACGCCTTCCTTTTTGTGGCAGCCCTTGCACGTCTTGTGGGCGGCGTTCTTGAACTTGGGAGCCTTGCTGCCGTCGTGGCAGGAGCGGCAGGAGCCGGCTTCGACACCGTTGTGGTGGCAGGTCTTGCAGTCAGCGATGCGATCCTGGTGAGCCTTGTGGGGGAAGGTCACGGTGCCCATCTTGGCCGGAAGCTCGATGACTTCGGGGCCGTTGTTGGCGGACACGACGACGGCGGAGCCGAGAGCGATGAAGCTGACGGCAACCAGAACAGCGATGAAACGTTTCATACCCATTCTCCTCTCATGCAATAATTTTGTTTCGGACGCTATTGTCCGTTGATTCGGCAACAAGGTATAGCAAAGTCTGAGACGACTCTCATCAGACATCGGGCCCAATGTCGATCGATGTCGATATGTAATTACGTGATTTCAGTATGTTGCGACGTGTCATGTCGGGTCGGGCATGGGCTTGATTCGGGGCGACATTTGCCCTTTTCTTCTTGGGAGTGCTCTGCTAGACTGTCGGCCATTGCGTTTGGGGGAGAGGTTTTTCATGGCAATGCAGCTGCCGCCGACGGTATCGATTGACGGCCGGACCATCAGGCGGGTCAGGGAGGAGAAGAGGCTGACCCAGCTCTATGTGGCCAAGGTGGTCGGCGTGACGACCGATACCATCAGTCGCTGGGAAAACAACCGCTATCCGAACATCAAGAGGGACAACGCGCTGGCGCTGGCCGAAGCCCTGGAGGTTCCGGTCGAGATGCTGCTGCGCAGGGATGAGGGAGATGACACTGAAGCCGGCGCTACCGGCGATGTTCGCCGCAGACGGATTGCCCTGACCGTTTTTCTGCTGGCGAGTCTGCTGTCGGCGGTCGGCCTCTTCTTTCTGATGGGCCGCCAGCCGGACAGGGTACGCATCCTGGCTTTCCGGTTGTTGCCCCGCTATGCGGCGCCGGGCAGTGTCATCCCGGTGCGGGTGGCCATCGACCGCAAGCTCGACGGGCGCGGTTACATCCTGCGCGAGCACTTTCCCCGGGGCTGGAAACTGATCGAGGCCAATCCGCCGGCTTCCAGTCTCGACAACATCAACGGCACGGCGCGCTGGATCGTCAAGCCGGGAGAGAAGAGGGAGCGCATCGTCTACCTGTTGCGGGTCGTGGCCGATTCTGCTGTCAATTCCACAGTGAAGTTTGGCGGCGAAGTGGTCATCAAGGGCGAAGCGGGCGAGGGCGAGGCCAGGGTCGGCGGCAAGGAAAAGGTCGAGGTCGCCCCCTTCCTCTGGCCCGACCAGGACGGCAACCTGGTCATCGACGATGCCGAAATTCTCGCAGCTTCGGATGTCTTCGACGAGATGAAAGGCGTTCATCTCGACTGGAATTTTCTCGAATCGGTCTGGGATGCCGGCAGCTACAGATGGCTGTCGAAAAAGAAGGTTTTCAGGCCGGTCAAGCGGGCCGAGACCTACCATCAGCATCCGGAGTGAGCCGCGTAGGCGGTTCGTTTGGCATTCTCAACCCGAAGTTTGCAACGCAAAGCTCCGGCGACAGGGCATTCGCCCTTTCGCCGGAGCTTTTTTGTCGCCGGATCAATGCGGCATGCGCAGGTGTTTCAGCAGGTGCATGACGCCGATGCCGGCGACGGCCAGTCCGGCGCCGCGCACCATCCAGCTGCGGGCTCTGGCGGTGAGCCAGCCGGCGGCGCTGCCGAAGATCAGCAGTGCCGGGGTGGTGCCGATGCCAAAGGCGAGCATGATGCCGGCGCCGGCAATGCCGGTGCCGCTCTGCCCGGCGGTGATCAGCATGGCGTAGACGAAGCCGCAGGGCAGCCATCCCATGAGCAGGCCGAGGGGCAGGGCGGAGAAGGCTGGCGGCCAGCGGCGCAGGCCGTTCAGGGCCCGGGCCATGGCCGCCGTCGGTCCGGGAAAGTCGAGCCGGTTGAGGTTGAGCCTGGCAAAGGCTCCCGCCGTCCCCAGCCCCAGAACGATGACCAGCAGATCCGAGCCGATGAGCAGGGCCCGGGTCAGTTGTCCCAGGGAATCTTTCAGCGGCAGAAGCGAGCCGAGCCATCCGACCAGCCCCCCGATCAGCATGTAGGTCAGCACCCGGCCGGCATGGTAGAGGATGTGGAAGGCGAGGCCACCCCTTTGTCCCTGTTCGGTCATCGTCAGGGCGGCGACCAGGCCGCCGCACATGCCGATGCAGTGTCCGGAACCGAGCAGGCCGGTGAGGAAGGCCATCGAAAGGACCGGTTCATTCACCCGTCGTGTCCTCCTTTCTGTCGTCGTGGTGACCGGGGAGATCGTCCCCGTCGTCGAGCATGCGGTACTTGGGTCCTTCGGTATCGTCGAATTCTCCCTTGCGCACCGCCCAGAGGAAGACCAGCCAGACTCCGGTGCCGAGAAAGAGGGAGAGGATGATGAGAACGACGATCGAGTCAGGCATGGCTTCCCTCCGGCTTTGTGGCGGTTGATTCGTCCTTCCCTTCGCGCAGCAGGCGCAGCGAGTTGCCGATGACGCTGACCGAGCTGAAGGCCATGGCGGCGGCGGCAAAGATGGGCAGCAGCCGGCCGCTGGCCGCCAGCGGCAGGGCCAGCAGGTTGTAGCAGAAGGCCCAGGCCAGGTTCTGCCGGATGATTTTCAGGCTGTCACGGCCGTAGCGGAGGGCCAGCAGCAGGCGTCGCAGGTCGGGACGTGTCAGCACCAGGTCGGAATTTTCCAGCGCGATGTCGGTCCCGCCGGACATGGCGCAGCCGACGTCGGCGGTGGCCAGGGCGACGGCATCGTTGATGCCGTCGCCGACCATCATCACCCGCCGGCCCTTCTGTTTCTGCCGGTCCAGCCATTCGGCCTTCTGTGCCGGGGTCATCCCGGCCGCGACGCTGTCGATGCCGAGGGCCGCGGCGACATGGTGCGCCGTCTGTTCGCGGTCTCCAGTCAGTATGGCAGTGCGGATGCCCGCCCTGCGCAGGCCGGCGATGACGTCGGCGGCTTCCGGGCGGATGTCGTCTGCCAGGGTGATGGCCCCGAGGCAGCGGCCGTTGCGGCTGACAAAGACGACCGTTTCGCCGGCATCGGGGGACAGACCGGGAATGACGGTGTCCGGCGCCGCCAGTTCAGCCTTTCCGACCCGGATTTCGTCCCTGTCGCCCGTCAGGACCACGCCCAACCCCGGCAGGGTTTCCGCTCCCGCCTCCAGGGGCGGGTGAATGCCCCGACGGTTCGCTTCCGCGACGATCGCCCGGGCCAGCGGGTGGCCGGATCCCGACTCGCAGCGGGCGGCGGCCTCCAGCAGTTCGGTTTCGTCGCCACCGAGTGGGTAGAGGCCGGTGACGGCCGGCCGGCCGTGTGTCAGGGTGCCGGTCTTGTCGAAGGCGACCAGGTCGATCCGTCCCGTTTGTTCGAGGATGTCGCCGCCGCGAAAGAGAATTCCCCTGGCCGCCGCCTGGCCGCATGCGACCAGGATGGCCGTCGGTGTGGCCAGGCCGAGGGCGCAGGGGCAGGCGACGACCAGCACGGAGACCGCGTTGAGCAGGCCCGCCCGGTTGTCGCCGGCGATGAGGGCCCAGTAGCCGAAGGTGGTCGCGGCGACGAGAACGACCAGCGGCACGAACACGGCCGCCACCCTGTCCGCCATGGCCTGGATGGGCGCCCTCCGGCTCTGGGCGTCTTCGACCAGCGCCGCCACCCGGGCGATGAAGGATTCGCCGCTGGCGGCCGTGACCCGGACTTTCAGGGTATGGGTCAGGTTCATGGTGCCGGCGTCGATTCGGTCGCCCGGCCGTTTCGGAACCGGTTGCGATTCGCCGCTGACGGCCGAGGCATCGATCTCGCTTTCGCCCTCGGTGACCGCGCCGTCGGTCGGGAAGCGTTCGCCGGCGGCGACCAGGACCAGGTCGCCCGGCCGCAGGCTGTCGCTTGCCACCTCCCGGAAGCCGTTTTCGGTGATCAGCATCGCCCGTTCCGGGGCCAGGGAAAGCAGACGGTCGATGCCGGCGGCCGCCCGCTGCCGGGCGGATGTTTCGAGCAGCCGCCCGAGCAGGATCAGGGTGACGATCATGGCGGCGGTGTCGAAGTAGACTTCGCGCCCGGCCAGCATGGCGAACAGGCTGTAGCCGTAGGCGGCCAGCACGCCGAGGGCGATGAGCAGGTCCATGCCGGCCTGCCGGTTGCGCAGGCTGCGCCAGGCTCCGGCCAGAAACGGCCAGCCGCAGTAGAAGACGACGGGGGTGGTCACCGCGGCGGCGAGTCCCTGCATCAGCCGGCGGGCGGTCGGGTCCATCCCCTGGAAGTAGCCGGCGTAGAGTGCCAGCGAGTAGCCCATCAGCTGCATGGAGAGGAAGACGGCGGTGCCGAAGCGGTAGAGGGTGCGCCGCCGCTCCCTTGCGGCGCCCTGCCGCCGGGCGTCGCTGGTGTGGGGGCGGGGCAGGTAGCCGAGGCGGGCGATGGTGCGGCACAGGTCCGTCACCTCGCATTGTCGCGGATCGAAGACAATCCGCAGCCGGTGGGTGCCGTAGTTGACCCTGGCCTGGATCACACCGGGAGTTCGTTCCAGTACCTTTTCCACCAGCCAGCAGCAGCTGGCGCAGCGGATGCCGTCGAGCAGCAGGTGGATGCTTGCCCGATCCGGTCCGGCGGGATGGACGTGGGACGCCAGCTCCTCGCTGTCGAACCGGCGCTGGAAGACATCGCGATCGACGCCGGGCTGTCGCCAGTCGCGCCGGCGGTAGAAGCTGTCGAGGCCCGACTCCCGGATCAGGGTCCAGGCGCCGAGGCAGCCGTGGCAGCAGAAGCGGTGTTCGATCTCGTCCTGCCGGTGGACGACGAGATCGCCCGGCGCGATCGGCAGGCCGCAATGTTCGCAGATGAGTTCGGCCTCTACCATCAGATGTTCAGCAGCAGATCCCGCATCAGCCGGACGCCCTGGCGATCGAATTCGATCCGGGCGCGCAACTCGCCGGCAAGACCCGCCGGAAGGCGGACGCTGTAGATGCCTGGTCCGGATTCGCGCAGCGGCAGCTGTTGCGTCCTGGAGCGGGCGGAGAAGAGGGTGATTTCACCCGTGGCGTCCGGGACCGGTCGTCCCTGCCGGTCGCGGAGTTCGATCCGCAATTGTCCCCGTTCGAGGGACGTTGTCAGGTTCCAGCCGAGGCTGGCCGCGGCCCGCTTCTCGATCAGGGTCCGGTTGTATTTCAGGCCCTTGCTGTAGTAGTCGGGGTCGGTGACGGCGGGGTCGGCCTTGACCGCCATCCAGACCGACCAGCCGGTGAAGAAGAGAAAGACCAGGATGACGGCCGCCAGCAGGGGCGGGAAGCTGTTCCTTTTCGGTTCGTTCATGGCGCTGCCTGCCTCTTGGTTTCCGTTCAGCGGTCGGACGGTGGACGAAGGTCGAGCCGCTGGCGGGCGAGAACGGTGCCCTGTCCGTCTTTGAGAAGAAATTCAATCGTCTGTCTTTTCGCCGGCGAGGTCAACAGCACAAAACCGACCGGACGGTTTTCTCCCGGTTGCAGGCGGATGTTTCGCGTCTGTCCCCGCAATTCCGGTGATGTGACGGCCGCTGCGTCGCGCGCCTCGATGTTCAGGCTGTGTTCGCGGTCGTCCCGGTTGTGCAGCCAGCCTTCGAAAAAGATGGCTGTGCGGCCGTCTGCGAGCTGCCGGCTGGCGGCGGTGTGGCTCGGCACGAGCTTGAGGGTCGCCAGGGGGCGGTTGTGAATGGAAACGGCCAGCACGACGGCCAGGCCGAGCGTGGCCGCGACCAGGAGCAGGGTCCGGGGATTGAGCAGGGCCCGGGCTCCGAGGTTTTCGCTGCCGAAGGAATAGACCATCAGCCCCGGTTGCCGGCGGCGGGCCATCACCTGCCGGCAGGCGTCGAGGCAGCGGCCGCAGTTGATGCATTCGATCTGGTAGCCGTTCCGGATGTCGATTCCCATGGGGCAGGCCCGGACGCAGGCGCCGCAGTCGATGCAGCGTTTCGCCTCGCTCGCCGGCCGGTGAAGGACCAGGGTGGCGCGGTCGGCGAGCACGGTCTGAAACCGGCCATAGGGGCAGAATTCGCGGCAGACCAGCCGGCGCACGAAGCCGAGATCGACATAGACCAGTCCGGCGATGGCCAGCATGCCGCCCCAGGCCCCCGGATGCAGGGTGCCGTCGGCCAGCTGGCGAAAGAAACGTTCCGGTTCGACGAAATACCAGACCAGGTTGGCGCCAACAAGCAGCGACAGCAGCAGGAAACCGGCATGGGCGACGGCCTTTCTGGCCGGCGGACCCTGCAGGCGATTGTGCTCGATTTTCAGGCCGATCTTCCGCGCCCACCATTCCGCCAGGTCGGTCAGGGTGGTCTGCGGGCAGGCCCAGCCGCACCAGACCCGGCCGAAAACCAGGGTGGCCAGCAGAAAGAGGAGCAGAAAGAGCAGGCAGACGAAGAGAAAGAGATGCAGATCCTCGAGACGGAGAATCTGTCCGAAAAAGCAGAGCGAGAAGCTGTCGAGATCGAGACGCAGCAGGCTGCGTCCGTGCCAGCGCCCGAAGGGAATCAGCAGAACCAGCAGGCTGCAGAACCACTGGAAACTTCGGCGCCAGGGCGCCAGCAGGCGGGGGCGGTCAGTTTTCATCGGTTGGGTACGGCTGGAGGTTCATGGACTGTCAGGCCGGCCTTTTCCGCGGTTCGGGGGAGGGAGAGACCATCTCCCTCCCCCTCTGTCGACATCAATGCTGCAGTGAGAGGACGAAGGCGGTCAGGTCGGCAATCTTCTCCGGCGAGAGCTGGTTGCCGAAGGCGGGCATTCCCTTGGGGCGCCCGTTGGTGATCGACTGCCCGATGCTGGCTTCGTCGTTGCCGTAGCGGTAGGTCTTGCCGGTCAGGTCGGGGCCGATTCCGCCTTTGCCCTCCTGACCGTGGCACATGGCGCAGCGGGCGGCGAACAGCTTCTCCCCTTTTTCGGCATCGCCGGAGCGATCAGCCGATTCATCCTTCACGCCGGGGGCGGCGGCCGTCATTGGCGCCGGAGCCGGCGCCTGTTGGCCGGCCGTCTGCCGGTGCTGCTGCATCGCCTGCCGGAACTCCTCTTCACTGCTCCAGCCACTGAAGAGATAGTAGGCCATGAAGATGACGGCCCAGATGATCAGGCCGAAAAAGAGAATGTTGAAGTAGGCCGGCGGCCTGCGTTCGCGATTCTCGACAATTCCGTCGGCGTCGTGATGGTTGTTTCGTTCAGCAGTCATGATTTCAGTCCCCCGCAATCAGAAGGTTCGTCTCGATTCAGTCATCGTCCAGCATCCGGTATTTCGGTGCTTCTCCCCGCTGCCGGCGTTTGCGGCTGTAGGTTCTCGCCACGATCGCCGCAAAGACGACGAACAGGGTGAAGGTGGTCCCCAGATAGAGGATCGAGGCCCAGCCCATGGCTTCAGTCTTCCTCTTTCAGGTAGTTGACCAGCTGCCAGGTCTTTTCGCTGCCGAGCTTCGAGAAGGCGGGCATGCCGCCGTCGGGAATGCCGTTGTACAGAATCCGGAACAGCTCGGCATCGTCCAGGTCGCCCAGTCCGCTCAGCTCGGGGCCGATGTCCCCCTCGCGTTCCTTGCCGTGACAGGCGGCGCAGTGTTTCTCGTAGAGCTCCTCTCCGGCTTCGACGGCGGTGCGGTTTCCGGCAAAGGGATTCTTCAGCTCGCCGACGATTTCGCTGCCGGCGGCCTCGCGCCATGGGATGCCGGTGCCCAGTTTCTGCAGGTAGGCGACGATGGCGTCCATTTCGGTCTTGCCGGACAGTGCCGCGATCTGCTCTTCGGTATAGGGAAAGCCGAGTACCTCCATCTTGCGGCGGGTCAGCTCGGGATCGACCCGTTCCCGGTCGAGAAAGGCGTAGGCCGGCATGTTGGTCTGCGGCACCATCGATTTCGGATCGCGCATGTGCTTGTAGTGCCATGCGTCGGGGTACTTGCCGCCGATCCGCGCCAGATCGGGGCCCATGCGGCGTGACCCCCAGAGATGCGGACGGTCGTAGACAAATTCGCCCGACTTTGAATAGTCGCCGTAGCGCAGCACCTCCGCCACCAGCGGCCGTACCGTCTGCGAATGGCAGTTGTTGCAGCCTTCACGGATATAGACGTCCCGGCCGGCCAGCTCCAGCGGCGTGTAGGGGGTGACGCTGGCGATCCGGTCGGCCTTGGTGTTGACCCAGGCGAAGGGAAGCACCATGGTGATGATGGTTCCGACCAGGATGGTGACCGTGGCCAGTACGAGCAGCAGAACAGGTTTCTTTTCCCACATGAAAGTCACCCTCCTTCTCAGTTGGTCTGCAGGGCCGGATTGTCGACCGGCTCACCCTTTCGGGCGGTCATGTAGAGGTTGTAGAAGAAGACCAGTACCCCGGCCAGGTAGATGACGCCGCAGAAGGCGCGTACCCAGTAGTAGGGATACATCTCGACCAGGGTTTCGATGAAGGTATAGGTGAGGCTGCCGTCCGGATTCATGGCGTGCCACATCCCGGCCTGTTGCACTCCGGCGATCCACATGCTTACCGAGTAGCCGAGCTGGCCGACGAGAACCAGCCAGAAATGGAGGTTGGCCAGGCCTATGCTGTAGACCTTGCGCCCGAACATGTAGGGTGTCAGGTAGTAGATGGCGGCGAACAGGACCAGCGACACCCAGCCCATGGTCCCCATGTGCACGTGGCCGGGCACCCAGTCGGTGTAATGGATGAAGGCTGAAAAAGACCTGATCGACTGCAGTGGCCCCTGCAGGGTCTGCAGGCCGTAGAAGGTAATGCCCAGGATCAGGAACTTGACCAGGTAATTCTGTTTCATCTGGTGCCATTCGCCCTGCATCGACAGATAGCCGTTGAAGACGCTGCCCCAGGACGGCGCGATCAGCATTACCGAGAAGGCCATGGCCAGGGTCTGCACCCAGTCGGGAACCGGAGTCCAGAGCAGGTGGTGGGCGCCGGTCCACAGGTACATGAAGATCAGGCTCCAGAAGGCGATGATCGACATGCGGTGGCTGTAGATGGGGACGCCGGTCGATTTGGGCAGGAAATAGTAGAAGATCGCCAGGGGAGGCGTCGTCAGGACCATGGCGACGGCGTTGTGGCCGAACCACCACTGGACGTTGGCGTCGTTGGTGCCGGCGTAGGCCGAATAGGACTTGAAGAGGGAAACCGGCACCTCCGCCCCGTTGACCAGGTAGAGAACGGCGACGCCGACAATCGTCGCCAGGATATACCAGAGGGAAATGTACATCTGTTCTTCGCGTCGCTTGACGATGGTCATGATGATGTTGACGGCGAAGATGACCCAGAGGATGACGACCATGATGTCGAGAGGCCATTCCAGCTCGTGATATTCCTTCGAGGTGTTGTAGCCGAGCAGCAGGGTCACGGCTGCCGCGATGATGGTGGCGTTGAAGAACCACAGCTGGAAACGTGCCAGCTTCGGACTCCACAACGGGGTTTTGCACAGGCGCTGAACGATGAAGTAGAAAAGGGCGAAGAAGCTGCCGATGCCCCAGCCGAAGATGCCGGCGTTGGTGTGCAGGGGGCGCAGGCGGCCATAGGTCAGAAAGGGGGGCAGGTTCAGTGCCGGATCACAGAGCTGAAAGGCGATCAGGACGCCGACCAGCACGGTGACCAGCCCCCAGACCATGCTCCAGACGACGAAGCTGCGCACGATTCCGTAATCGTAGGCCGGTTTTTCCATGGTTCCTCCCGTGACTAGGTGGTGAAGGTAACGTAGTGAAGTTTAAGGGGAAAGATGGGTTAGTCAAGCGACCCTAATTTATAACCAAAACGGTCATTAATATAGAGGGCTCCTGCCAGGTTGTCAATACCCGATATTACACCCGAATCCACTACCCCCCCTTTCGCGATTCGGCTGCCGTGACAGGCCCATCTGCTGCGTTGCTGGCGACGCTTCGGTGTTTGATGTGGCTCGTGCCACCCCTGCACTCGAACCGGCCGTTTAGACCCGTTTCGACATCCTTGTCCGAAAAACAGTGGTTGATTTGGGTGGCACCCCGTGCCGGGAGGGCAGAGGGGGCGCTTGACAGTTCTTCCGGGCAATCCTATGCTCACCCGGGGTGCGGATGAAGCTGACCATCGGGCGAAAACTTTTTCTCTATACCAGTTCCATCCTCGTGGTGGTGCTGCTCGCCGCCTTTGTGGTGCTCGAGCGCAACCAGTCGCGGCAGTGGGAGCGTTCGCTCATCGACCGCAGCCGTTCCTTTGCCCGTTTCGCCACCCCGGAAGTGATGAAGCGCATCCGCGGCCGCTTTTCGGATGGCGCGTCGGCGGACAGCCGGGTGCGCCAGTTTCTCTCCTTCAACCCCGACCTGGTGCAGATTGCCTTCTACAGTTCCGGCGGACGGCTCCTCTATCGTTCCGGCCCGCTGAACGGCCATGACCGCGTGGCGTTGCCGGACGCTGTGCTCGACATCGCCGCCTTGCCGCAACTGGCCGGCGACGACATTCTGGTTCGCAAGCGGCCCCTGGCTGGCGGCGGCCATCTGCTCGACCTTGTCGTTCCGGTCACCGGTCCGACCGGTTCGCGCATTCTCTATGCCCGTTACCTGGTCAGTTTCGACCGGGTGGACGAGCGCATCCGCGAGATCCGCATCCGATTCGCCCTCATCGCCCTGGTTGCGTTGACCGTTTCCCTGCTGCTGGCCGGCATTGTCGCCCGCCGTTTCACCCGCCCGCTGAAGGAGCTGACAGAGGGTGTGTGCGCGATCGGCGAGGGGAAGCTGAAAACCCAGATTCCGATGGAGCGGCAGGACGAGATCGGCGAGCTGGCCAAGGCCTTCAACGAAATGGCCGCCAGTCTCGACGCCAGCAACGAGGCCCTGACCGAGAGCAACCGCCGGCTGCGGCAGGCCAACGAGGAGCTGCAGCGGATGCAGGAGCAGCTGGTGCGCTCGGAGCGGCTGGCGGCCATCGGCCAGCTCGCCGCCGGCGTCTCACACGAAATCGACAACCCGGTCGGCATCATTCTCGGTTACGCCGAGCTGCTGCTCGAGGATCTCGAGGAGGGCGACAGCCGGCGCGAGGACGTGCTGGCCATCATCGAGGAGTGCCGTCGCTGCCGGCGGATCACCGGCAGCCTGCTCGGGCTTGCCCGCTCGGTGCCGCAGGAAGTGGTCGCCGTCGACATGGTGCGCCTGGTCGACGATGTGTTCGACAGCCTGCGGCCGCAGAAGCTTTTCCGCCAGATCGAACTGCGCCTGTGCGCTGAAGGTGACCGTCACTTCGTCCAGGGGGACGCCGACCGCCTCCGGCAGGTGCTGGTCAATCTCATGCTCAACGCCGCGCAGGCGATGGAGGGCGCAGGAACGATCCGGATCGACATCAGGCGCGCCGGCGACACGCTCGAGATTCTGGTCGCCGACACCGGCCCGGGCATCCCCGACGAGCAGAGGGAGCAGGTGTTTCAGCCCTTCTTTTCCACCAAGAGCCGGGAGGAGGGGACCGGCCTCGGCCTGTCCCTCTGTCGCAAGCTGGTCGAGGATCACGGTGGCCGGCTCGACCTGGTTTCATCCGCTGCCGGTGCCTGTTTCCGCATCTGCCTGCCCGTTGCCGGCGGGGAAAAAAGCTTTGACAAGCCGACAGGCGATTCTTTACCATAGGGCAACTTTTCCACCGGTGGATTTTGATGCAGAAGGTATTGGAATTACTGAAAAACGATCTTGCGGCGGTCGAAAACCAGTTCCGCGAGGATCTGGCCTCGGACGTGGTTCTCATCCGCAAGGTCGGGGAGTACGTTCTCGGCAGCGGCGGCAAGAGGGTGCGGCCGATGCTGCTGCTGCTTTCGGCCCGGCTGGCCGGCTACCAGGGGGAGAAGCACATCGGACTGGCCAGCGTGGTCGAATTCATCCACACCGCCACCCTGCTGCACGACGATGTGGTCGACGGCGCCTCCCTGCGGCGCGGCAACGCCTCGGCCAATTCCGTCTGGGGCAACGAGGCGTCGGTGCTGGTCGGCGATTTCCTTTTCGCCAAGTCCTTTTCGATCATGGTGCGCGACGGCAACCTGGCCATCCTCAAGGTGCTTTCCGACGCCACCACCATGATGGCCGAGGGCGAGGTGCAGCAGCTGATTTCGACCTGCGACCTCGATCTCGACGAAGAGCAGTACATCAGCGTGGTCCGCAACAAGACGGCGGTGCTGATGGCCGCTGCCTGCCAGTGCGGCGCCATCCTTGCCGGAATCGACTCCGACAGGGAGCTCGCCCTGCGCGAGGTCGGCATGGAACTGGGAATCGCCTTCCAGTTCATGGACGACGCCCTCGACTATGTCGCCGACCAGAAGGAGTTCGGCAAGCGGCGCGGACAGGATCTCGCCGAAGGAAAGATGACCCTGCCGCTGATTCACGCCCTGCGGCAGGCCACCGCCGAAGAGCGGTTGCGCGTCGAGCAGATCGTCGAACTCGACGAACTCGACGATGCCCACATCGACGAGGTGGTGGCCCTCATCGATCGTTACGACGGCATCGGCTACACCCGCCGGCGGGCCGCCGAGCTGGTCGCCTCGGCCAAGCGCCGGCTCGAGATTTTTCCGCCCTCGCGCGAGCGCGAGGCGCTGTGCATCCTGGCCGACTATGTGGTCGGCCGCACGATGTGAGCAGGCGTCATCGAATGTTCCGCAAAAAAGCCCGATCCGGTACCGGATCGGGCTTTTTGGGTCCTGTCATGCTTTTATGAAGCAAAACCCGCCTGTTGTCGCCCGCGGCTTTTCGCTATAATCCTTTTCCATGTTTCGTCTCACCCTGCATCGCAAGGTTCTGTTCGCCTTCTGGGCCCTGTCGCTGGTTCCGCTGGTCATTCTTGCTCTCAATTCCAGCCACAGCCTGCGGCTGGTCGAGCAACTGCTGCTCGAGGGAGCGACACGGGCGCTCAACGAGCAGGCGGCCGAAGCCCTCGAGGTGCGGGCTGAGCTGGTCGCCCGCGAGGTGTCCGACTTTCTCCGTTCGGCGGAAGAAGACCTGCGCGCCTTGAGCCTGCTGCCGCCCGATCCCGCCATGTACAGGGATTTTGCCCGCAGCCACAAGCGGCAGATCTGGTACCGGCGGCTCGATGTCGATCCGCCGCGCGACGTGCTCGAGGACATTCCGCTCTACAGCGAAATCGCCTTCATCGGACCGGACGGCCGGGAGCGCATCCGCGTTGTCGACGGCGAGTTGTCGACGCGGCTGAGGGACGTGTCGCGGCCGGAGAACACCACCTACAGGAGCGAAACCTACTTTCTGCGGGCCCGGGAGCTGCCCGCCGGAAAGATCTATGTCTCCCACGTCACCGGCTGGCACATCAACCGGGAAGAACAGCTCGCCGGTGCCGATTCGCCGGAGAAGGCCGTCGGCGGCCGGCAGTACCGGGGCGTCGTCCGCTACGCCGCACCGCTGCGGCGGCCGGATGGCAGCCTGCGGGGGGTGATCGTGCTCAGCCTCGATCACCGCCACCTGATGGAGTTCACCCAGCACGTCACTCCGACTCGCGAACGCTACGTGGTCTATCCCTCCTACAGGAGCGGCAATTACGCCTTCATGTTCGATGACGAAGGCTGGATCATCACCCACCCCAAGCAGTGGGACATCCGCGGCCTCGACCGGCAGGGAAGGCTGGTGCCGCCCTACACCGAGAAGACCTCGCCGGAGCTGGTGGAGAAGGGGGTGATCCCCTTCAACCTCTTTTACGCTGCCTTCGTCCACAAGAACTACCCGGTGGCCGCCCGCGAGGTTCTGGCCGGCCGCTCCGGCGTGGTCGACGTAACCAATGTCGGCGGTTCGCAGAAGATCATGGCCTACGCCCCCATCTTCTACGACGGCGGCGACTATGCCGAAAAGGGTATTTTCGGTGGCATCACCATCGGTGCCGAGGTCAAGAACTTTCACCGTCCGGCCCTCGAGGCGTCGCAGCTGATCCGGCGGCAGTTCCGTTCTTTCATGACCCAGAGCTGGTTCCTCATCACCCTGACCGGCCTGGCGGTCTTCGTCGCCGCCTACCAGCTGTCGCGGGGGATAGCCCTGCCGCTGCAGGAGCTGATCCGGGGGACGCGGGAGATGGCGCGGGGCAACCTGTCGACCAGCATCAACGTGACCTCGGACGATGAGATCGGCCAGCTGACCCGCTCCTTCAACACCATGGCCGCCGAGCTGCGCCTGCGCCGGGAACGGCTGCTGAAGACCCTCGAGGATCTGCGTCGCTCGCGCAAGGAGATCCTGCGCGAGCGCAACTTCAAGGAGACGGTGTTCGAGAATATCGAAACCGGCATCCTGACTCTCACGCCCGAAGGGATGGTCTCCTCGATCAACGGCCCGGCCCAGCGGATTCTTGGCCTTTCCGCCCGGCCGCAGCCGGTGCCATGGAGCGATCTGCTGCACAACTGGCCGGAGCTGGAGAGCGTGCTAGAGCGGGGGCTGAAAAAGGATCCGGTCGAACGCTGGAGCGAGTATGTCACCATCGAGCGCGATGGCGAAGTGCTAACCTTCCGTCTGGCCCTGCTGCCGCTCGGCCATCACCGGCACTCGGGGCATATCCTGACCATCGAGGATCTGACCGAGCGGGTGCAGATGCGGCAGCGCATGGAGCGCATGGAGCGGCTGGCCTCCCTCGGCCGCCTGTCTGCTGGAATCGCCCATGAGGTACGCAATCCCCTGACCGGCATCAGCCTGCTGCTCGACGAGCTGCACGACCGGCTGCTGGGGCAGGAAGGGGACCAGCAGCTGATCCGCCGGGCCCTGCAGGAGATCGAGCGGCTGGAGAACCTGGTCGGCGAACTGCTCAACTTCTCTTCCGTGCACCAGAGCGAAATGATGGCGGGGGATGTCGGCAAGGTGGTCGAGGACCTGCTCTTTCTGCTCAAGAAGCAGTTCGAAAAGCAGAATATCGCCCTTCGTTTCGATCGCGAACAGAGTCTGCCACCGGTGGCTTTCGATACCAACAAGCTGAAGCAGGCCCTGCTCAATCTGCTGACCAACGCCATGGATTCGATGCCCGACGGGGGAGAGCTGGCGGTGGCGGCCGCCGTCTGCGACGGAGGTGTGCTGATCACCATCCGCGATGCGGGCGAGGGGATGACCGCCGAGCAGATGCGGCTGATATTCGAGCCCTTCTACACCAGCAAGAGTGGCGGCACCGGGCTGGGACTGGCCATCACCCACAACATCATTTCCGAGCACGGCGGGCGGATCGACGTACAGAGCCGCCCCGGGCAGGGGAGTCTGTTCAGCGTCTGGCTGCCGGCAGCTGGCTGACTTTGGCCACTCCGGGTTGGTTTTTGCAGTATTTTCTGTTGAGCAGTGGCGAAAAACCACCGCTTTTCTGTTGCCAGTCGCCGCGGCTTCTTTTAGACTGGGTCGTATACGCTGTGCCGGCGCGCATATACCCGAGGTGAGAAGCATGGAAAAGATACTGATAGTCGACGACGAGGCCTTCATTCGCGAAAATCTCGAACGGATTCTCGCCGAGGACGGCTATCGCACCTTTTCCGTCGACAACGGCGACGAGGCGATCGGCATGGTCGCCGAAGAAGAGATCGACCTGGTGCTGCTCGATCTCAACCTCGGCAACCGGTCGGGACTCGACGTGCTGCGGGAGCTGAAGGAGATCGACCCGCAGCTGCTGGTCATCATCATCACCGGTTACGGCACGGTCGAAAGCGCCGTCGAAGCGCTCAAGCTCGGCGCCTACGACTACATCAAGAAGCCGTTCAAGGCCGACGCCATTCACCTGATCGTCCGCCTGGCCCTGGAGACCCAGAACCTTCGCCGCGAGGTCCGGCAGCTGAAACGGGGCAGCGAGCGCGGCACCCTCGGCACCGACATGGTTGGTTCCAGCCCGCAGCTCGAGCAGATCTACCGCCAGGTGCGCGAGGTGGCCAAGCACGAGACGGCAACTGTGCTGATCACCGGCGAAAGCGGCGTCGGCAAGGAGCTGGTCGCCCGCGCCATCCACAACCTGTCACCGCGCGCAGGCAGGCCCTTCATCGAGATCAACTGCGGTTCACTTCCGTTCAACCTGCTCGAAACCGAGCTGTTCGGTCACGAGCGGGGAGCCTTCACCGACGCCAAGACGCGCAAGATCGGCCTGTTTGAGGAGGCCAACGGCGGCACTATCTTTCTCGACGAGGTCGGGGAGATGGACATGAACCTGCAGGTCAAGCTGCTGCGCGTGCTCGAGGACCGTCGCATCCGCCGGCTCGGCGGCACCCGCAACATCGACATCGACGTCAGGGTGGTCGCCGCCACCAACCGCGACCTGAAAGAGGCGATCGAGAGCCGGGAGTTTCGCGAGGATCTTTTCTACCGGCTCAATGTCTTTCCCATCCACATTCCGCCCTTGCGCGAGCGCCGGGAGGACATTCCGCCGCTGCTTGACCATTTCATCGCTCTTTACGCCCGCGCCTTCAACAAGAAGATTCGCGGCGTCTCCCGCGAGGCGCTCGATCTGCTCATGCGCTATCACTGGCCCGGCAACGTGCGCGAGCTGAAGAACGTCGTCGAGCGCATCTGCATCATGCACAATGTCGAGACCATCCGGCCCGAGCACCTGCCAGGCGAGATCTGGGGAGAATCGCCCCGCAGCGAATCGCCCTTCAGGTTCGAGATCCCGCCGGAAGGGATTGCCCTGGAGGAAATGCTGGCGCAGATCGAAAAGGAGCTGATCGAAAAGGCGATCGGCATTACCGGCGGCAACGTGGCCAAGACCGCCCGGCTGCTCAACATTCCGCGCGGCACCCTGCGCTACAAACTGGAAAAGTACGGTTTCCGGCAGGAAGAGTAGGGGGAGGGTTTCGGCAGACCGCCGGTAGTGGCGGATGACAGGGAGCGGGCGGCCGAAATCGGCCGCCTTTTTTGATGGCCGATGAATTTAATTATATTTAAATATATGTCAAACAAGTGTAGTAAAGTATAAAAATACAGTTATAGACGGTTGGTATCGACCTTGCTCTTTGACAACGATCGTTGACGGACCCTGATCTTCTCCCCGTGGGGTCTTTATCTCCCCGAACGCATCCTCCTCCGCGTTCGGGGATTTTTTTGTTGGCAGGAAGGAAAGAGAGGGGAATCGAGAGCCGCGAATCGAGTATCGAGGTTCGAGCTTCGCTTCACGCCCCCGCTTCTTCGTATCGCGCCCCCGCCACCACCGCCTGGCCGAGGGCGAGGCCGCCGTCGTTGGGTGGCACCAGGGAATGCCGCAGCACCTCGAAGGATTCGGCCTGCAGCCATGAGGAGATGGTCTCGGTGAGAAACCGGTTCTGAAAGACGCCGCCGGAAAGGACCACGACGTTCAGACCTTCTCTGGTCCGCAACTCCCGGCAGACCGCAACGACGATCCGGGCCAGGCTCAGATGGAACCGGCAGGCGATGCGTCCGGCATCGACGCCGGCCAGAACGTCGTCGACCAGATCGCGGATCAGCGGGGCCGTCTCGATGATCAGCGTTCCGTTCTGTTCCGCCAGATCCCAACCGTAGAGCCTGTCCGTTTTCGGCCCCGAGATGGCCATCTCCAGCCCGAGCGCTGCCTGGCCTTCGTAACTGACCTCTTCCCGTAACCCGGCCAGGGCGGCGACGGCGTCGAACAGCCGGCCGCAACTCGAGGTCAGGGGGGCGTTGAGCCCCTTGGCCATCATTTGCCGCAGCAGCCTGATATCGTCCTCGGAGCGTCTTTCGACCAGCGGCAGCCGGGGCCAGTCGTCGCCGTAGGCGTGCTGCAGGTAGCTGGCCGCCATGCGCCAGGGCTCACGGGTGGCGGCGTCGCCGCCGGGCATGGGTACGGACCGCAGATGGCCGGCGCGCCGGAAGGACGCCAGGTCGCCGACCAGGAATTCACCGCCCCAGATGGTGCCGTCTTCTCCCAGGCCAATGCCGTCGAAGATGACGCCGATGGCCGGTCCCGGGTGGCCATGTTCCGCCAGGCAGCTGGCCAGGTGGGCATGGTGGTGCTGGACCGCCAGCTTCGGCAGCTCGGCGAACTCCTCGGCGAAACGGGTCGACAGGTAGTCGGGATGCAGGTCGTGGGCGACCAGGCGCGGCTGCACCTCGAGAACCCGCTCGAGATGACGGCGGATTTCATCCAGCGAGTCCAGCACCCCGGCGTTTTTCAGATCGCCGATGTGCTGGCTCAGATAGGCCCGGTCGTCCCGCGTCAGGCAGAGGGTGTTCTTCAGCTCGGCGCCGACCGCCAGCACCGGCGTCTGGGGTCTGGGCAGCAGGATGCCGCGCGGCACGTAGCCTCGTGCCCGACGGATGAGCAGCGCCTGTCCGGCCATGACCCGGGCGATGGAGTCGTCGGCCCGCACGTGGATGCGCCGGTTGTGCGTCAGCCAGGCGTCCGCCACTCCCCGCAATCGCTCTGCGGCCTCGTCGTCGCGGTAGAGGATCGGTTCGTCGCTGAAATTGGCGCTGGTCATCACCAGGGCGTCGAAGGATTCCAGCAACAGATGGTGCAGTGGCGTATAGGGGAGCATGACCCCGAAATAACGGTTGTCCGGTGCCACCAGTGGCGACAGGGAATGCCCCGGTCGCTGCCGCAGCAGGACGATGGGGTGCTCCGGGCCGGTCAGCAGGCGCTCCTCAATGGCGTCGAAGCGGGCGAAGCGTCGGACCCGTTCCAGGTCGAAGGCCATCAGGGCGAAGGGTTTTTCGTCCCGGGCCTTGCGTCGGCGCAGCTTGGCCACCGCCGCGTCGTTGGTAGCGTCGACCGCCAGATGATAGCCACCGAGTCCCTTGATGGCGACAACGGCGCCCTGGCTGAGCAGGCGGACGGCTTCCTTCAGCGGGTCGCCGGCGATATCCAGCCTGTCGGCGTCGGTCAGGCGCAGTTGCGGACCACAGTCGGGGCAGGCGTTGGGCTGGGCGTGAAACCGGCGCGATCCCGGGTTTTCGTATTCGGCCCGACAGGCGTCGCACATGGGAAAATCGGCCATGGTGGTTTTCGGCCGGTCGTAGGGGATGCCCTCGATGATGGTGTAGCGCGGTCCGCAGTTGGTGCAGTTGATGAAGGGATAGCGGTAACGCCGGTCGGCCGGGTCGAAGAGTTCGCGCAGGCAATCGTCGCAGACATGGGTATCGGGGGCGATTTGCGCCCGCGCGTCTGCGCCATGTACCGACTGGCGGATTTCGAATCCGGATCCCCCGGCGGCCGGCTGTTCGCGTGTTTGCAGGGAGGTGATGACGGCCAGGGGAGGATGCTCCGTTTGCAGGGCCTGGACAAAGGCGTCGACGGCCGCGGCATCGCCTTCGACCTCGATCTTCACCCCCCGGGCGTCGTTCAGCACCCAGCCGGAGAGGCGATGTTTCTGCGCCAGCTGGTAAACAAAGGGGCGAAAGCCCACTCCCTGGACGATGCCCTCGATTTCGATGCTTCTGCGAATGTGACAGGCCATGAACGTGACGTACTTTCTTTCGTGGGTGGCGTGGATGGTTCGGGCTGACAGGGAGCTAATTAACATGCCCGGACGGGCGACGACAAGGGGCAACGGGAACAGGCATCAACGGTCCGTTTTGCCATTGTCCCGTTCGCGGCTACTGAAGGCGGATGCTCGGGGACGATAAACTGCGCCCCTGCAAAGTCGATTGTTTGAAACAGCCGCATGGGCGTGATACATCGCATCCGTGGAGGTATCGCTTCGGCTGTGGCAAAGGGGGGAGAACAATTCCTAGGTCAGCTTGTCAGCCAGCTGCACCATCATGCGGTCGATGGGCCGGATGCCGCTGGCCAGCACCAGGTCGAGCTCGGTCAGCACCATGGCGCCGGACGAGAGCCCGACCATCTTGCCCGACTCTCCCGCCAGCAGGGCTTCGACGGCGGCGGTGCCGAAGCGGGCCGCCAGCAGCCGGTCGAAGGCGGAAGGCGAGCCACCCCGCTGGTAATGGCCGAGTACCATCACCCGGGTTTCGAAACCGATGCGGTCCTTGATGCGGGCGGCGATCTCCTGGGCGCTGCCGGCGCCCTCGGCCACCATGATGATCGAGTTGAACCGTCCCTCCTGGTAGCGGCGGCGCAGGCTGGCGCAGATGGCCTCGAGATCGAAAGGGGTTTCCGGAATGATGGCGTGTTCGGCGCCGGAGGCGACTGTCGCCGCCAGGGTGAGATAGCCGCTGTTGCGCCCCATGCATTCGACGACGAAGGCGCGGTCGTGGCTCGAGGCGGTGTCCTTCAGGCAGTCGACGGCGTAGATGATGTTGTTCAGGGCGGTGTCGACGCCGAGGGACATTTCGGTATGGGAAATGTCGTTGTCGATGGAGGCCGGGATTCCGATGACCCTGACGCCCCGGTTGGCCAGGGCCCTGGCGCCGCGCAGCGAGCCGTCGCCGCCGATGACCACCAGTCCCTCGACGCCCAGGCCCTTCAGGGTGTCGGCGGCAATCGCCTGTCCCGCCTCTTCGAGCATTTCCCGGCAGCGGGCGCTCTGCAGAAAGGTGCCGCCGCGCTGCAGCACGTTGCTGACCGAGCGGTTCTGCATGATTTCGTAATGCCGGTCGATCAGCCCGCGGTAGCCCTTCTGGAACCCGACCACTTCCACGCCGGTGTTCATCGCGGTGCGGACCACGGCCCGGATGGTGGCGTTCATTCCGGAGCAGTCTCCGCCACTGGTCAACACGCCGATACGTTTCATCGCAGCATCCTCCTTGCACATGGACGGAACAGTGATTATCGATAGTTAACCACAGGGACGGAACATGTCAAAACGGTGCCCCGGTCCGGGCTGGCCGGAGCAGGGCGGTTGGTCTATACTGGATCGGCTGGCAGTCACCACTTTTTTTCTTTGCCGGAGGATGAATCCAATGAGACGGGGAATGTTTGCGCGGCTGGCCGCCGTTTTTTTTGTTCTTCTCTTTGCCGCCGCCGGCCGGGCGGCCAGCCTGGAAGAGCGGGTGCAGGAGCACCGGTTCGCCAACGGGCTGCGACTGCTGGTGGTCGAGCGCCACACGAGTCCCACCTTCGCCGCCTATCTTTCCATCGGCGTCGGCGCCGTTGACGAGGACAGCCGCACCCGTGGCGTGGCGCATCTGCTGGAGCACATGCTGTTCAAGGGGACGAAGACCCTGGGGACCACCGACTACGTCCGGGAAAAACCGCTGCTCGACCGGATCGCCCGGGTCGGTGAGCGGATCGACCGGCTGAAAAATGATCCGCAGGCCGATCCGGCAGAACTTGCGCGGTTGCGCGAGAAACTGCGCCGGCTGCAGCAGGAACATCGCCAATACGTGGTCAAGGACGAGTTTTCCCGCATCTACGCCGAGAACGGCGGCACCGGTTACAATGCCTTCACCAGCAAGGACCAGACCACCTACACTGTTTCCCTGCCGGCCAACAAGCTCGAACTCTGGGCGCTGGTCGAATCGGACCGGATGAAGAACCCGGTGCTGCGCGAATTCTATACCGAGCGGGAGGTGATCAAGGAAGAGCGCCGCCGTTCCTACGACAGTCGGCCGGGCGGCCTGCTGTACGAGACGCTGCTGGCCAACGCCTTTACCGTCCATCCCTACCGGGAGCCGATCATCGGCTGGCCGTCCGACATCGACAACCTGACCCTGCACGAGACGGAGAACTTCCTGCACCGCTACTACGCGCCGGTCAACACGGTGATCGCCCTGGTCGGCGACGTCGATTTCGAGCGGGCGGTGGAGATTGTCGGCCGCTATTTCGGCGATATCCAGCCGGGAACGCCGGTGCCGCCGGTGGTGGCGGTCGAACCGGAGCAGCGCGGCGAAAAACGCATCGAGGTGCGGTTCGACGCCGAACCGCGGCTGGCCATTGCCTTTCACAAGCCGACCCTGCCGCAGCGGGACGACTACGTTTTCGATCTCATCGAGCAGATCCTCAGCGACGGCCGGGTTTCCCGGCTCTACCGCAGCGTGGTCGAACGGCAGCAGCTGGCGGCGAGCGTCTCGGCCTATTCGGCTCCCGGAGCGCGCTATCCGAACCTGTTCGTCATCAGCGCCGTGCCGCGCCATCCGCATACCGCCCGGGAGGTGGAGAAGGCCATCTATGCCGAGCTCGAACGGCTGGCCCGCGAGCCGGTCGGCGAAAAGGAGCTGACCCGCGCCTTGAACCGCCTGCGGACCGACCATCTGCGCGGCATGCAATCGAACGCCGGTCTGGCCCGGTCGCTGGCCTACTACCAGATCGTCGCCGGCGACTGGCGCTATCTGGCCCGTTACGACGAGGTGGTTTCGACCATCACCGCCGAGGAGATTCAGCAGGTTGCGCGCAAGTGGTTCAGGCCCGAAAACCGAACCGTGGTCATTCTGCGCCGGGAGGGTGAAGGATCATGATCCGACTGTTTTCTGCCGTTCTTTCCGTTCTGCTCCTGGCTGGGTGCCAGCTGCCGGCAGACAGGCCCCTGCGGCCGGAGCAGCTTTCCTTTGTCCCGCTGAAGTTCGAGCCGCCCGCCATCGAGCGGATCGAGCTACCCAACGGCATTCGCCTCTACCTGAAGGAGGACCACGAGCTGCCGCTGGTACGGGTGACGGCGATGCTCGGTGCCGGCTCCCTGCGGGTGCCGGAAGGAAAGGAAGGGCTGGCGGCCCTGCATGCCGGCCTGCTGCGCAGTGGCGGCGCCGGCGACCTGGAACCCGCCGCCTTCGACGAGAGGCTGGCCCTGCGCGCCATCGACCTGGAGGCGTCGGCGGACAGCTACACCCTGAGCATCGGCCTGTCGGCGCGCAGCGACGATCTGCAGATCGGGCTGGCGGCCCTGCGCGACATGCTGTTGCGGCCGCGTTTCGACGGCCGGAGGCTGGAGCTGCTGCGCCGGCAGACCATCGAGGGGATTCGCCGCCGCAACGACGAACCCTCGTCGGTGGCCCGCCGCGCTCTCTGGCGGAATCTCTATCCCGGCCATCCTCTCGGGCGTGAGGCGACGGTGGCCTCCGTCGCCGCCATCGGCCGCGAGGACATCGTCCGTTTTCACCGGCGTTTTGTCGCTCCGAACAACCTGTGGCTCGCAGTCAGCGGCGACTTCGACCGCCGGCAGCTGCTGGCCCGGCTCACTGAGCTGTTCGGCGGCTGGAATTCGCCGCGTATCGAGCTGCCGCCGGTGCCACCGCTGGCGGCGAGCGGCCGGCCCGCCCTTTGGGTGGCCGACAAGAAAATCCCCCAGACGACCATCCTTTTCGGCGAGATCGGCCTGAGCAAGGACAACCCGGATGTCTATGCCGTGCGGGTGATGAATTTCATCCTCGGCGGCGGCGGTTTCAACAGCCGGCTGATGCGCGAGGTGAGGTCGAATCGGGGGCTGGCCTATTCGGTCTATTCCTATTACCAGATAGGCCGCCTGTTGCCGGGGCCCTTCATTGCCGGCTGCGAGACCAAGACCGAGTCGACCGGCGAGGTCGTGCGCCTGATGCGCCGGCTGATGCGGCAGATGCGCGACGAGCCGGTCAGCCAAGAGGAGCTGCGGCTGGCCAAGGAGAGCCTGATCAACTCCTTCGTCTTCGCCTTCGAGGATCTGCACGATATCGTCACCCGGCAGATGCGGCTCGATTTCTATGGCTATCCGACCGATTACCTGCCCCGCTACCGTGAGCGGCTGGCCGCCGTCACCGTCGAGGACGTGCAGCGGGTCGCCCGGCGCTACCTGCATCCCGACCGCCAGCTGCTGGTTCTGGTCGGCGACAAGGAGGCGTTCGCGGGCGACCTGGCCGGGCTCGGGCTGCCGGTCCGCGAGGTGGATACCGACTGAGCTTGTTTAGGCGGCCAGACATGATTCAATAGGGATGAACGGGGCAGGAGCGTATCGCGCCGGCCGGCTTGACGGGAGGGAGGCATGTTTCAGTGGGTGAGGGACTTCTTTCTGCGGGAGATCTGGCGGATCGATCCGGAAGGGCTCAATCCGGGCCAGCGGTTTCTGCTGCGCCTCGGCCAGGTCGCGTCCCGCACGGTCAGGGATTTCGTCGCCGACCGCTGCCTGCTGCGCGCCTCGGCCCTGACCTACGCCAGTATGCTCTCTTTCGTTCCGCTGCTGGCCCTGATGTTCGCCGTCCTCAAGGGGCTTGGCGTGCAGAACCGGCTCGAGCCGCTGCTGCTCGAACATATCGCCGTCGGCTCCGAAGAGATCGTCTCCCGCATCGTCCAGTACATCAACAACACCAACGTCGGACGATTGGGCACCTTTGGCCTGGTCTTTCTGGTGATGACGGTGCTGACCCTGCTCTCCAACATCGAGGACAGCTTCAACGCCATCTGGTACGTGCGCGAAACCCGCTCCCTGATGCGCCGGTTCGCCGACTACTTTTCGGTGGTCATTCTCGGTCCCATCTTCCTGGTGCTGGCGGTGACCATGACCGCCTCGCTCGAATCGCAGGAATTCATCCTGCAACTCAAAAGCACGGTCTACGTCGGCCCGCTGGTCATCTTTCTGTTCAACGTTCTGCCCTACATCGCCATGTGGGCGGCCTTCGCCTTTCTCTACATCTTCATGCCCAACATCAGGGTGCGGCTGCAGGCGGCGCTGATCGGCGGCATCGTCGGTGGCACCCTCTGGCAGCTCACCCAGTGGGGCTACGTCAACTTCCAGGTCGGGGTTGCCCGCTACAACGCCATCTACGGCACCATGGCGGCGCTGCCCATTTTCATGATCTGGCTCTACATCTCCTGGGTCATCGTGCTGCTGGGGGTGGAGGTGACCTATGCCTGGCAGAATCTCGGCAGCCTGCGCCAGGACGAACTGGGCGGAGAGACCAGCGCCGCCGACCGCGAGCGGGTGGCTCTCGGCATCATGCTCTATCTCGGTGGCCGTTTTCGCAAGGGGGAGACGCCGGGGCGCGCGCACCAGATTGCCCGCGATCTCGGGCTGCCCTCGCGGCTGGTGCGCAACATTATCGGGCAGCTGGTGCAGCTGAGGCTGCTGGTCGAGGTCAATGACGGCGACCTTGATGAGGCGGGTTACCAGCCGGCGCGAGCCCTGGACGGGCTGCGCATCGTCGATTTTCTGCGTCAGATCAGGGGGGAGATGAGGTTGCAGCCGGCCGGGGAGCTGCCGGAAGAGCTCTGTCAGGCCGAACGGGTCGAGGAGATGTTGGACCAGGCAGCCGAGCAGGCTCTTGGCGGCAGGACGCTGGCCGATCTTATCCGGACGTGACGGAGGCCGGGCTTTCGTCCGCCGCCGAGTGAAGACTCAGGGCACCGTTGTCGTGGACGGCGTAGGAAAAATCGGTGATCCAGTCGCCCAGGGCGACCAGCTTGCCCTTGCCGATGCTCAGCTCCATGGGGCGGTGGAAGTGCCCGGTCAGAACGAAATCTGCCCCTTCGGCGATTTTTTTCTCGGCGTAGGTGACGAGCAGCGGCGTCGGGTCGAAGGCGGGGCGCTCTTTTTTCCGGCCGGCGCTTCGCCGGGCCATGGCGCGGGAGATACGCCAGGTCAGGTCCGGCGGAACGGCGGCGATCAGGCCGCGCAGCAGCCTGCTGCGCAATATCCACCGCAGGCGCAGATAGGCGGTGTCCGCGGGGTTGAGCAGGTCGCCGTGCGCCAGGTGAAAACGGCGGCCGTCGATCTCGATGTCGCCGCCGTCCGGCAGAATGCGGCAGCCAAGTTTTTGCGCGAACCATGGACCGAGGTGAAAGTCGTGGTTCCCTTCGACGTAGGTGATGCGGGCGCCTTCGCGGTGCAGGCGGTGCAGCAGTTCGAGCAGCGGCAGGTAGCGGCTGAAGACCACTTCCCGGTAGCCGACCCAGAATTCGAACAGGTCCCCCAGAATGACCAGGTTGCGGATTCTTCCCCGCCGGCTCTCCAGAAAGGCAAGCAGCCTCTGGTAATTGGTGTCTTCCGGATCGAGCAGGTGGGCGTCGGCGATGAAGAGGTCTTTCATGTCGGCGACTATAGAAACAGCGCCCGGTGAAGTCAAGCGACAGCAGGTGAGGTTGCTGAAAAAGGGCCGTCTTCCGCATTGTTGTTCATCTTCCCTCGAGATTTAGGCTACCTTGCATCCGAACTTTTTGAGCAACCTGGCTAGTCAACGTCCAATTTCATACGGCATTTCCTGTATCGGCGGTGGCTTTTCGCCGGGGTGGGTGGTATATTGTTCAGATACAATTTGCGGATTCCTCCACGCAGCTTCGGTGGAAGGTCCGGCCATGGTCAGTCGCCGTTTGCCCTGCGGCGGTCTTGTCTTGGCGCGACAGGTTGTAGCAGACAACCCTGGGCAAAGAGGACAATGCGAACATGACCGAACTCGACAAGGCGCTGGAGACTTTCCACCAGGACATGATGAACCCGGAGAACCAGTCCCTGTTCTACGACCTGTTTCTCAACTCGGCCATCTTCATCCCGGTGCACCCCGATGAAGGAACCGAACCGGGTCGCGACCGCAGCGGCGAGGAAGGGACCGTCCCCATGGTGCTGGAAGCCGAAGGGGACGACTATCTGATGCTGTTCGACAGCATCGAAAAAATGACCACTTGGGCCGAACAGGATGTCGACTACATCGTCCTGCCGGGACACGTCATCGCCGAGTATTCGTCGCCCGGCCTTTTCTGGGCCCTGAATGTTGGTTCCGAGCACCAGAAGCAGTTCGTTCCCGAGGAAATCGACTGGCTCAAGGATATCATCAAGGCCTTCAACGCCGAAAACGCCGGCCAGCCGGTTGCCGAGTGAGCGGTCGTTTTCGCAGTTTCTGATTCTGGCATGTCCCTTGCTCGTTCATGACGGGCAGAATGGCGTTTCTGCCGTTTTGCGGGGAAGGGAGGTGCAAGGTGGATATCGCTGCATTCGACATCAGTCGCTGTCGGCGGCCGGAAAAGAAGGAGTGCGAGGGGCTCTGCCTCTCCTACGACATGCTGCGCGGGCTCTGCATGGAGACATCGGGCCCCTGTGAAGCCCTCGCCGATGAAGAAGAGCGGGAAGATTCCTGACCTCGCTCCCCCCTGCCATCCGCTCGTCTGGGGCAAATTTCGGCAGCGGATGTGAAATTTTTGCACGAACAACCCGGCTCCGTCTCTCCGGAGCCGGGCCCTTCCATGGTCAGTTCAGGGGCTCGAGCAGTTCCCCGGTCTCGTCCTCGACCTGCGCGATCACATCGCGCAGGTAATTTCTGTCCAGATTCAGATTGTGTCGCGGCGAAAACCGGCGCGAACCCGCGTGTTCAGCTCACAGCCAGACTTGTCGGCCGGCCGGATTCCCTTACCCTCGGGTGGCGATCCTGCCGGAACGACCGCCGGCGAAACAGGTGCGCCGCGGCGCGTTTTCTGCTACAGTGTCAGGGCGTTTCATGCTGGAAATCCTGTCGGTTAGGCGTTTTCGATGAGTGAGCACTTCGACGATTTCGACGATCTGTCCGAGCTGGACGACGACCAGCTCGAGCATGTACAGGCCGCCCTGGAAAGGGGCGAAAACCAGATCGCGCTTGATCTGGCCGAGGTCTACCTTGAGGAGCATCCGCTCGATGTCGAGGCCCTGAACTACTGCGCCGTCGCCGCGTCGAACCTCGGTGACCAGGTCAAGGCGATGGCCCTGTACCGCAAGGCGCTCAGGTTCGATCCGGGCAACGGTGCTCTGCACCACAATTTCGGTGTGCTGCTGGAGCGGCTGGGGCGTTACGACGAGGCCTACCATCATTTCTGGCGTTCGCTGGAACTGCAGCCCGATTTTCCGGAAGCCTACGTCAACCTGGGCAACGTGCTCGATGAGATGGGGCGGACGAGCGAAGCGCTGCAGATGTACCAACGGGCGCTGCGGCGGATGCCCAATTCGGCCGACATCTACTACAACATCGGTTACGCCCTGAACCGGATCGGCCACCATGGCGAGGCCCTCGGCTTTTTCGACCGGGCCCTGCAGCTCAAACCGGACGATGCGGCTTCGCTCAACGGCCGGGGCTATGCCCTGGCCGGACTGCAGCGCGACGAGGAGGCGCTGGTCTGGTACGAACGGGCCATCGCCGCCATGGAGATGCCGAACTACCATTACAACCGGGGGCTGAGCCTGCAGCGGCTGGAGCGGTCGGACGATGCTCTGGCCGCCTTTGACAGGGCGCTGGAGCTGGCTCCCGACTTTTTCGAGGCTTTGATCGAACGGGCGCTTCTGCATATTGAGCGGGGCGACTATCCGGTGGCGCAGCAGGATCTCGACCGTGCCGAAGACCTCGACCCCGGCCGGACCGAGCCACTTTTTTATCGCTCCATGCTGCTGGAACGGCAGGGGAGACTGGAGGAGGCGTTGCAGGAAATCGAGCGCTGCCTGCAGATCGATCCCGCTTTCGGCATGGCGCGCAACAACCGGGGCAACCTGCTGCTGAAACTGGGACGGCTGGACGAGGCGCTCGCCTGCTTCGACGCCCTGCTGGCCGAATCGGCACAACTTGCCGTGGTCCACTACAACCGGGCCTGCGTCATGGCCCGCAAGCGGAAGGTGCGCGAGGCGGTGCGTTCTCTGGCCCGGGCCATCGAACAGGATCCCGTCTTTCTGCGCGAGGCGCACAGCGACCCGGATTTTGACGCCATCCGGAAGCGGCCCTCTTTCAGAGCCCTGCTGGAGCGATACGAACAAGCAACATGAAACAGCGACTGACGTTGCCCGTTCAGGGCATGAAATGCGGCAAATGCGTCGCCAAGCTGGAGGCTGCCCTCTCCGCGCTTGCCGGTGTGGAGGAGGTGAAAGTCGATCTCGACGCCGCGGCGGCGACCCTGGTGATAGACGACGCCCGGATCGACCGCGAAGCGATCCGGCAGGCCATCGTTCAGGCCGGATTCGTTGTCGCTGACGACAAGGGCAAAACGGACGGGCGTGAGCGCCTGGAGCGGGCCGAGCTGAAGCTCTACGGCATGAGCTGCACCAACTGCGCCCGCACGGTCGAGAAGGGATTGTCGCAGCTGCCGGGCGTGCGCGAGGCGCAGGTCAATTTTGCCCTGCAGAGCCTGCAGCTGGCCTGGGACCCGCAGCGGACTGACCTCGAAGGTATCCGTGATCGCATCCGCGCTCTCGGTTTCCGGGCCAGTGCGGGTGAGGCCGCCGAAACCCCGGGCGAGATGCGGATCGCCGTCGGCGGCATGAGCTGCAGCAACTGCGCCCGGAGTATCGAAAAACGGCTGTTGGCCGTCGACGGCGTGCACCGGGCGGTGGTCAGCCTGGCCGACGAATGCGTCAGCGTGCATTTCGACCCGGAAAAGGTCGGCAGGCGCGAGCTGTTCGACGCCATCGTCGACGCCGGCTACCGGCCGCTGACGGCGGAGCGGGCGGATGACGACGAAGCGGCGCGCCAGGCCCGCTGGCTGGTCTTCGCGGCGCTTCTCTCCCTGCCCATCATGCCGCTGATGTGGTTTGTCCCCTTCGGCGACGGCACCCTGCCGCTGGTGGCGCTGCTCTCCACTGTTGTCCAGTTCAGTGCCGGATTGACCTTCTATCGGGGCGCCTGGCATGCCTTGCGCAACCGATCCGGCAACATGGACCTTCTGGTCGCTCTCGGCATCAGCGCCGCCTGGAGCTATTCGTGCCTTTCCTTCCTCGGTCTTCTCGGCGCGGGCAGCCCGGTTTTCTTTGAAACCAGCGCCCTGCTGATCACCTTCATCCGTTTCGGCAAGTGGCTCGAATCGCGGGCAAGGGGCCGGGCCAGCCGGGCCCTGCGTGAACTGCTCGACCTGCGGCCGCAAAAGGCGCGGTTGCTGGTCGGGGGGCGGGAAAAGGAGATTCCGGCCGACCTGGTCGAGGTCGGCGACCGGCTGTTGGTGCGCCCCGGGGAGAAAATTCCCGTCGACGGCATCGTCATCGAGGGGGAGGCCGCCGTCGACGAATCGCTTTTGACCGGCGAATCGGTGCCGGTGACGCGCCGGCCGGGTGACGCTGTCACCGGCGGCACCATCGATCGCGACGGCCGGCTTGTTATCGAGGCCCGGCGGGTCGGTCAGGATACGGCCCTGTCCCAGATCGCCGCCCTGGTCGCCGCCGCCCAGGCCGACAAGGCTCCCATCCAGCGCCTGGCCGACCGGGTGTCCAACATCTTCGTGCCGGCGGTGGTGAGTCTGTCTCTTCTGACCTTCGTCGGCTGGTATCTGACCGGCGCCGGTTTCCTCTTCGCCTTCCAGACGGCGGTGGCGGTGATGGTCATCGCCTGCCCCTGCGCCCTGGGCCTGGCGACGCCGACCGCCATCATGGTCGGCAGCACCATAGGCCTGAAGGCCGGCATCCTGTTCAAGAAAGCTTCGGTGTTGGAGAATGTCGCCCGGCTGCAGGTGCTGCTGCTCGACAAGACCGGAACCCTGACCAGCGGCCTGTTCCGGGTGACCGACATCCGACCGGCGCCGGGCGTTGGCGAAGCCGAACTGCTCGCGCTGGCCGGCCCCCTGGCGGCGGTCAGCAATCACCCTCTGTCCAGGGCGGTGGCGTCCAGGGCGGCCGGAGCGGGGGAGGCGGCGGTGAGCGATGTCGTTGAACAGGGAGGTGGTGGCGTCAGCGGCCGGGTGGCCGGGCGGCCGGTTCTGCTCGGCAGCGAGGAGTTTCTGACCGGCCGGGGCGTCGAGACCGGCGCCTTGCGCGATGTCGCGCAGGAAATGGTCGCCGCCGGCAAGTCGCTGGTCTGGGTCGCCCGCGAGGGGAAACTGGCCGGATTCCTCGCCCTGCAGGACAGTCTGAAGCCGGATGCCGCCGAGGCGGTCGCCGCTTTGCGCCGGCTCGGGCTGCGCACCGTGCTGCTGACCGGCGACCGGAATGTGGTGGCTAGAGCGGTGGCGGCTGAGGTCGGTACCGATGATGTCGAGGCCGAGGTGCGCCCCGAACAGAAACTGGACGTGGTCCGCCGCTACCAGGAGCAGGGCTTTCGGGTCGGCATGGTCGGCGACGGCATCAACGACGCGCCGGCGCTGGCGGCTGCCGATGTCGGTATCGCCATCGGCAGCGGCACCGATGTCGCCCGCGAGACCGGCGATCTGGTGCTGGTTCATGATTCGGTGATGGATGTGGCGCGGGCGATCCGGCTGGGGTGGCTGACCCTGCTGAAAATCCGGCAGAACCTCTTCTGGGCCTTCGTCTACAATCTGGTCGGCATTCCGCTGGCGGCGGGGCTCTTCTACCCCTGGTTCGGCTGGCTGCTCAGGCCCGAGTTCGCCGGACTGGCCATGGCCATGTCGAGCGTTTCGGTGGTGAGCAACAGCCTGCTGCTCAACCGGCATGCTGCCGCCATCCGGGGGAACTGACGCATGGCGCGGCGTCTGCTCATCGGGGTTGTCGGTGCCGGCCAGGCGAGTGAAAAGGGCGCACGACTGGCCGAAAAGGTCGGCCGTCGGCTGGCCGAGGCTGGTGCCGTTCTGGTCTGCGGCGGGCTCGGCGGCGTGATGGAAGCGGCCTGCCGGGGAGCGGTTCGCGCCGGCGGTGAGACTATCGGCCTGTTGCCGGGGCCGGACCCGGCGGCCGCCAATGACCATGTGACCCTGGCCTTGCCGACCGGATTGGGACATGCGCGCAACGTGCTGATCGCCCAGGTGTCCGCGGCCCTGATCGCCGTCGATGGCGAATATGGTACCCTGTCGGAGATCGCCATCGGCCTGAAGCTCGGCCGGCCGGTCGTCGCCATCGGCAGCAGGTGGCAGGTACCGGGGATCCGGCCGGTCGAGACCGCGGAGGAAGCGGTCGAACTTGCACTGCGTCTGGCCGAAAAGCGGCCCTGAACCAGGAGGAGCGTGCTGTGCAGCTGGAACGATCCCGCGAGTTTTCCCTGCAATTTCTCGACTGGGTGCGCGGCAAAGGCCGGGTTCTGATCGTCGCCCACGACAATCCCGACCCCGATTCTCTGGCGGCGGCGGCGGCGCTCAAGCATCTGTTGCTCAAGACCACCGGCCAGGAAGCGACCATCGCCTACGGCGGCATGATCGGTCGGGGCGAAAACCGCGCCATGGCCCAGGAGCTGGAGATCGACGCCGTCCATTTTTCCGGCATCGATCCCGGGCAGTTTCAGGTGGTCTGCATGGTCGACACCCAGCCGGGAACCGGCAACAACAGCTTTCCCGACAACCTGCCGGTGCACCTGGTCATCGACCATCATCCCCTGCGCGACGCCTGCCAGACCTGCCGCTGGGTCGACGTGCGCGAGGACTACGGCGCTTCGGCCACCATTCTGCTCGAGTACCTGCTGGCCCACGACGTCAGTTTCGGCACCCGCCTGGCGACCATCCTTTTCTACGCCATCAAGTCGGAGACCCAGGATCTCGGCCGGGACTGGGTTCGGGCCGACCGTGAGGCCTATCTCTACCTGCTGCCGCTGGCCAACAACCGCATCCTCTACCGGGTGACCCACCCCAAGGTTCCCCGCGACTATTTCTTTTCCTACAGCCGGGCCATAGAAAATTCACGCATCTACGGCGATGTGCTGGCATTCAACCTCTACCGGGTCGACAATCCGGACATCGTTGCCGAAATGGCCGATTTCCTGTTGCGGATGGAGGGTGTGTCGCTGGTGCTCGGCATGGGGCATGACGGTGAGGATGTCTACCTTTCGCTGCGCACAGGCCAGCCCGACATCAACGCCGGCGAGCTGATCCGCACCGTCATGGCCGATCTCGGCACCGCTGGCGGCCACCACAACACTGCCGGGGGACAGATCCGGTCCCACTCCGCGTCCCAGACCACCCTGCGCCGGCTCGAACGGCGCCTGACCCGGCGGCTGCTCGACGCCCTTGAGCGCAAGCCGGTCAGGGGGAGGCGGCTGCTCCCCCAGGACGACTGAGGGCGCGTTGACAGGTTCGCCGGCAAAAGGGTATATAAGGCAACTGGTTTCGTAGCCTGTCGACGCCGGACGATCTGTCGCGGTGACGCGTGTTACGGATTCGAGGTTGACGATTCCGCTTCCGACGGGAGTTTCATGTCTCGCCTGTCCTTCATTTTGCCGGTGCTGCTGGCATGTCTCGTTTCCGCCGACGTCGCGCAGGCGGCGGTGGAGCTGGCCTGGAGCGGCAGCCGGCCGCACCGGATCGAGGAGGTCTACAACCGCGACGGCGTTCCCTATCTCGCCGTCGAGGATGTTTTGTCCGCCCTGAGGCTGCGCGGCCGCTGGCATTCGGTCGAACACCGGTTCCGCTTTCGCACCCCGTCCGGCGTGGCGTCGATCTTTCCCGGCGGCAACTACCTCGAGATCGACGGCCGCTTCATTCCTCTCGATCATCCGCCGCTTTTTATCGACGGCCGGCTCAGGGTTGCCGAAGACTTCGTCATCGGCCAGTTGCCGGGCCTGGTCGGGCGGTCGGTCTACTACCGCAATCTCGACCCTCCGGAACAGCTGGTCGTCGAGAGCGACAATCCCATCGACCAGCTGTTCGCCCTGCTGTTGCGCAAGAAACAGTCGAAATCCGGGCCGAGGCTGCGGGCGGTGGCGATCGATGTCGGGCACGGCGGCGAAGATCCCGGCACCATCGGCCTGCATGGGACCAAGGAGAAGGACGTGGCGCTGGCTTTCGCCCGCCAGCTGGAAAAGCTGCTGAAGATGCGGCTCGGCGTCGACGTCTACCTCAGCCGGGACGGCGATTACAGTCTTGATGGTCAGCAGCGGCTCAGAACCGTGCTCGACCGGGACGTCGATCTGTTCATCCTTCTGCACGCCCAGGGGCATTTTGCTTCCGGGCCGCACGGCGTCGAGCTCTACATCCGGCCGCAGGAGGAATTTTCGGCGCGTGATCTCAGGCAGGAACGACGCGGCGGCAGCCGTCGTCTCGCCGCCGAGGTGCGGCAGTCGCTGCTCGATGAAGGCTTTGCCGTCTCGGAGGTGCGGCAGGCCGGTCTGCTGCCCCTCGGTCGGGGCGATCTGCCGACCGTGATGCTCGAACTCGGCTATCTGACCAATCCCGATGACCTTGCCCTGCTGACCGACCCGGAGGCCCGGCAGATGTTGGCCGAGGCGGTGGTCGAGGGAGTGGAGCGCTTCGGTCGCGACCAGAGGAGTGTGAAGTGACTGAGATTTTTCAACGGCCTGACGGCCGGGCCGCCGACCAGCTGCGCCCGGTCCGCTTCGAACGCAACTACACCCGTTACGCCGAAGGTTCGGTGCTTGTCACTTTCGGTGAAACCAGGGTGCTCTGCAACGCCAGTGTCGAGGAGAAGGTGCCGCCTTTCATGAAGGGCGAAGGTCGCGGCTGGGTGACCGCGGAATACGCCATGCTGCCGCGGGCGACCCACACCCGCAGCCCCCGCGAGGCGGCCAGGGGGCGGCTCGGCGGCCGCACCATGGAAATCCAGCGGCTGATTGGCCGTTCCCTGCGGGCGGTGATGGATCTCGAGCGGCTCGGCGAGCGGACGATCCAGATCGACTGCGACGTCATCCAGGCCGACGGCGGTACCCGCACCGCTTCCATCACCGGCGCCTATGTAGCGCTGGTTGACGCCCTGCGCAAGCTGCAGCGGGAGGGGCTGTTGCTCGACGATCCGCTGCGCGACAGTGTTTCGGCGGTCAGTGTCGGGATCGTCGAGGGGACGCCCCTGCTCGATCTCTGTTACGACGAGGACTTTCGTGCCGAGGTCGACATGAATTTCGTCATCACCGGTTCCGGCCGTTTTGTCGAGGTGCAGGGAACGGCGGAATCCGAGCCGTTTACGACCGAGCAGCTGGCCCGGCTGCAGCGGCTGGCCCTTGCGGGATGCGCCCGGCTCGATCTGGCGCAGAAGGAAGCACTGGGAGATCTGCTGTGAAGCTGGTCATCGCCACAAAAAACCGCGGCAAGCTGGAGGAGATCGGAAAGATCCTGGCCGACTGGCCGTTCGAGATCGTCTCCCTGGCCGAGTTCACCGACCTGCCGGAGGTCGTCGAAGACGGTGCCACTTTTGCCGACAACGCCGAAAAGAAGGCTGCGACCATCGCCCGGGCGACCGGCCATCTGACCCTGGCCGACGATTCCGGACTTGTGGTCGAGGCTCTGGGCGGCGCCCCCGGCGTGCATTCGGCCCGGTACGCCGGACCAGAGGCCAGCGATGCCGACAACAACCGCAAGCTGCTCACCGCGTTGGCGGAGGTTCCCGAGCCGCGGAGGGCCGCCTTCGTCTGCGACATCGCCCTGTGCACTCCGGCCGGCGACTGCTGGCATTTCACCGGCCGCCTCGAAGGAGAGATTCTGCAAACTGCCCGGGGAAGTGGCGGATTCGGCTACGATCCTCTATTCTATATGGAGGACCACGGTTGCACCCTGGCGGAAATGCCCCTCGAACGGAAGAACGCCATCAGCCATCGGGGGCAGGCCCTGCGCGTGATGCTGCAGGCGCTGCCGGACATTCTTTCGCAGCTGCAGCCGGTTTCCTGAAGAAAGGACCCTCCATGGCCCGGTCGCTGCCGCTTCGGTTTTTGACGCTTCTGTTCCTGCCCCTTTTTCTCGCCGGCTGCGAGGCCTATCTTCCCGCCACCAGCAAGCAGATGCAGGATGCCGTCAAGGCGGGCCGGCAGGCGGTGAAATCGGAAGAAAAGGCCTGGGCGCTGGTGTTGCGCATGGAAGAACTGGCCAGTCGCATGGAAGAAAGCGCGGCGCGCGTCGAGGCGGCGGCGAAGAGGGCAGAAGAGGCGGCGGAGAGAGCCGAGGCCGCGGCCGTCGAGACGGCCGGGTTGCGGCAAAAGGCGGCCGATGCCGCCAGTAAGGCCTTTCTCGACGCCGAACGCGCCGCCCAGGAGGCCAGGCGCATCGAACAGCAGGAAGGGCAGTCACTGCAGCAGGTTCTCGAGTTTCTGCGTGAGCTCGGCTACAAGCCCTAGCGGCCGAAAACGGGTTCAGGCCGCATTCAGCCCGTTTTTCAATTCTCCCGGCTATCCCTGATGCAATTCAAACCTGATCGGCAGGATTACCTCGCCCGCTACCGGTTTGCCATCCTTCATGGCCGGCCGGAACCGCCAGCCCCGGACCTGTTTCAGGGCTGAACGGTCGAGAATCCGGTGGCCCGATGAGTGCACCAGGCTCGCTTCGCCGACCCTGCCCGAGGTTTCGACCCGGATTCTGACCAGCACCGTGCCTTCCCATCCCCGCCGCCTGGCCAGCGAGGGATAGACCGGTCGTGGATTGGCCAGCAGCGCCGGTTGGGCGTCCGTTTGCAATCCGGTGCGACCGCCGGCGTCCCCGGCTGCCGCCACGGTCTTTTCCCCTTCAGTTTTCACCGCCTTGCCAGAGGTTTGAACGGTTTCATTGGTGCTGTCGGTGCCCATGGCTGGAGGTGGCGTTGCAGCGGTTTTCTTTCTGGTCGGCTTTGCGACTTTCTCTTCTGGTGCTGGTTGCGGTGCCGGGGCGGGTGCCGCCTTGACGTTTGCTGGCGCCGATTTCGGCGGTTGTGGTGGTGGGACCGTTTTTTTCCTGACCGGTGTTGTTGCCTGCCCAGGGGAGGGATGCCGAGGGGACGAGTGTCGGTTTGGAGTGGCCTGCGGCGGTTTCGCCGGCTGTTTTGCCGTAGGTTTTTCGCTTGATTTTCGGGGGGTGCCAGTGCTGCCGACAGCCGGGAGCGGATAGAAGCCGACCCGGATCGGTTCGCTGTTTCGCGATGGGCTCGAATGGGGGAGGTCGGGCAGGAGCAGGAAAATCAGACCGTGGGTCAGGGTGGCCAGCAGCAGAGCCAGCGGCAGCCAGCGGTCCTGTTGTCTGTCGGCCTGATTCCGTTTCGGCATTCTTTGCTCCGACTGTTGCCCGGAACGTGCCGGGGAACCGGGGATTCAGCGTTTTCCATAATGACCGACCGAAGCGTGTCGGTCAATCCGTCGATTGCGTTGTCAATTGTTTTCTGGGATTGAACTCCATGGAATAATTCAACTATTTTCAACACGACGATTATGGGAGGAATTTTATTTGCTTTGTAAAAGATTGTTTTGCTAAAATTTTTGCCCATATTTCAGTGAGTTAGTCAATTCATTGATTGTTGTTCCGTTGTCGGTCCGGAGGGGATGGTCTGGAGTGTCATGCGGTTGCGATACGGGTCTGACATCCTGCTCCTGTTTTTTTTCTGCAGTCTGCTGGCTGCCTGCGGTGGTGGCGGCGGTGCGGATTCCTCCTTCGGTTCGCCATCGGCCGATACCCTGACGGTCGCCGGTTATGTCGAGGACGGCGCCGTCAGTGGTGCCCGGGTTAGCCTGATCGACCCGGCCAGCGGTGAAGTCGTGCGCCGGTGTTGGGCGAGCGGCCAGGGACGATGTGAAGCGATCACCGACGATTTGGGGCATTTCAGGATCGATCTGGCGCAAGATGCCGATCCCTCGTCCTGGATCCTGGTGGCCGCCGGCGGCCGGGATAGTGACACAGGCATCAGTTTCACGGAAGTCTCCCTCGATCTATCCGCCCCTGCCGGGGCCTATTCTTCCCTTTCGCATGTCGTCATTTCCCCGCTGACCACCTTGCTGGCCAGGCGCGTCAGCAGCGGTCAGCCGCTCGACCGGGCCCTGTCCGCCGTTGCCGCCTGGGCGGGGCTGGCCGAGGTGAACGATCTTCTCGTCAGGCCGACGGACGTTCCAGGGATTCTGCAGCGCAACCTGGTGCTGATGGCCGCGGCCATGCATCTTTACTGGCGGGGAGAAACGGCGCCCTGGGATACTCTGGCGGCGAACGTCGGTTCAGCCCCGTCGCTGTTCGACAGCAGCGGACGGGTGAATGCCGGGGAGCTGACCGCCGGACTCGGCTTTTCGGCCGATGAAGCGCTTGCCCTGGCGGGTCTGGCCGGTGATCTGGCAGCGGCCGCCGGAAGCGATCAGGCCTTCGGCCTCTTCAACCGCTACCTGCTGGGGCGTATGCTCGGACGGGAGCTGGACGATCTTGTGCAGACGGTCGATCCCGCCTTCGATATCGCGGATGCCCGTTACCTGGCCAACAGGGAAGCGCTGTTCGATCAGCTGGTGCTGCAGGGCGGCCGCGTTCCTCTGTGGGACCTGATTCCCCAGCGCCTGCTGCAGCATGTTCTGTACGGGTACGGGCTGAACGATCCCGGTGCGTTTCTGCAGGCCGATCCCGCCCAGTTTGTCGCCGGCCTGGTCCGCGCCGACGCAGGTGGCGCCTACACTCCGGCCGATGATCCGCGCATCGGAGCCATTCTGACCGGCCAGCCGCGTTTCGCCGTTCGTCTGCCCCTGTCTGCCGACCGGATGTTGCCGGCCGGTGACAACATGGCCCGGGTCGCCTATTACTACAATTCGGACCTGTCGCATCTCTACCGGGCCGATGCCCTGGCGCAGGCGGTCCTCGACGATCAGCTCAACGATGAACTGATGATCGAACTGATCAGGGGGGTCGCCCGCAGCGGTCTGGTGCGCGGCTGGGTTGCCGACTCTTTGCTTCCCTACGATCCCTGGCGGATGATCGACAGCCGGATCTTCAATCCGGTCAATCGTGCCCTGGCCCGCATCGAACTGGCCGAAGGAGCGGCCCGCTGGGGATTCTCCGCCGACGCTCTCGATGCCCTGGCGCAGGCGGAGCAGGAGTTGCGCGGTGTGCTGGCGGCCAAGGGAACGGCTTTTTTCAATGCCGATGATGCCGCCAATTTCCGGCTGCTGGCGCAGGGTTACCTGCGTGCCGGGGACTTTGCCTCGGCGCTGGCGGTGTTGCGGTATCTGCATCTGGACATCGCCGTGCCCGTCGGCACCTATCTAGCCTACGCCAACGCTTTTTCCGCCGGCATGGGTATCGCCGACGAGCTGCTGGCCGCAGGCGATTCGGTCGGAGCCCTGACGGTGATCGACGAGCTGCGGCAGATAGCGGTCGACACGCCGACGGAAACCATCGCCGGCAGCGAAAGCTACAAGAACCGGGTTTTTCACATGGTGGAGGCGGCGCGCCGCTACGCCCTGGCCGGCAGCGGTCAGGACGCTCTCGATCTCTATTACGGCGCCGGCATGATCGCCGATCTGCGCAGCAACGACGGTCTGCCCGCCAACAGAACCGGTTCGCGAACCAGAATCTATATGGATGACATGGCGGTAGCGCTCTATCTGGCGGGCGACAAGGCGGGGGCGCTGGCGCTGCTCGACACCCTGAGCGGGCTGTCGCGCTCCTGGGGCTACAAGCAGCTGGCGGCTGAAGTGGCGGTGGCCGAGTCGGTCACCGGCGGGCTGCTGCCGGCCCACGACACGGAACCGCCGCCAACCGGGATGACGGCTCTTGATCTGGTCTTCTACCGGGTACCGACCGATCTTTTCAACCCGACGCCGCTCGAAACCCAGGTCGAGGCCCTGACCTATTACGTCGCCAACAGGCAGAAGCCCTATCTCGGCCTGCGCCTGATCGAGGAGTCGCTCGATGCCGACGCCGTGACCGCCCTGCAGCTGGCCACCGATCTGGTCCGGCAGATCGACGTCAACCTGGCCAAGAAGGTTGGCACCAAGACGCTCGGATCGGCCAAGATCGATTTCGGTCTGGCCAAGATCGCCGATCTCTATGTCGATCTCGGCATGAATACCGAGGCGAGGCAGCTGCTGGTCGAGGCGGAGCAGGCGCTGTCTGCCATGACCGACCCGACCCTGGTCGCCATGTCACTGGCCAGCCTCGGTGACGTCTACCTGCGTCTGGGAGACGCGGTGGCCGCCCGCGACCTGCTGGCCCGGGCCGGTCAGGGACTCTCCCTCGATGCCTACGATACCCTGATCGACGCCATGCTGCGTGCCGGCGCTGCCGGCATCGACCAGCAACTCGACGCCTACTGGCAGCTGGCCTGGGATCTCTACCCGTCGGCCGCTGCCGACAGCGATCTTTTTTCCATCGCCAGACATCTGTTGCAGGGGGCACGCTATGCCCGTGCCACGGGCCGGCAGGCCCTGGCACTCGACCTTCTTGACCGGACCCTCCAGGTTGTTCAGAGTGTCAGCGACCCGCGGGACCGTCTGGACAAGCTGATCGACTGGGCCGCCGCACATGCCGAAATCGATACCTATGACGGTGCCCTCGACGCGGTGCGCCGGGTGGAAGAAGAAGGATTCCGGGTCGGTCGCAACAGGGCGCTGCTGGCGATTGGCAGGGTCTATGCCGGACGCAGTGACCTGGACCGGCCCGATCTGGCGGTGTCGGACATGGATGCCGACGGAGCGCCCGATTTCTTTCATCCCCTGATGTCGCCGGGTGAAATCGACGCTTCCGGCCTGACGCTCGATGACGACATGGACGGTGACGGTCTGTCCGATGACCAGGACCCCAGACCGATGTTCTTCGATTCCGGTTTCTGAACAGGAGGGCGGATTCTTTCCGCAAGAGATCTTTTGTCCCACAGCAACCTGCTGCGCATCCTTTCAGCTTTTTTCGGACTGCTGGCAATTTGCCTGCCTTCGGCCGCGGTCGCCGCAGATCGGGAAGAAACGGTTCTGCCGCCGGTAACCATCGTCGATCGTCTCGACATTTCGGCGGGGGGCGTTTCCCTGTTGCGGCGCCCAGTGCTCGACCGGCTGCCTGCCGGCAACGGGACCCTGACCGAGATGCTGGACGTTCTGCCGGATGTCCAGTTCAGCGAATCCTTTCGCAGCGGCAGGACCGGGGGAGAGATTCTGCCGCCTGACATCTCCATTTCCGGCGGCAAGGTCTTTCAGAACGCCTTTACCCTCGACGGCATCGACAATGCCGGCATTCTCGATCCCATGGCACGCAACCCCAACAGTCTGACCGACGTGCCGGGACACCCGCAACAGCTCTTTGTCGACGCCGCCCTGGTCGACGAGATCGCCGTCTACGACAGCAACATCCCGGCCCGCTTCGGCGGCTTTACCGGCGGCGTGGTCGACGCCCGTTTGAGAATGCCGGGGCAAACGCCTTCGGCCCGGCTCTCCTGGCGCCATACCCGCGACGACTGGGCCCGCTTTCACCTGGCCGGCGAGGAGCATTTCGATTTCTTCCATTCCAGCAGTGCCTCCAGACAGCCACGTTTTCGCAAGGATTTTTTCGGTGCCGGGTTCGATCTTCCGGTTGGGGCCAAGACGGGACTTCTGTTCGAGGCCCGCGTCGCCCGTTCCGAGATTCCGCTGTTCCATCTCGACCGGCAGGAGATTCAGCGGCGCAGCAGCGTCAATTTTCTGGCTCGCGTCACCCGGGAATCCGGGACCGACGATCTTTATGACATCAGTCTGCTCTATGCCCCCTACCGGGCGAGCCATTTTCTGACCGATGTCGAAAACAGCGCATTTTCCGTCAGCCGGGGCGGTTTCCGCCTCGCCGGCGGTTATCATCATTTTCGTGACGACGGTGAAAGCCATCTGCAGCTCTTTTTTCGCGGCAGCGAAAACCAGCGCTCCGCCCCGGCGCATTTCCGCAACTGGCTGGCCAGCGCCAGCAAGCCCTGGGGAAGTGTCGTCGAGTCCGATTACAGCCGGGAAGGTGGATTCGGGGACGTCGAACAGGGGCAGCAGAGTATCGGCCTGAACTGGGATGTCACCTACGAGCCGCCGTCACGCGGCCGCCTGGTACAGGAGTTCGGTGCCGGTCTGCAGTGGCAGGTCCACCGGGGAACCTACGACCGGTCCGAGACCAGTTTCATCTTCAAGGATGCCGTTCTGGCCCCGGATGTCATCTGCACCGACGATCTGCTCGGCTGTATCGAGGAAGAGCAGTATTTCTCGCGGCGTGACATCCTGCGGGCCAATTCGGAAGCCGTGCATATGCAGGAGCTGGCCTTCTATGTCGACGACAGTCTGACCCTGGACCGGTTGCAGGTGCGTCCCGGCCTGCGGCTGTCCTGGAACAGCTATCTGCAGAACCTGGATCTGGCGCCCCGACTGGCTGCCAGCTGGGATCTGAGAGGAGACCGGACGACGATGCTGACCCTGGGGGTCAATCGCTATTACGGCAGGAGTTTTCTTGCCTTCAAGCTGCGAGAGGCCCGGTTGCCGGTCATCAGCCAGTACCGGCCCAAGCGCAACAGCGCCGTCGGTTCCGGCAGCGTCGATCCCGGCGCCGTCGTCGATCCGGCCGATCCGGGGCTGTGGGAACTCTACCCGGCGGGGCTGCAGAGTGTGGCGCGTTTTTCCGATCTGGATACGCCCTACAGCGACGAGATCGTTTTCGGTCTGGATCAGGAACTGTACGGCGGCCGACTGAGCATGAAGCTGGTGCAGCGCCAGGGCCGGGACGAGTTCGCCCGCCAGTTCGGACCGGTACTGGACGATGGCCTGCGTTACTACACCATGAACAACCGGGGCCGCAGCCGTCACCGCAGCCTTCGCCTGAGCTGGGAACGGTCCTGGCGGAAACAGTACCTGATGCTGAGCTGGGTCTGGCAGGAGAACCTGACCAGCAACGAGACCTACGACGTTCTGCTCGATGACGAGGAGATCGAACCCCGCGTATGGTACCGGGGACGGATCGTCTATCGCAGCGAGCTTCCCCGCACCGATTACAGCCGGCCGCATGTCGTCCGGCTGCTGCACATGATGGCCCTGCCCGGGGGAATGCACCTGACAACGCGTGCCCAGTACCTGGCGGCCTATCGCAGTCTGGAGAACACCTATCGGGAGGTGCCGGTTCCGGGCAGCCTGCAGCGGTTCGACGCCATCAAGGGAGAATTTGTCCAGGAGTCCCTTTTCGTTTATGATGAGGTGCGGCACGAACAGGCCGTGCAGGTCGATCTGAGACTCGCCTGGAATGGACGGTTGGCCGGCTTGCCCGCAGTCGATTGCCATCTCGACATTCTCAACCTGTTTGACAGCACTATCGAATCGGGGACGACGCCCGGAGACTATCGGCTGGGGCGGCAGTTCTGGGTCGGGTTCGATCTGCGCTTCTGACCGTTTTCCGGAGGGGGGGACCCGGTGCTCAGGGACGCACCCATACGACAAAAGCTGACTCTGCTGATGGTCGCCATCAGCCTGGTGGTGCTGCTCCTGGTCACCGGAGCGGTTATCCTGCTCGAGGTCTACGCCTACCGGCAGAGCATGGTCGCCAAGATCGAGGCCATGGTCAGGGTGGTGGCACAGCACTCCATTCCCGACCTGCTGCTCAAGCGCAGGGCGGAGATTCGCGATGTACTGGAGGCATTTTCCGCCGACCCCCAGATCCGGGCTGTCTTTATTTACCGCAAGGGTGTCCCCTTCGCTTCCTACATGAAGTCGAATGCCCGTTTCCGGGATCGGGAAACCGGCCTGCCATACAGCCCCTGCACGCTTCTCGATACGATCGCGCAGGCTGAAACGCCGCGATATCACTTCACGACCACGCACCTCGGTTTTGTCATTCCCGTGCGTTACCAGAACAGGATTCTTGGTCACATCTACCTGCAGTCCGGGCTCGAGGAACTGAACAGTCGCCTGTTGCAGTATGGCGTGGTCATGCTCGTACTGTTTTTCTTCTCCATCCTCTGCTCGTTTTTCCTCGCCCGCCGCTTTCAGGGACTGGTTACCGATCCCATTTACCGGTTGTACGACGCGATGAAGAAAGTCTCCGAGTCGGGGGATTTTTCGACCCGGGTCGAGGCGCTGAGCCGGGACGAAATCGGCTCGCTGGTCGAGAGCTTCAACCAGATGCTCGAACAGCTGCAGATCCGTGACCGGCAGCTCGAGGATTACCGGCGCAACCTCGAGGCTCAGGTCGCGGCCCGCACCAGGGAACTGGAAGATACCATTGTCAAGTTGCAGGAGGCGCGCGACCGGGCCGAGGCGGCGAACCAGGCCAAGTCGCAGTTTCTGGCCAACATGAGCCACGAAATCCGCACCCCGATGATCGGGGTACTGGGAATGACCGAACTGCTGTTCAATTCGGGCCTGAACGAAAAACAGCGACAACTGGCGCAGACGGTTTTCAATTCCGGCGAGGCCCTGCTCGAAATTCTCAACGATCTTCTCGATCTGTCGCGCATCGAGGCGGGAAAACTCGAACTGGTGGAACAGGATTTCGATCTGCGGGAAGTTGCCGAGGAAGTTGTCGGTCTGATGGCGGAAAACGCGGCCGCCAAGGGATTGCAGCTCAGGTGCGAGATTGCGCCCGGCATGCCGGTCGACGTGAAGGGGGATGGGGGGCGTCTGCGACAGATTCTGCTCAACCTGGTCGGCAATGCCATCAAGTTTACCGATGAGGGTGAAGTCCGCCTGCACATCGACCTGATCGAACAGGATGCGCGAACCTGCTGTTACCGGATCGAGGTCGCCGATACCGGGATCGGTATCGCGCCCGACGTCCAGGACAGGATCTTCGAGAGCTTTGTTCAGGCCGAGGAAACTCTGACGCGAAGGTTCGGCGGCACCGGTCTGGGGTTGGCCATCGTCCGCCAGCTGGTCGACATGATGGGGGGGCGTATCCATCTTGACAGCACGCCCGGGATCGGTTCGCGTTTCACTCTGGAATTGCGGTTTGTCCGGCAGGAAAAGGGTTGGAACGACGGCCGCTGGGCCGCACTTGCCGGCCGCAGGGTTCTGCTGGTGAGCGACGACGAACAGACCGGTACGACGCAGGCCAAGCTGCGGCAGCTCGGACTTGAGGTGAATGTCGCCGGCAGCGGACCCCGCGCCTTGGCCATTTTGCGCCGATCGGTAGCTGAAGGTTCTTCCTGTCAGCTGGCGATGGTCGACAGTGACATGGCCGGACTCGGCGGCTGGAAGCTGGTCGAGGCCATGGCCGGCGATCCGGCCATCCCTGCAATCCCGGTCATCATGCTCTGTTCGCCTGACGAATCGAGCATCGAAGCACGCCATGTCGACGGTGTGAGGGTCGAGTGGCTCTACAAGCCGGTACGCAAGACCCTGCTCGGCGAGGCGTTGCTCCGCCTGCTCGGTCATGAAGAGGGCTCGGGAGAGGACTGCAGCAGCTCAGCGTCGTCTGTGCCTGAGGGGTGCTGCATTCTGCTGGTGGAGGACAATGCAACGACTCGCGATTACGTCAGGGGACTGCTGCAGCCGCAGCCTGGACAGCTTGTCATGGCCCACAACGGGCGGGAAGCGGTCGACCTGGCTGCCGGGCAGGACTTCGACCTGATTCTGATGGACTGCCAGATGCCGATCATGGACGGTTTCGAAGCCGCCCGGCGTCTGCGGAGCATGGGATACGGGGGGCCGATTGTCGCTCTGACTGCCCGTGGATTCCGGGAGGATGTCGAGGCCTGCCTGGCGGCCGGAATGAACGCCCATGTCTGCAAGCCTTTCCGACGCGAGGAACTGCTGAAAGTACTGGAAACCTGGCTGCCGGCTTCACCGATGTCGTGCAGAGAGGGGGGAGATCGTGCGTAGCGGACTGGTCCTGCTGATGTTTACAGTCGTTGCCGGCATTTTCGCCCTGTTCTCCCGGGTGGGTGATGGGCATGAGCTGCTCTCTCTCGATCTGCTCGATGTCCGCTCCGCCGAGACGACAGGCGACGGCCGGCTGCTGTTGCAGGTGCGCGGCACCGGATTGGGGGGAGATACGCAGTTCAGCCTGGTCAGGGCTTTCGGCAATCCGAGACTGGTACGTGGCAGACTGCAGCTGTTCCATACAGTCGAAGGCATGGCGGCGCGGAACGACCATCTTTTCCTGGCCGGCAACAGGGACGGACTGGTCGTCTGCGACATCAGCCGGCCCGACCGGCCAGAGGTTGTCGGAAGTCTTCGCCTGCCGGGCCGGGTCTGGAGGGTTCATCTGTGGGGGGATCTGGTTCTGGCCCTGACCATCAAGCACGGACTGCATCTGGTCGATGTCGCCGATCCGCTGCAGCCACGGCTGGTGCGAACCCTTTCCCTGCCCGGTTATCTCTACGACATTACCGCCAATGAGCATTTTGCCTATGTTGCCGCTTTCCGAGAAGGGGTGCATGTGCTGCGGCTGGATGGCGACACCGGCGTGCAACTGGTGGGGACGGTCCCGAGCCGCGACCGGGCGCGGGGACTGGCCCTGTCGCGTGACCTTCTGGTCGTGGCCGACAGCAGTCGCGGACTGAGCGTCTTTCGTGGTGCCGAATCCGGAATGCTGCAGCTGACCGGCAAGGTCGAGCTTCCCGACGTGGTGCAGCAGCTTCTTTTTCTCGGGGAGGGGCGGCTTGTCGCTCGTGGACATAAACATCTGTTTGTTGTCGACCTGCAGGCCGGGCAGGATCCGCGGGTACATATCTACCGGAACCAGGTCAATTCGGGAGGAGGACTTGTCGTACTGGACAAGACACTCTTCTGGGGAGGACAGAAAGGGCTTTTTTCCGCCCGAATCGATGTTGAAGGTCGTCTGATCGACCCCGGCATGGTTGTTCTTTCGCACGGAGTTCGGAGCATGTTCCCGGCTGCCGGACGGCTTTATGTCGCCGATCAGGGGAAGGGGCTGGAGGTTTTCGATCCGCAGGTCAGCATGCGTCTGACCGACCAGGGCATTTTTCGGCCCGGCAGCCGGAGCAGGGACATGGTGGTGCACAACGGACGCATCTACCTGACCGGCTACGACTTCGATCTGCAGATTGTCGAACCGGATGACAGGGGCCGTTTCAGGTCGCTCGGCAAGATGGTCGAGCGCTGGCAGGTCTTTGCGGCCGCCGCCCGTGAACGTCATGTCTATCTCGGTACGGGCGACAGGGCGTTGGTGATACTCGAAGCCGACGGTGAACTGAGTGTGAAAAGGCGTTTGACATTGCCCGGAAAACCGATTGCGATGGCGGTTGCCGGTGACTATCTGCTGGTGGCGGCGTCCGAGGCCGGTCTGCTCTGTTTCGATCTGTCCGATCCGGATGCGCCGGTCATGAAAGGGGCGTTGCCGGTTCTTTACAGTGCCGTTTCCCTGGCGCTCGACGGTACGCGCGTCTTTCTGGCCGACATGAACGGAGGAGTTCATCTGGTACGGATCGGGCAGGGCGGGGAGCTGACCGAGCAGCGGCGGGTCGAGGTCTACAGGGGGGCCTACGATCTCGCCTTTGCCGGGGGACGTCTCTACGTGGTGAACGGCCGTGGGAAGGTCCGCGTCTTTGCCGTCGATCGTCGGGGGGAGCTGCATTCCCGGGGAGAGTTGCAGCTGCCCGGTCTGGCTGAAGAGGTTGAGGGCGATGCCACGCAACTGTTGGTTCGTGGCCGCACCAACCGTCTCTACCGCTATCATCTTTACGGGCAGGGCGATGAACGGCTTCCGGTCGATCCGCTTCTGCTGGCCAAGGATGCCGTGTCGGTCCGTCTGCAGCAGCAGAAGCTGATCGTTGTCAGAAGCGGCGGCCGGATCGCCATCTATTCCTCGGCCGCGGTCGACCGACCCAAGCTGACCGCCGAGCTGGAAGACCCCGACCTGGGCAGCGAGGCTCTGCTGGTCGGTGACAATGTTCTCGTCTACGACCAGAAGCACTATGTGGCTTTCTGGCCACTGGCCCGACGCAACCTGTCGGGGCTGGTTTTGGGCGGGCGTGGCAAAACCATCGATGCCGAGGGGGACCTGGTGGTGATCGGCAGCCTGGACAGTCTGCGGGTCATCGACGCCGTCGATCCACGTCAGCCGGTCGAGCTGGCGAGGTTGTCACTGGGAGGTTCGGTGGTATCTGTCCGGCTGCTCCAGGGGCTGTGCTATGCCTATGTCCGCAACCAGGGGGTCGTCATTGTCGATTTGCGACGGCCGGACAGGCCGAAAAGCCGTGGCCGGATTGCCATAGAAGACCCCTTCGGCTGGGTTGATGTCGACGGAAACCGGGCCGTGGTTGCTACCAAGAACAGCGGATTCTACAGTGTCGATGTTCGTGATCCGGATCGGCCGATTGTGCTCGACCATCTCGTTCTGCCGGTACCGCTGAACCGGTTCAGCCAGGTGGTCGACGCCGTCAGGGGAGGTTCCTATGTCTATGCCGCCGACCACAGCAACGGCTTGCTCGTCTTGCGGGAATCCGGCGCGGGGAAACTGAAAATCGTCAACAGTTTTCAGACCGGCGGCATTCCCTATTCGCTTTTTCTGCGGCAAGGGAAGCTCTACCTGGCGGATTGGAAAAAAAGCATTTTTGTCTTTTCGGTCGACAACCCCCGACAGCCGGTATTGCTGGCACATTACCCGGGAACCTCCGGCTGCCGCAGAGTCTGGGTCGGATCCGGTAAAATTCTGGTTCTGGACGACCAGATGCAGGCGCTCTACTACCTGCCGGAGCATGTTCCCGGCCGGATCCGACAGGTTTCGCCGGCGTTGGCGACACTGAGTTTTACGCTGCCGCGGCAGTCCGGGCAGTACCAACTTTTCGCCTCTGGTTCCCGGGGGCAGGATGCCCTGCCCGTAATCGAGGTTTTCACCGACGGACGGGTCCGGTTGCCGGAATTCTGAAGGATGCCAGGGAGTCTCATGAACGATCAGCATTACACCCTGCTGTTGGTCGATGACAATCCGACCAATCTCGCCCTGCTTCAGGAACTGATCCAGCAGAATCTGCCCCAGTGCACGGTCATGGTGGCGAGCCATGGCCTCGACGCCTTGGAACTTGCCCGGCACACGCCACCTGACGGGGCACTGATCGACATGCAGATGCCGGGTATGGATGGCATCGAGGTCTGCCGGCGTCTCAAGGCGGAGCCGAGAACGGCCCATGTGGCGGTCATTCTGATCACCGCCCACCAGTCGACCCCAGAACTGCGGGCCGAGGGGCTGGATGCCGGCGCCCAGGATTTCATCTCCCAACCGATCCGAAATGTCGAACTGCTGGCCCGGATCAGGTCGCTGTTGCGGATCCGTCATGTTGAAAGGCAACTGCGCCAGGCCAATGTCGGACTGCAGCACCAGGTGGTGCGCAAGACTGCCGCCCTGCGCTGGGTGACCGGTCTGATCAGTGTTGCCGAAAGCGATACCGCCATATCGGCGGCCGACACCCTCAGGCAGCTTGGACAGCTGCTCAGTGATGACGGTGATCTCGATCTGACCCAGTTTGACGGCCAGCTGTTCGCCCGGTTCCCCGACAACCTGCGGCGGACCCTGCTCAAGATCGGTCTGCTCGATTCGGTTCCCGCCGGGCTGGCGGAAAAACTGTCCGAAATCGAGGATGTCAGGGCTGCCCTCGATTACCTGGTGCGGCACAATTATTTTGTCGATTACCAGCCTGCTCGCGATATCTATGTGCTGCACGAACATTTCAGGGACTATCTGAAAGGCCGGGCATCGCGGGAACTCGGAAGCGATATCGTCCGGGAGGTGATGCTGGCGACGGCAGACTGGTACCTGGCCCACGACCAGACCGCTCACGGACTCGGATTTCTTCTTCAGGCCGGTGATTTCGAAAGCGCCGAAAGGATCTGTTCACAGTCCGCTCCCCAAATCTACGCCAGTGGCGGCATCCGCGAGATTCAGCCGCAGGGCGCGGTCCTTGCGCGGGTTGATCACGGCCGCTATCCCTGGCTTGGCTGTCTTCATGGACTGCTGCTTTACGAAACCATGCCGAGTTCGGCAAGGGAATCCTTTGAATCGGCCCGGAAGGTCTTTCTGGAGAGGGGCGATCTCGCGGGGCTGGTCTATGCCGGAGGCATGCTGATCAGAATCTGCTGCCTGGCCGATGGCGATTTTGCCGCCTGCCGGGACATTTTAGCCGAGACGGCAGGGCGGTTTTCGGATCTCGACCTGACCGGGCAGCAGCACATCCGCATCCAGGTCAGTTTTTCCCTGGCCCTCGGGGCACTGCTGCTCGATGGCGATTTTCAGAAAGCCGACATTCTTCAGACCATCGCCATCGAAACCGCCCAGGACTATGCATGGCCGGAATACCTTGTTCTGGGCCGAATCGGTCGCGGGCTATTGCAATTCTACCGGGGGAGCTGGCGGTCCGCACTGCGGGAGCTGGAACTTGCCGCCGGACATGCCAGAAACGACGAAGTCAACCTGTCGACCCGGTTGCTGGGGCACAATGTCATGGCCATGCTGCTCGAGGGGATGGGAGAGGTCCTTGGCAGCCGGCGGCAGAGAGCCCTGGTACGCGGCTTGAGGGGAGGCCACTGTTTCGAGCAGAGCCTGATTCAGCCGCAGATGATCCTGCTCGATGTCCAGAGCGAGCTGGCGCACGGTCACTACGAGCAGGCACTGGAGATGACCGACGCCGCCCTGGTGCTGCCGAGTGCCGGCAGCCCGCACATGAAGAGTCAGCTGCTGCAGTTCCGCTCCCTGCTTTCGGCCCTGACCGGGCGTGTTGAGATCGCCAGGGCCGATGCCCAGAAAGCCGCGAGTTTGCGTGACGAGGCGGGTGGCCCCATCTATCGGGCCAGAATGGAGATCTGTCTTGCCTGGTCGGCCTGTGCTACCGGAGACTGGGAACTTGCGCTCGAGTGGGCGGAACGGGGAATCGAAGACGCCGAACAGCAGGAGAACAGCTTTCTGCTCTGCACCGGCTGGGCCGTTCGCGGCCTGGTGCTGCATCAGCTCGGCAGATCCTCAAGGGCAGTCGAGGATTTCCGTAACTGTCTCGAATTGATGGAAAGGGGGGCGTTCAGGAATCTCTACGGCTGGAACCCCCACCTGATGACCCAGCTGTTTTCGACCATGCTGCGGCTCGGGGTCAAATCCGAAACGCCCGTCAGCCTGAGCCGCGCCAGACTCTATGTCAGCTATGCGGAGAAGGGGCGTCCTCTTCCCACCCTGCGTTTCCGTATCCTGGGTGATTTTTCCGTTGCCGTCGGGGGGAGGACCATCCACCTGCGGGACGGTCTGACAACGTCGCTGCGCCAGCTCCTCGGTCTGTTGCTGGTGAGCCCCGGTTTGCAGCTGGAACTGGATGAAATCCAGCATCAGTTCTGGCCCGATTCATCCGCCGACCAGGCTCGGTCACGCTTCGACTCGCTACTGACCCGCCTGCGCAAGTCCCTCGAAGAGCTGATGCCGGAGGTCGGCATCAAGGACTATCTGCACCTGCGCAAGGGGGTGGTGCGGCTCGACCACTGCTGGGTCGATGCCAGGGAATTCGAGCTGCTCGTTCGTGACGGCATCCGGCACGCGCGTCGCATGGAGCATCTGATGGCTGACCAGCTTTTCCGCCGGGCTCACAGGTTGTGGCAAGGCGAGGTGAGCATCAGTCTGCCCAACGATGACGGCAGGGAATATTATCGCCAGGATCTGCTGCTGCTCTATTTCGAAAGCGCCATTGCCTGGATGGATTTGCTGCTGGCAGGCCGCAACTGGGACGAGGTTGTCGAGGTCGGGCAGCGCGCCCTGCAGTTCGATCCGATCAATGACCACGTGGTCAGGAGGCTCTATCTAGCCGGTCTTCTTTCCGGCCGGTCTCACCGGGCCAGGCAGGTGCTTCGCGCCTATGAGAAAGCCCTGATGACCGACGGTTATGCCCGGGAGGAAGTCCTGGAGATCATTGACGTTCTGGTCGAAAACTGCCGGCAGCAGGTGAACCAGGCCTGATCCCGGACGCAACGAGTCACTCGGGGGAAAAATCGAGGAACTGTTCGAAAGACCCCCGTACCGAGCTGATGGGAAGAGCGAAGATTGCTCCCTGCCGGGTACCGTCTTCCTGTTTGTGGAAAATGATGCCGACCACCTCGCCGCGGTTGTTGACCAGCGGGCCGCCCGCGCTGCCGTCCGGTACGGTCGCCTCGATGCGGATCAGGGGTTGCCCGCGCCAGTTTTCCAGTTTTTCGATTCTGGTCGGGGTGATGGAAAGACCGACATCGAGGGGATAACCGATGGCGATCACCTCATCTCCGGCCTCGAGGCTGGCGGAGTCGCCGAGGCGGGCGGTACCGCGGACCGGACCGTCGATGGCGAGGACCGCCAGGTCGAGCTCGGGATAGCGTTGCACCACCCGGGCTCTTTGTGGTTGGCCGCCATGGCCCTGGACGGTGATCCGCGTGGTCTTGTCGACCACGTGCAGGCTGGTGAGGGCAAAACCGCGACGGGAGATGGCAAAGCCGCTGCCGATTGAACGCTCGGTGCGAACCTTGAGAATCGACGGACTGATCAGCCGCACCAGATCCTGCAGGTTGAGCGGTTTGCCGGCCAGTTCCTTACGCCGTTTCTTGCCGCTGCGGACAGGAGGTTTTACCGGCGTGGCGGCGATCTCCGGTTCGGGTGGCAGTCCCGGAGTGCCGATGACGTCGGATGGGGCCCGCCTCAGATCCTCGGCCGCCTTGCGCCACGAGCGGGAGACCAGTTCGGTCGGCAGTTCCGCCAGGATCTTGCGCCTGATGTCTTCGATGGCGTTTCGGGTCAGATGGGTGATCCATTCGAGCTCCTGGGTCATGTCCATGGCGTCGTAGAAATCGCCCGACATCTTTCCCTGCGAGCTGAAATTTTCCTGTACCAGCCGCAAACGGCGTCCTTCACGGGTGAAGTAGAAGGCGGTGACTGTCGCCTCGGTCCGGGTTTCGTAGGTGAACAGAGGTGCCGAGGAGAGCAGCAGGCAGGTCATGCCGGACAGACAGGCGGCTGCGGGACTGCTTTTGGTCAGGCCGTAGCGGGAGCGGATGTCGACCGTGATCAGAAAGGTTTCCGGTCGCCCTTTCTCGCGGAACTCGGCCTGGTCCTCGAGCCGGTACCCCGAAACCACCCGCAGCCTCCCGCGAAAGGTCGTTTTTTCCAGTCCTTCCGCCAGGGCCTCGCCGAGGTCACGCGCCTGGTTGGTGAAAAAGCGGTCGAGCGAGATCCGGTGCGAGGTTTCCCAGAGGTTTGATTCGTAGAGGATGGGATCGATGCTGACGGCGATATACCCGCTGCGGTTCAGCTTGACATCGGCCAGGGCCGTGGATGCCGACAGACAGAAAAGGAGTGTGGTCAGGAAGAGCCGCAAAAGGTCACATCGGATTCCGTCGTCCATAAATCCTCCACCTCCATAACATCGGATGACCGGCCTGTAGCCTGTAGCGTGTAGCCGGGGAAGATTCCGACTCCGGTCACATTGCGAACGCCCTGTCGCATCCGCCCTTTTCTATTCGGGCAGATAGACCTGATCGAGCAGACGCTGCAGACGGTCGCGCCCCTCCTGGAGCCGGGTTCTGTCCGGAAGCTGGTTGCAGCCGGCTTCGACGGTCTGCAATGCTTCATGAATGGCAACAAACCTTTCCCGGTAGTGCAGCTTCAGCTCCTCGACCAGCCGGATCAGGTTGGTGATCTCGTGAAAATGGCTTTCGGGAATGGGAGGCGTGTCGAACCGCCCCCGGGCCATGGCGTTGAGGGTCGCGCACATGCGGCTGAAATGCCGGTTGAGCCGGTTGACAATGATCGACGAGACCAGCAGCACCAGTGCCAGAATGCCGACGATGGCGTACATGTTGGTCCGGACCAGCAGGTCGAACATGAAATCACCGGTGCGTTCGATGTTCAGATGCGACGAATAGAGGTGAACCTCCAGGGCCTGCCGCATCTTGATGGAGAGAATCCAGGTCACCAGTGCGGCTAGGCCGATCAGGGTGATGGCGTAGGAAAGAATGAATTTGCCCTGGAATTCCTTCTTGATGAAGAAATTTCTCCGCCGCCAGGGGTAGGGGTTGGTCATGGCCTGTCCTCCTATTTAAGATGGCACTCGTAGCAGAGCGCACTGCGCTTGTTGTCAAAGACCAGCATGACTTTCTCGTGCGAAAAGGGGTTGTGGCACGAGGCGCAGCCGACCTTCCCTTCGTAGAGGGAAATCATCGGTGACAGATCGTCGATCGGCCGCAGTTCCCGGTTGGATGCCGCCGCCTTGGCGTAGTCCATGCCGATGGGATGGCTGAAGTTCATCCCCTGGAAGGTCAGGTTGTGCTGGTCGGCAATGGTGTAATTGGCGGCCGGGCCGACGCTTCCCTCGTGGCATTCAAGACAGTCGAGAGAGACCTGGTCGAGAGCCTGGTCCAGGGTTTCCTTGGTCGGTGGTGTCCAACTCTTGGTGTGAGCGATGCGCGTGGCCGACAGATGTTTTTTCGGGTCGCGGAAAAGGTCCTTGTGACACGATTGGCAGAAAGCCTTTCCGCGGAGGGCTGTCTTCAGCATGTAGGGATTGCCTTCGGCATCTTCGTCATGCGGGTTGTGACAGGTGGCGCAGGTGATGCGCCCCTGCCAGTCGAGGGTATAGACTTTCGGCAGCTTCATGCTCGGCGCCACCTCGGAGGGATGCGAGCTGCCTTCGACGATCTGGTGGCAGGTCTTGCATAGGTAGTCGATATCCTGAACGAAAATGCCGGGCTGTCCCTTCTGGGGCGCGACCAGGTGGCAGAGTTCGCATTTGCCGGTGAAGTCATGCTTGCCCCGGCCGGTGCTGAAGCCGGTCAGGGAAAGGGAACCGACGAGAACGAGGATGGCGAGCGGAGCCAGCAGCTTTTTCATCGTTCCCCCTCCCGGAAAGCCGGATGGAATTCCCCCATGCTCTCCCTGACCCGTCGCAGATGCTGGCGGATGATGTCGGGGTCGGGGTTTTCCTTTTTCATTTCTTCGTCGATGGTTTTTCTCAGCTCGGCGATACCGCCGTACATCAGACGCATCGATTCGATGAAATCGTTCAGCGCATGAACCATCGGTTTGAGCTGGTCGTTCCGGCGGGTACGGACATCGAAACGCAGATCATCCTTCAGGATGCTGGTCAGAGACAGCTCATAGCGGTAGACCGGGCCGGCGATCTTGTGGGAGACGAAGAGGTGGATGGCGACCGTCATCAGGAAGATGAGCACCAGCTGGGCACAGAAGGACCAGATCAGATGCTCGGGCAGAGTCGCCTCGAACTGACTCAGGGTGACCAGGGACTCGAAATAGCCGTCCCCCAGTCCCTGGTCGAGGCAGTAGAAGAAGACCAGGCTGGTGACAATGGAGGAGAACACCATTGCCAGGCTGTACTTGAACTGGAACTTCAGGGTGAAGACCGGTTCGATCGGTTTGTCGTTTTTCACTGTTGCCTCCTTGCCTGACACACCAGTTTTACGCTGCAAGATTCGAACGTCGGCGGGGCTACTGCTTCATATCGACCGGCAGGTGGAAAAGTTTATGGGAAAATGATCTGCCGCAATGGTGGACAGTCGGGGAGCGCTAGATTCGGGAACCCGGCGTGCAAGCCGACGTTGCAACCGTGTCAGTGGGGCCGGGCGCGACCTCGGGCAATCATTGGTGCTCCTTTGCCGAAGGCTGGAGCCACTGCTGAACGTTGCCGACCGGCGCACTCTCGTATGGCTTGGGAACGTCATTATTCCCATTGAAAATTTCCATCATTAAAAAGGCTCATGCATATATCGACAGCCGTTGGGTCGTAGATGGCACCACGCCCCCTTTTCAGTTCTTCCATTGCCGCATGAATTCCCAGGGCCGGTCGGTAGGGACGGTGTGAGAGAATGGCTTCCGTTACATCGGCGACCGCAATGACTCTTGCCTCGAAGCTGATTTGGTCTTGCTTCAGGCCGTGTGGATAACCTGAGCCGTTCAAGCGTTCATGATGTTGAAGTATGATTTCTTTGATCGGATATTTACAGCTGACATTCTCTACTATTTCATGGCCAACGTTAGGGTGGGTTTTGATGATGGAAAATTCAGCGCCAGTCAAAGGGCCGGGTCGGTTCAAGATTTCGGAAGGAATGTATATTTTTCCGATGTCATGAATCAACCCGCTCAAGTAGAGTCCTTCAATGCGGTTATCGCTCCACGATAACTGCTCGGCGATGGCTGCTGCCAGTTTTGCCACACGCTTTTGATGCCCGCCTGTATAGGGGTCACGTTTTTCCAAGGTGAGAGCGATTGCTTCGACAAGCTGGGTGAGAGTTGCTGCCAGTTCAACCTGTAGTCGGTTTTTTTTGTCAATTGTTCTTAGGTTTTCTACGCCATAGGCTATGTCTTTTGCCAATTCCTCGAGCAACTCTATTTCCTGTCGATCAAATGCGTGTGCTTCATCTGAATAGATGTTCAATGTGCATAAAATACAGTATTCAATTTTACATGGTATCGAAATTGAAGATCTGTATCCATGGCGCACTGCGTTGTCACGCCATTGCTCATAGGCCGGATTGTCGTGAATGTCGTTGTTGATTTGTACTTTACCGGTGCGAATGGCAGTGTCTGTCGGTCCGTTACTGTACCTGTCGTCTTTCCAGTGCACGGCCAAAGCATCCAAATATTCTTTATCGAGTCCTTTGCAGGCAATCGGAACAACATTTTTATCCTGATCGTCTTTGGGAATGCCGATCCATGCCAGCTTGTATTTATCGTCATCGACAACAATCCGGCAAATATTGTTGTAGATTTCATCTTCCGTTTTTGATGTTACCAGTACGCCATGGCACTTGATAACCGTTGACAGCACCCGGGTCAGTCGGCTTACGTCCTTTTTCAAGGAACGTTTGCTTTCAGCAACCATTTTTTATACCGTTTCAGACAAACCGGACCGCAGGCCGCAGGTGAAACTTGCCGGGCAATGCCCTCAGGCCGGCGGTCCAGGAGAAAAAGATGAAAATAGTTCTTTGATCAATTCCATGTGCCGAACAATCTTAGGGAATTGTAACCTGGCAAACTAATTTTAACCTGACAAGTCCAATTTGCAAGCGGGCTCGTGTCGGCTTAGCACTGTCATTTCGTGATCTATTGGTTCAAAATGGCGGAAGATGTTCGTTGGTCGACAGGAGAGGCGAACTGACTCTGTTGTGAACGGAACCGATTGACAAGAGGCCAATCTGAGATAGACAGATAGGATAAACCTCGACCACGGGAGGAAGAATATGCAAAAAGTGATCATGGCTGCGTTTCTGGCGATTTTTGGTTTGGCGCTGGCCGGATGCACGGCACAGCTGTCTCAGGCGGACAGGGAGCTGCTCAACCAGGCCCTGACATCGGGCAACCAGGCGGCGGCGTCTGCATCCCGGGCAGAGGCGGCGGCCTCCCGGGCGGATGCGGCTGCGGGCAAGGCGGAAGCCGCGGCGGCACGCGCGGAGACGGCGGCCTCCCGGGCAGAAGCGGCGGCTTCACGTGCACAGGACGCTGCAACCGCCGCCGGCAAAAGCGCGGCGGACGCCCAAAAGGCCTTCGAGATGTCGCTCAGGAAATAGGGCTTTGCGACCCGGCCGGACAACCCGGCCGGGTCGCGATATGGAAGGTTGTCGAGACGACCGGACGCAAGTCGGTCGACATCTCGAGATGCGAAAGTCCCTTCAGTCCAATCCCTGCAGGAGGGCGGGGGGATCTTGCCGGGCAAGGTATCGCGGGCCGCCGGCCATCAGGCCGGCGGCTTTTTCCGTCGAAAGTGGTTGGTGCTGCCGCCCGGGGGCAATGCTTTCATCATTCAGTTGAACTCTCGGCCAAGGATGCGGAGCGGCATTCCGGGACGGACATGCCTGGCGAGGTCACGAATGTCCCGCGGGTAGAGCCGCAGGCAGCCGTGACTGACTCTCCTTCCCACTCCGAAAGGGCGGTTGGTGCCGTGCAGGCCGATGCCCGGAGCGGTGGTGCCGATCCAGTAATCGCCCAGCGGGTTGTCCGGTCCGGGCGGGACGGCCGCCGGCAGTCCTTCTTCGGCGCGTAGAGCCGGCGGCGGAAACCAGGTCGGTCTTTCAATAACCGTCGTCACCGCGAATCGGCCAGTGGGGGTCGCGAAACCCTCGCGGCCGATGCCGATCGGATACCAGCGGATGCGTCGCCGGTTTCCCTCCCACCACAGCAACCAGACTCGCATTGCCGCCAGGTCGACGGTCAGCCCCTCCTCGATGCCCGGCGGCACCGGTACCGCCAGGGGGAGGATGATCTCCCGGCCCAGGGGCGGATGCCAGGGGGCGACGCCGGGGTTGGCGCGCCTCAGGTTGCTGAAGCCGATGCCCGCCCGCCAGGCGATTTCCATCAGCGTTTCGCCGGGGGCGGGAAGGTAGGAGCGTTGTTTGCCAATGACCGGCGGCAGACCGGATGTCACGTCCGAAAGCCCGGCGTTTCTCGGATGCCAGGCCCGGACGGTGGCGGGCGACAGGGCCGGCAGCAGGGCAAGCAGCAGAAGGCAGATGTTTTTTTTCATGCCCGACAGTATAGCGTCATTTTCCGCGGCCGGCTTGACACGGCCGGCGTCAAGGTGCTAAAAGGGCGCGTTTCCTGCAGACAATCGCCTGAATCCGGACCTGTTACCGGCGAACGGTGCAGGTCCGCTGCCCGGCGGATTCAGGTCCAACAGAATCAAGAACGGAGGCCAGTTTCCATGGAAAGAACCTTTGCCATCATCAAGCCCGATGCCTTTGCCGCCGGTCATGCCGGCAAGATTCTCGAGCGGATCTACGCCGAAGGTTTCAAGGTCGTCGGCCTGAAGAAGCTGTTTCTGAGCAAGGCCGAGGCCGAAGGATTCTACTATGTCCACAAGGACCGCCCCTTCTTCGGCGAGCTGACCGACTTCATGAGCAGTGGCCCCTGCATCGTCATGGTGCTCGAGGCCGAGAATGCCATCAAGAAATGGCGCGATCTGATGGGGGCCACCAATCCGGCCGAGGCTGCCGAAGGCACCCTGCGTCGCGAGTTCGGCACCTCCATCGGCGAAAACGCCACCCACGGCAGTGACGCTCCGGAGACGGCCGCGTTCGAAATTTCCTATTTCTTCAGCGGCATGGAGTTGCTCTGAAACCTTTGCTCCCGGTCGGTCCGGGTTGCGTTTTGGGGGCCTTGCGGATAGAATCCGCAAGGCCTTTTTGCTCGCTGCCGTTGCAGAAACATCGACCATCAACCCGGTGGCCTCATGCCTGTGACTGACCTGAAAAATCTCTCTCCGGACGAACTGGTCGCCTTTTGCGCCGGGCTGGGCGAGAAGCCGTTTCGCGCCAGGCAGCTTTTGCGCTGGATCTATCAGCGGGATGTCTCCGATTTTTCGGCTATGACCGACCTGTCGAAGGATCTGCGCACCAGGCTGGCGGCAGTGGCAACGGTTTCCGATTTCGCGCCGGTGAGCGTCCAGACCAGTCGTGACGGAACCCGCAAGTATCTCTTTCGGCTGGCCGACGGCGAAACGGTGGAGAGCGTGCGGATTCCGATGGACGAAGGGCGGACCACCCTCTGCATCTCCTGCCAGGTCGGCTGTGCCATGGGCTGTTCCTTCTGCCTGACCGGCACCTTCGGCCTGACCCGCAACCTGACGCCGGCGGAGATCGTCAACCAAGTCTGCGCCGCCCGAAGGGACGGGCCGGTGAACAACATCGTCTTCATGGGCATGGGCGAGCCGCTGCACAACCTGGACAACGTGATTCGTGCCCTGCAGATTCTCTATGCCGGCGAAGGGCTCAACTACGGACCGCGCCGGGTGACCCTGTCGACATCCGGCCTGGTGCCGGAAATGCTCGAACTCGGTCGCCGGGTCAGGGTCGGACTGGCGGTCTCTCTCAACGCCACCACCGACGAGGTGCGCGACCGGCTGATGCCGGTCAACCGGCGCTATCCGCTCGCCGTGCTGCTCGAGGCCTGCCGGAATTACCCGCTGCAGCCGCGGGAGCGGATCACCTTCGAATACATCCTGATCCGCGGAGTGAATGACACTCTGGCCGACGCCCGCAGGCTGGTGCGGCTGATGCACGGCGTGCGAGCGAAAATCAATCTCATCGCCTATAATGAACATTCCGGTTCCGATTTCCGTACCTCGTGTCCGGAGGACGTCGACGCCTTTCAGACCTTTCTGCTCGACCACGGGCTGGTGGCCGTCAGGCGGGCCAGCAAGGGGCGGGACATTCTCGCCGCCTGCGGCCAGCTCAAGGCGGAACTCGACCGGAGCAGGGAAACCAACCGGGATTGATCCTGAACAGTGAACAGTGGAGGTTGTCATGAGTGAACCTGTGATCGGAGTTGTCGGCGGCAGCGGCCTGTACGAAATGGAGGGACTGAAGGATGTCTGCGAGGAGCGGGTGGAGACCCCCTTCGGCGAGCCTTCCGACCTGCTGGTGACCGGTCGGTTGGGGGATGCCAGGCTGGTCTTTCTTCCCCGGCACGGGCGCGGGCACCGGCTGCTGCCGAGCGAAGTCAACTATCGGGCCAACATCTACGCCCTGAAAAAGCTGGGCGTCGAACAGGTCATCTCCGTTTCAGCCGTCGGCAGCATGAAGGAGGAGATCGTTCCCGGTCATATCGTCATTCCCGACCAGTTCTTTGACCGCACGGCCGGTCGGCGGGATTCGACCTTCTTCGGCGAGGGCGTGGTCGGTCACGTGCAGTTCGCCGACCCCGTCTGCCTGCGCCTGGCCGGCCTGCTCGCCACGGCCGCCCGCCAGGTCGGCGCCGTGGTCCACGAGGGCGGCACCTACATCTGCATGGAGGGCCCGCAGTTCTCGACCCGCGCCGAATCCCGCATCTACCGCAGCTGGGGGGTCGACATCATCGGCATGACCAATGTCTCCGAGGCGAAGCTGGCCCGCGAAGCCGAGCTCTGCTACGCCACCATCGCCCTGGCGACCGATTACGACTGCTGGCACGAGGGGCACGACGATGTCTCCGTCGAGGCGGTTGTGGCCCTGATCAAGAAGAACGTCGCCCTGGCCAAACGGATCATCGCCGCCGCCGTCGAGCTGCTGACGACACAGCGTTCCTGCGGCTGCGGTTCGGCCCTGGCCTACGCCATCATGACCGATCGCAAGTTGATCCCGCCGGTGACCCGGGAGAAGCTGGATCTGATCATCGGAAAATACCTGTAATCGGCGATCCGCCCTGTCGTTCGCAACTCCTTTCTTGCGGGGAGGGGGACAAGCATGTATACATGGCAGCAGGGCCGGCCAGGCCGGCCCTGTCCATGGGGAGCGTGAAATGAGCATTCTCGTCGTCGGTTCCGTGGCTTTTGATTCGGTGCAGACCCCTTTCGGCAAGGTCGAGGAGGTTCTCGGCGGCTCGGGCACCTACTTTTCGACCGCGGCCAGTTTCTTCGCCGATGTCAGTCTCGTCGCCGTGGTGGGCGAGGATTTTCCGCGGGAGCATCTCGATTTTCTCGCCGGGCGCAACGTCAATCTCGACGGACTGCAGATCCGGCCGGGGCGGACCTTCCGCTGGAAGGGGGAATATGGTTTCGACCTGAACGAAGCCCATACCCTGGATACCCAGCTCAATGTTTTCGAACGGTTTGCCCCCGAGCTTCCAGAACATTACCGGGATGCCGAATATGTCTTCCTCGGCAATATCGATCCCGAGCTGCAGCTGAAGGTGCTGGATCAGGTCCGCCGGCCCCGGCTCGTCGCCTGCGATACCATGAATTTCTGGATCGAGGGCAAGCGTGAGGCTCTGCTGAAGACCCTGGAGCGGGTCGACATGCTGCTGATCAACGAAGCCGAAGCGCGGCAGCTTGCCGGCGAACCGAACCTGGTTCGGGCTGCGAGGGAGATTCTCGCCATGGGACCGAAAACCCTGATCGTCAAACGGGGCGAGTACGGCGCCCTGATGTTCAGCGAGCACAGCATCTTCGCTGCTCCGGCCTATCCGCTGGAATCGGTTTTCGATCCGACCGGGGCGGGGGATGCCTTTGCCGGCGGTTTTCTCGGCTACCTGGCGGCCAACCGCAACCACGACGAGGGCTGCCTGCGGCAGGCGATCGTTTTCGGTTCGGTCATGGCCTCCTTCGTGGTCGAAAACTTCAGTCTCGACCGCATGCGGGAACTGGACTGTGCCGAGATCGAGGAGCGTTTTCGCCGTTTCAAGCTGTTGACCGAGTTCGCGGGGATAGGCTGACCGATGTTCAGACAGGATCCGAACAGAACGCGCCTGGGAATCCCGGCCCAACAGGTATTGCGGCTTGAGGAATCGATCAGCGACGCCCAGGTCAGCGTGCCCGGATATCCTTCGCAGATGGCCCGGGCCTATCTCTGCGTCTTCCAGACAGGTTCCGGGTTGCGTGTCACCGTGGTACTGCACCTGCTGACGTCCAATCGCCTGGTCTTCTTTCTCAATTCAGGAGGCCCGCTCGGCAAGGACGATGCCTGTCGGGTGCTGGGGGAGGGGATGCAGTTCGCCGAGTCCCTCGGTTTCATGCTCGGCAATCTCGATTTCCATCGCCTGTCACCGGCCGAGCGCCAGGAGTTGTGGAATTCTCTGCCGCTGGAGAAAGGGCTGGCCGCCGCTTCGCCGTCACGGCCGGCATCCGCCGCAGAACGGGAGAACGGGCCGTCCGTCGAAGAGCCGCCGGCCCTTCGCACAGAATGGACGGTAGAAGAGATGCAGCTCAAACGGCGCCGGTTCATCGAAAATCTCGGCCGTCTTCTGGCCATGCTCTGAGGAGGTTCCCTTGTTTCGACGGAAGGCTCTGCTGCTTCTTCTCTTTCTGCTCGCAGCCTGTGTGCCGGTCAACGACACCGCCGACGGCCTCGACCCCGAGGTGCATGTCAAGCTCGGGCTCTCCTATCTGCAGGAAGGGGACGCGACCAGGGCCCTGAAGGAGTTCCTGCAGGCGGTCGAAGGGGCTCCGCGCAACGCCGAGGCGCAGGCCGGTCTGGCTCAGGTCTATCATCTGAAAAAGGCGTTCGAGCTGGCCGAAAAACACTATCTCGAGGCGATCGCCCTGAGCGGAAACAATCCCGAATACCACAACAATCTCGGTGCACTCTACCTCGACATGAAGCGTTGGGACGACGCCATCCGGCATTTCCGCCTGGCGGCGGAGAATCTGCTGTTCGACCGGCCGGCCCTGGCGCGTACCGGCATGGCAGTTGCGCAGCTCAAGAAGGGGGACAATTTCGGAGCTATCGAAAGCTGCAAGGCGGCCCTGCTCGACGACTACCAGTTGCCGCAGGCCCATTTCTTTCTGGGCGAGGCCTACCAGGCTCTCGGCCGTCTCGACGAGGCGATCGCCTCCTATCGTCAGGCCCTGAACCTGGCGCCCAACTACCTGCTTGCCCACTATCAGCTGGGGATGGCCTACCTGAAGCAGAAGAAGAACGATCTGGTCCGCCCCGAGTTCGAAAAGGTGATTGAACTGGCGCCCCAGTCGGAACAGGCGCGGCTGTCGCGCGAATACCTGAAACTGCTCGACTGACGCCGTCGCCCGGTAACAATTTAAATCTCCCATCTTTTCGAGCCGATAAGTCATTGAAGGCGCAGTTTCCATCGGGGAGGAGTCCATGGTTATCGAATGCCCATCCTGTCGCGCCCGTTACCGGATCGATCCGTCGGGCATCGACAAGAAAGTGGCGCGCGTCAGGTGTCCCAAGTGCGGTCACGGCTTCGAAATCGACCTTGCCGGACCGGCCAGGCCGAAGATCCTCATTGTCGATGATGCCCGCTTTTTTCGCGAAGTGGTGCTCGACATCCTGAGCCAGCTCGCCGTCACCATCCTCAAGGCTGGTGACGGCGACGAGGCCCTCGACCTGATCCGCGGCGAAAGGCCCGACCTGGTCATCCTCGATCTGAAACTTCCCGGCAAGGACGGGTATCAGCTGGTGCGCGAGGTGCGGGCCGATCCAGCCTTGGCGTCGACGAAGCTGCTCGCCATGAGCAGCGTCTATCGCGGCGAAGACGAGATCCGCAGGATCATGCAGATCGGCGCCGACGATTTTCTCAACAAGTCCTTCCGCCCAGAGCAGCTGCTGTTGAGGGTACGCAAGCTGCTGGATGCTGCATCCGGTCATGTCTGAGCTGATTTCCGATATCGCCGCGGCCAGGGCGAAACTGGGCGAGGAGCCCTGCGATTTCGCCCTGATTCTTGGTTCGGGGCTCGGGGAGGTGGCCGGTGAGCTGGTAACGGGGGCGGGAGTTCCTTTCAGCGAGCTTCCCGACTGTCCTGCGCGCAGCCTGATCCCGGGACACGGCGGGCAGGTTTTTCCCTGCCGTTTCGGAAAGCTTCGTGGCCTCGTCTTTCAGGGCCGCTTTCACTGCTACCAGGGACTGAGCGCCTATCAGGCCGCCTGGCCGGTTCGGCTAGCCGCAGTTCTAGGTGTCCGCCGGCTGGTGGTGACCAGCGCCGTTGGCGCCATCAACCGGGCTTTTGCACCGGGCGATCCGGTTTTCGTCGAGGATCATCTCAACCTGCTCGGCGACAATCCGCTGCGCGGCATCGAACCGCCCGTCTTCGCCGATCTCTGCCACCTCTACCCGACCGAGCTCTACCCGCAGCTGGCTGATCGCGCCGAGAAGAAGGGGATTGTTTTGCGCCGGGGCGTGCTGGCGGCGATGTCCGGTCCCAGCTATGAGACGCCGGCCGAAATCCGCATGCTCGAACGGCTCGGGGCCGATGTGGTCTCCATGTCGATGGTGCCGGAAACAGTGCTGGCCGCCGGCCTTGGCCTGGACATTCTCGGCCTGGCCCTGGTGACCAACAAGGCTGCCGGCAGAAGCGATGCCCGCCTCGATCACCGGGAGGTTCTGAACGTTGGTCGGACCTTCGGCGCAACCCTGCGGCAGCTGCTGCCGGACCTGCTGGACATCTTTGTCGCCCGACCGCAAATTAATACCGTCTCGACTTTCTAAGTATTTGAAAACCTATCGAAAAACCATTAATTCGTGCGGGTCGGGCGGCTTGACAGGTCCCCTGCCCGTGTTAGACTTTTTTTGCAGGGCAAAAAAGAAATTAGACTCGGAGCGAAGTCCGTTTATGCAGACGATAGAGAAAATTCTGATTGTTGATGACGAAGAGAACGCCCGCATCGGTTTGAGCAAGCTGCTTAGCCAGGAAGGGTACGAAGTCGAAAGTGTCGCCAACGGGATCGAGGCACTGGAATACCTGCGCCGCAAAAAGGTCAACCTGGTCATCAGCGACATCAACATGCCGGAAATGAACGGTATCACCTTTCTGCGCGAGCTGCACAAGAAACATCCCGAGACCCATGTCATCATGATCACCGCTTACGGCGGCGTCGAGTCCTATCTTGACGCGATGAATCTCGGCGCTTTCGAGTACCTGCACAAGCCGGTCAGGCTGGATGAGCTGAAATCGATCATGCGCAAGATAGCCAACTGACGGTTCCCCAGCCGGGGCAAAAGGGGGTCACCATGAAGAATTTTCAAAACGTTCTGTTCGCAACCGATTTCTCTGCCGGTTCCGATTTCGCCTTCGATTACGCTTACTCCCTCGCGCGCCGGTTCAGTGCCGATCTGCACATCATTCACGTCATCAACGAGCCGGTCGACCTGCGCGGTTTCTACGTGCCGCACATCTCCTTCGACAAGTTGGAGGAGGAGATCGAAGAGGGGGCCCGCAAGATGATGGACAGATTCCGCCGGACCCATGCCGCCGATTACGACAAGGTCGTCACCCACATCGTCGCGGGCATTCCCTACGACGAGATCATCCGCAAGGCGACAGAGGTCAGCGCCGACCTGATCGTCATGGGGACCCACGGCCGTACCGGTCTCGATCATGTCCTTTTCGGCAGCACGGCGGAAAAGGTGGTGCGCAAGTCGCCGATTCCGGTCCTGACCATCCGCTGTCAGGAAGACTGACCGGCCCCCGTCCGTCGCCGCGCCGCAGAGCCGCATTTTAACCCCTTGTTTTTGCTTGTCATCCAGGGCGAACAAGGGGTATTCTTCTTCCCGTCAACCCGCCTTTTGCTTCTCCGGACCAGCGTATGCAGGCAAAAATTGTCGTCATCGATGATGAACGGATCATTCTCGAGCTGACCTCCATGGTGCTCACCAGCCGGGGGTTCGAGGTCCACCTGGCGGAAGACGCTATTGCCGGACTCGAACTGGTCGAGAAGTTGCGCCCTGAAGTCGTCCTGCTCGATTACATGATGCCGAAAATGGACGGTCTGACCGCTCTGAAGCACATCCGCCGCGAGTTCCCGGAAACCTATGTTATCATGTTCACCGGCAAGGGCTCGGAAGAGGTTGCCGTCGAGCTGATGAAGGCCGGCGCTTCCGACTACATCCTCAAGCCCTTTTCCAACCAGAACCTGGTCGAGCGGATCGAGACCGTCTTGCGGCTGCGGCGGATCGAGCTGCACAACCTCGAGCTGATGCACGAGCGGGAGCGCCTGCTGCGGGAGGTCGAGGAATGGAACCTCGAACTGGAACGGCGTGTGCTGGAGAAGAGCCGGGAGCTGGAACGGGCGCACGCCGAGATCCTGCAGGCCGAAAAGCTGGCTGCTCTCGGCCATCTGGCGGCCGGCATGGCCCACGAGATCCGCAATCCCCTCAATTCGATCTCCCTGTTCACCCAGGTGCTGCGCAGCGCAGTGGCCGAGGATGCCGAAATGAGCTCCTACGCTGACAAGATCCTGGGCGAGGTGGAGCGGATCGACCAGCTGCTGGTCAAACTGCTCGGCGTCAGCCGGCAGCCGAAGGGGGATCCGGTCGACATTCACCTGCACCGGCTCATCAAGCGGGTTCTGGAGTCCTTCGACGAGCAGATCCGCCGCCAGGGGATCGAGGTCGAAGCCGACCTGCCGGCGGTGCCCGCCATCCGGGGCGATGAAGACGAAGTCGAGCAGATCTTCACCAACCTGGTCTCCAACGCCGTCCATGAAATGGCCGACGGCGGACATCTCAGGCTGGCGCTGCGGCAGGTCGATGGCCGGATCGACATCGAGGTGGCCGACAGCGGCGGCGGCATTCCCCAGGAACACCTGAGCCAGATCTTTGACCCCTTCTTCACCACCAAGGAGCGGGGAACCGGGTTCGGTCTCTCCGTGGTGCTGCGCATCGTCAAGTCGATGGGCGGAAAGGTCCGCGTCGAAAGCACGCCCGGCCAAGGCGCAACCTTTTTCGTTTCCCTGCCGACCAAGGGTTGAGATGGCGCCCGCACCGCATCAGGAAGAAGCCGGCCGATGACGCTCCAGCTGCGGGATATTTCTCTGCCCATCGAACGGGACGAGGCGGAACTTCCTCGCGCCGTCGCCCGTGAACTGGGACTGAAACCGGCGGCCGTCCGTTCCCTGGAGGTTGTTCGCCGCTCCGTCGACGCCCGCCGCCGGCCGCGCATCCAGTTCGTCTACACGGTCCGTTTCGAAGTCGACAACGAGGATGCCGTCCTGCACCGCAACCGGCGCAACCGCCGGCTTGCGCGGGTCGAAAAGCCCCGTTTCGAATTTCCGCAGAGTCGGCTCGACGGCCGCCGGGTGCTGGTGGCCGGCATGGGGCCGGCCGGCCTGTTCGCCGCATTGACGCTGGCGCGCTGCGGTGCCGACGTGATGCTGCTCGAACGGGGACGGCCCGTTGAACGGCGGGTCCGCGACGTCGAGCGTTTCTGGTCGGGAGGTGGTTTCGATCCGGTCAGCAACGTGCAGTTCGGCGAGGGGGGCGCCGGCACCTTTTCCGACGGCAAGCTGACCACGCGCATCAACCATCCGCATATCCGGCTCATTCTCGAAACTCTGGTCTCCTTCGGCGCGCCGCGCGAGATTCTGACCGACGCCAAACCGCACATCGGCAGCGACCGGCTGCGGGCGGTGCTCATCCGTTTTCGGCGCGCCCTCGAGCGGCTCGGCGTCGTGATCCGCTTCGAGTCCTGCCTGACCGATCTGCTGCTGCAGGCGGGCAGGGTGATCGGCGGCGTGATCAACGAACGGGAGGAGTGGACCTGCGACGCCCTGGTGCTCGCTCCCGGTCACAGCGCCCGCGACACCTACGCCATGCTTGAAAAGAGGGGGGTGGCGCTCGAGGGCAAGGCTTTCGCCGTCGGTCTGCGGGTGGCGCATCCGGTGGAACTGATCAACCGCATCCAGTACGGTATGGCCGGCCATCCCCGGCTTGGGGCCGCCGACTACCGGCTGGCGTGGAACGATCCCGCCAGCGGGCGCGGCGTCTACAGCTTCTGCATGTGTCCCGGTGGCGAGATCGTCAATGCCGCCTCCGAAACCGGAGGTGTGGTGGTCAACGGCATGAGCCGCTACCGGCGCAACGCCCCCCTGTCGAACAGCGCCCTGGTGGTCAGTGTCAGTCCGGACGATTTCGGAACCCACCCCCTCGACGGGGTCCGGTTCCAGCGCCGGCTCGAGCGTCGGGCTTTCGTTCTGGGGGGCGGCGACTACCGCGTTCCGGTGCAGAATCTGCTGGCCTTTCTCGGTCGCGGCACGGGACCGGTGGGGGCGATCTGCCGGCCGGGCGTCCGTGAGGCCGACCTTGCCGAGCTGCTGCCGGCCGGGCTGCTGGCGCCCTTGCGCGAGGGGATCGTGCGCTTCGACGGCAAAATGAAGGGATTTGTTACCGCCGAGGCGGTTCTGGCCGGCGTCGAGAGCCGGACTTCGGCACCGCTGCGCATCGTGCGCGACCGGGCCGGCGAATCGGTTTCCCATCCCGGGCTCTTTCCGGCCGGGGAAGGGGCGGGCTATGCCGGCGGCATCATGAGCGCCGCCCTTGACGGCATGCGCGTGGCTGAGGGTATTATGAGCAAACTTCAGACCGTGGAGACAACGTGAAACAGATATTTGCCAGCGCCATCGGCGAGCGCGACTGGGTCGAGAGTGTTTTTCTGGTGCGGGAGAAGGTGACGGCCATGGCCAAGAACGGCAAGCCTTACCTGACCCTGAAGCTGATGGACCGTTCCGGCGAGATCGAGGGGCGGGTCTGGGACCGGGTCGACGAGCTGGGGGCCCTGTTCGACAAGGATGACTTCGTACGGGTCAGGGGACGTGCCAGCAGCTACCTGGGCCGGATGCAGCTGGTGGTGCAGGAGCTTGTCCGGGTGGATGAAAGCGAGGTAGATTTCGCTGACTTTCTTCCGGTCTGCGAGGTGCCCGTCGCCGATCTCGAGGCACAGTTGCGGCAGAAGGTCGATTCACTGAAGGATCCCCACCTGCGGCGGCTGATGGAGTCCTTCGTCGCCGATGCCGACTTTCTTCGTGACTTTTGCAGCGCGCCGGCAGCCAAGTCGATGCACCACGTCTATCTCGGCGGCCTGCTGGAGCATTCCCTCTCCATCGCCGGGCTGGTCGATCTGGTTTGCGGCCATTATCCCTTTCTCAACCGCGACTTGCTGCTGGTCGGCGCCCTGCTGCACGATGTCGGCAAGATCTTCGAGCTCAGGTACAGCCGCAGTTTCGACTACACCGATGAAGGCAAGCTGCTCGGCCATATCGTCATGGGCGTGGAGATGGTCGATGAGCGGATCGCGGGGCTGCCCGATTTTCCGCGCGATCTGGCGGTGCACCTGAAGCACCTGCTGCTGTCGCACCACGGCCAGTACGAGTACGGGTCGCCGAAGCGTCCCAAGACCCTGGAGGCGGTGGTGCTGAACTACCTCGACGACCTCGACTCGAAGCTGAACGGCATCCGCAGCCACATCAGCCGGGAGCAGGACCAGGGGGGGAACTGGACCAGCTATCACCGGCTCTACGAGCGCTATTTCTTCAAGGGCGAGATCGGTACCCAGGAGCAGGAGACGAAAACGCGGCCGCGGCCGCCGCTTGCTGCGTCCGGCGGTGAAAAGAAGGCGGCCGAGCCGAAGCCGCGTCCGGCCCGCAAGCACGACAGGCCCCTCTCGTTCAGCCTGGGAGAGCAGCTGCGCGGCAAGAATCTCGACCTTTTCGCCACGAGGGAGGATGAAGATGATCGTTGAAGCCTGGCCGGTGGGGCCACTGCAGGTCAACGCCTATCTGGTCGGCTGTCCCGAGACCAGGGAGGCCATGCTGATCGACCCCGGCAGCGATCCGCAGACCCTGCTCGACGGTATCCGCAAGGCGGGAGTGAAGGTGCGCACCATCGTCTGTACCCACGGCCATTTCGACCACATCGGCGCCAACCGGGCGATGGTCACGGCGACCGGCGCCGAGCTCTGCATGCATGCCGAGGATGTGCCGCTGATCGGGCAGGCGACCATGCACGCCTCTCTCTACGGTCTGAGCACCGAGGAATCACCGCTGCCGGATCGTCTGCTGGCCGAGGGAGACAGCGTCCGGATCGGCAACCTGAGTTTCGACGTGCTGCATGTCCCCGGCCATTCGGCGGGCAGCATCTGCCTGGTCGGCGGCGGACACGCCTTTGTCGGTGACGTGCTCTTCGCCGGGTCGATCGGCCGCACCGACCTGCCCGGCGGCAACTTCGAGACCCTGGTCTCCGGCATCCGCGACAAACTGCTGGTGCTGCCCGACGATACCCTGGTGCATCCGGGTCACGGACCGGACACCACCATTGGCCGGGAGAAGGCGGTCAATCCCTTCATCCGGGGATGAGCCCCGCTTTTTCCGCGCGAAAGGAGCTGGACATGCTGGCCGGAAAAGAAGTGGTTGTCGGTGTCTGCGGCGGCATCGCCGCCTACAAGGCAGCGGAGCTGGTGCGTCTCTTCCGTCGCAGCCGGGCCGAAGTGCACGTGGTCATGACACGCAGCGCCACCGAGTTCATCACCCCACTCACCTTTCAGACCCTGACCGGCAACCCGGTGCACACCGAGCTGTTCAACCTGATCCAGGAGCGGGAGATCGGTCACATCTCCCTCGCCGACCGGGCCGACCTCTTTGTCATCGCCCCGGCGACTGCCAACGTCATCGGCAAGGTGGCGGGCGGCATTGCCGACGATCTGCTGACCACCACCCTGATGGCGACCAGAGCTCCGGTCCTGTTCGCACCGGCAATGAACGTCAACATGTATGAAAATCCCCTCTACCGTCGCAACCAGCAACTGCTCGCGCAGCACGGCTACCATTTTATCGCGCCGGTGGTCGGCGAACTGGCCTGCGGCTGGGAGGGGGCGGGCAAGCTGCCCGACCCGGCCGACATCTTCGAGGAAGCGCTGAAGCTGCTCACGCCGCAGGATCTGGCCGGCGAAACCGTGCTGGTCACCGCCGGGCCGACGCGCGAGGAAATCGATCCGGTGCGTTACATCACCAACCGTTCCTCCGGCAAAATGGGCTACGCCATCGCCCGGGCGGCACGCCTGCGTGGTGCCCGGGTCACGCTGGTCAGCGGGCCGACCTGCCTGCCGGTGCCGCGCGGCGTCGAGCTGGTCAGGGTCGGCAGCGCCGTCGAGATGCGCGAGGCGGTGCTGCCGCGGGCGGACGGCGCGGGCATCATCTTCAAGGCGGCGGCCGTCGCCGACTACCGCCCGACCGTCCGGGCGTCGCAGAAGCTGAAGAAGGGAAAGGACGACCTGTCGCGCATCGAGCTGGAGCGGAACCCGGACATCCTGGCCGAGCTCGGCCGGCTGCCCGGCGGCCGGGTGCTGGTCGGATTCGCTGCCGAAACCGACGAGCTGGAAGCCAACGCCACCGCCAAGCTCTCCGCCAAGAATCTCGACCTGATCGTGGCCAACGACGTAACCCGCGAGGACGTCGGGTTCGATGTCGACACCAACGAGGTGCGGCTCTTTTTCGCTGACGGACGACGGCTGGATCTGGCGAAGATGAGCAAATTCGAACTGGCCGGCGAGCTGCTCGACCAGGCTCTGGCCCTGAAGAAACAGAAAACCGGTACGGCTCAGTAGGCGGAGAGCAGTTCCAGCAGCTGGTCGGGACAGGTCATTCCTTCCCGGAAGTGCGGCCGCATCTCGGCCACCAGCCGTTCGCCTTCCTCTTTGGGCAGCTTGTTGCAGATGTGGAGGAAGTTGAGGTTCTTGCGGATGATGCGGGCCGCGTAGAGGGCGCGTTCGCCGGCCGGATCGGCCTGCCAGTAGGGGCTGGTATCGAGGTGGCGCAGGATGCTCGCCGTCACCTCCCGGGCCAGGTCGAGGTATTCCTCCCGGTTGGCGGCGGGAATCTCCCATTTCGAGTTGCGGCCCATGGAGCGCATCATCTTCTGCCAGTGCTGCAGGCGGTTGAGCATCAGCAGGGAGTTGAAGATCCGCTTGTTGGTACCGAAGGAGAAGATGGTGTCGGCGATGATGCCGCGTAACAGGACGTCGTTCTCGCGGTAGTCCTTGCGGGCGATCTCCCGTGCCAGACTCCAGACGGCCGGATCGAGATCGTCCTCCATGCGCATCTCCCAGTAGGTGTGCTTGAGCATCATCGTGCTGTAGGTGCGCACCAGCTTGTAGGGGACGAAGAAGGAGTGGGCCACGGTGTCCATGGCCAGGTGGCTCAGGTAGCCGTAGGCGCAGGCCTTCTGGCCGTCGCTGCCGGCGGCGTCGATCAGCTGCAGGGCCACCCGCCATGAGTGGCAGTGCTTCAGGTAGTGGGTGAATTTCTTGCCGAGGGTGATGTCGGCGGCGATGCAGCCGTAGAGATAGTCGTGGGGGCGGCTGGCCAGCAGCGCCTGCAACTGCGGCGCCAGGCTGCCGACGTTGTCGAGCAGCCACGAGCCGACCTGCAGGTGAAAGCCGATGCCCCAGGCCCAGCAGTCGTTGGGGATGCCGATCAGCAGTAGGGTCAGAAAAGTCGTCAGCAGGAACATGCGCGGGCCATCAGGGGCGGGCGGAAGAATCCGGTGCCGCGTTCAGTTGTCGGTCGTAAAAGCGTCCGCGGCTGCCCGCCGGGCGGCCGGACAACCGTGTTGACAACAAGGATAGACAAGGGACCGGGGGAAGTAAAGCCGCCATGGCGGAGAAGCTGCAGAGAGAGATTGCCGAACTGATCGGCCAGGCCCGGGGGCTGCTGCTCGATTACAGCAACCTGGGGCTCGACGACATCTGGCTGCCCGAGCCGGGAACCCTGGCGGCGGGCGGCGAGGCGAACGGAGACTGGTGCCGGAGCGTGCCGGAAACCTTGGAGACGATCCGCACCGACCTCGGGGACTGCCAGCGGTGCAAGCTCTGCCGGGAGAGGACGCAGATCGTCTTTGGCGTCGGCAACCCGCAGGCCAGGCTGGTTCTGGTCGGCGAGGCTCCGGGCCGGGAGGAGGACCGCCGGGGTGAGCCCTTCGTCGGCGAGGCAGGGCGGCTGCTCGACCGGATTCTGCTGGCGATGGGCCTGCAGCGCTCTGACGTCTACATCTGCAATGTCATCAAGTGCCGGCCCCCCGGCAACCGCGACCCGGAAGAGGATGAAGTCGCCGCCTGCGAGCCCTTTCTGCGCCGCCAGCTGAAGGTGATCGCTCCCGAGGTCATCCTCACCCTCGGCCGCTACGCGGCGCAGGCGCTTCTGCGTGACGGCTCGCCCGTTGGGCGGCTGCGCGGCAACTGGCGTACCTACCAGGACATTCCCCTGATGCCCACCTATCACCCGGCATACCTGCTGCGCAACCCGGAGAAGAAGCGCGATGTCTGGGAGGATGTGAAGCAGGTCGTCCGCCGGTTGCGAAGTTGAAACACCCCGTTGACACAACGTCCGGTTTCAGCCGGGTGGCCGGCCTGCTTATGGGGGTGAAAAACGTCATGAGCGCAGGCGAGACAAGGCGAAAACAGCCGAAGATGCGCAGTTTACAAACCAGTAAATGAGCATTTGATGCCGTTTTCAACGCCGTATCGCCAACCGTAATCGTTTTTCAATACCCTGTCAGGCGGTGAGCAGCAGCGCCAGGTCCATGACGTTGGTGCCCGTCGGGCCGGTGATGAGCAGGTCGCCGCTGGCTTGGTGAAAGCGATAGCTGTCGTTGGCGGTCAGGGTGGCCGTGGCCAGAAGGCCGGCCTTCCGGCCGCGCTCGAGGCTGGTACCGTCGACGATGGCGCCCGCGGCGTCGGTGGGGCCGTCGGTGCCGTCGGTGCCCGCGGCCAGCAGGACCATCCCCGACTCGCCGGCCATTTCGATGGCCGCGCCCAGCGCCAGTTCCTGGTTGCGTCCTCCCTTGCCGTTTCCCCTGACGCTGACCGTGGTTTCGCCGCCGGCGATCAGACAGCGACGCCCTGTCGCCCTGGCGGCCAGCGCCTGCCGCGCCAGCTCGCGGCCGGCGGTCGCCGCTTCGCCGCTCAGCGGCCGCTCCAGGATCAGGGGCTCGTAGCCGAGCCGATGGGCCGCTTCGGCGGCCGCTCGCAGCGCCTGCCGGTTGTTGGCCAGGATGTGGCAGGCGCAGCCGTCGGGAAGGTCGCCGGGCTTGGGCGTCTCCGGAATCTTGCCGGCCATTCCCTGTTGCAGATGATCGCGGACGGCGGCGGGTACCCGGTCGGTCAGCCGGTATTTTTCGAGTACGGCCATCGCCCCGGCGAAGGTGGTCGGGTCGGGGACGCCCGGTCCGGAGGCGATGGTGGCCGGATCGTCGCCGGGAACATCGGAGATGGCCAGGGTGAGCAGGCGGGCCGGCCTGGCGGCCAGGGCCAGGCGTCCTCCCTTGATGGCGGACAGATGCTTGCGTACGCTGTTGATTTCACCGATGTCGGCGCCGCTGCGCAGCAGCAGGTCGGTGACCGCCATCTTGTCTGCCAGACCGAGTCCGGTCGCCGGCAGGGGGAGCAGGGCGGAGCCGCCGCCGGACAGCAGCAACAGGAGCAGATCGTCTCGGCCCGCTGTCGCGGCCATGCGCAGCGCCCGACGCGCCGCCGCTTCGCCCCGGCCGTCAGGGACCGGGTGCGCGGCTTCGAAGGTCGCGAAGCCCTCCACCGCGCCGCCGTGCCCGTCCTTGGTGATCAGCAGGCCGGCATCGAGGCGCGGGCCGAGAAGCGACCGTATGGCGGTGGCCATGGGCAGGGCTCCCTTGCCGACCGCCAGCACCTGGAGGCGGCCGGCGGGCAGCGGGTGGCTGCTTCCCCGGATCAGCAGCCGGTCGTTTTCGATGCGCACCGCCCGCTCGATGCAGCGCGCCGGGTCGACGACGGCCAGCGCCTGCCAGAAGATGGTTTCGGCGTCCTGGCGCAGTTTCGTTTCCGGCGTCCTGTGCGTCCTGTCAGTCATGCCCTTTGCTCTCGGCGGGCAGATGGTCTATAACCTGTATGACCTGACCTCTGGCAAGTCCGGCGCGCGTTTGCCCGCGATCACGAACGCGCGCATTCAGGCATGCCCATGTTTCCACGCTCTGTTACCGTCCGTTTCCGGAGTCTTCGATGGACATCAAGCGTCTCGACCTGTTCTGCAAGGTTGTCGAACTGAAAAGTTTCACCCGCGCCGCCGCCGAAGCGGGTCTGAGTCAGCCGTCGGTGAGCGAGCATATCCGCCTGCTCGAGGAGACCGTCGGCGAAAAGCTGCTTGACCGGCTCGGCCGTCAGGTGGTGCCGACCCCGGCAGGGCAAAAGCTCTATCCCTATGCCCGCCGCATCGTCCGGCTGCGCGACGAGAGCCTGCAGGCGATGGCCGCTTTTCGCAGCGAGCTTGCCGGCGATCTGCTCATCGGCGCCAGCACCATTCCCGGGACCTACATCCTGCCGCAGGCCATCCAGCCGTTTCACGCCCACCATCCCCGGGGACGGCTGACGGTCCGCATCACCGGCAGCGAGGGGGTGCAGCAGCAGGTGATGTCCGGCGAGATCGAGCTGGGCGTCGTCGGCAGTCGCGGTTCGGACCCGCGCCGCCAGTTCGAGGCCCTGTGCGAGGACCGGCTGGTGCTGGCGGTTCCGGCCGATCATCCCTGGGCCGGCCGGGACGAGATCGCCGTCGGCGAGCTGTCGGGGCAGCCCTTCATTCGCCGGGAACCGGGTTCGGGCACCCGGCAGATGACCGAAGCCGCCCTGCGCGAGGCCGGGTTGGCCGTGGACGCTCTCGATATTGTCGCCGAGCTGGGCAGCAGCGAGGCAGTCCGCCAGGCGGTCCGTTCCGGCGCCGGCGTCGCCGTGCTCTCCCTGCATTCGGTTCGCGAGGATGTCGCCCGCGGCGAGCTGGCGGCGCTGGGCATCCGGGGAATGAAGGACCGGCGCACCATCTGGCTGATGACGCGCAGAGGGCGGCGGCTTTCGCCCCTGGCCGAGGTTTTCGCCGAACATCTGCGTCAGTGGTGCGCCGAGTGCTGCGCCAGCCTGTAACCGGGATCAGGGGGCCCGGTCCTCCAGCTCCAGCCGTTTGATCTTTTCGACCAGGGTGGTTCGGTTGATGCCGAGCAGGGCGGCGGCCCGCGCCTTGACCCCGTCCGCCCGGTCGAGGGCGTCCCGGATCAGGCTCCGCTCGATGTCGGCGATAAACGCCGGCATGTCGAGCCCTTCGTCCGGCAGGCGCAGGGAGGGGGCGTCCGCCGCCAGGTCGAGGGACGCCTTGCCGGCGATGGCCGGCGGCAGGTCGGGATAGTCGATCAGTTCGCCGTCGGTCAGGGCCACGGTTCGCTCGATGACGTTCTCCAGCTCCCGCACGTTGCCCGGCCAGTCGTGGTTTTCCAGGGCCCGCATCGCTTCCGGCGTTACCGACATCAGCGGCCGCTCCATCTCGTTGCACGTCTTCTGCAGGAAGTGCCGGACCAGCAGCGGAATGTCCTCCCTGCGCTCCCGCAGGGGGGGGAGCTGGATGGGGATGACGTTCAGCCGGTAGTAGAGGTCCTCGCGAAACCGCCCCTCCTTGACGTCCTTTTCGAGATCGGCGTTGGTGGCCGAGATCACCCGCACGTCGAGCTTGATGCGCCGGCTGCCGCCGACCCGCTCGATCTCCTGCTCCTGCAGCACCCGCAGCAGTTTCATCTGCAGGCGCTCCGGCATGGTGCCGATTTCATCGAGAAAGACCGTGCCGCCGTTGGCCATCTCGAACTTGCCCGGCTTGTCGGCCACCGCGCCGGTAAAGGCACCGCGCACATGGCCGAAAAGTTCGCTTTCGAGCAGCTCGGAGGGGATGGCGCCGCAGTTGATGGCGATGAAGGGTTTGTTGCGACGGTTGCCGTTGAAATGGATCGCCTTGGCGACCAGCTCCTTGCCGGTGCCGGATTCGCCGAGGATGAGGATGGTCGAGTCGGTGTGAACGATCTTTTCCAGCCGGGCGAAGACCTGCTGCATGGCCGGGCTGTGGCCGATGATGTTGTCGAAGCGGTACTTGCCGCGCAGCTGCTGGCGCAGGTAGAGGTTTTCGGCCACCAGCTGGCTCTTTTCCATCGCCTTGGCGACCAGGATCTTCAGCTTTTCGAAATCGACCGGTTTGGTGATGTAGTCGAAGGCGCCTTCCTTCATCGCCTCGACGGCGGTTTCGGCCGAGGCGTTGCCGGTGATGAGGATGACGTTGGTGTAGGGGGCTTCGGACTTGACTTTCTTGAGGATGTCGATGCCGCTCACGCCGGGGAGAAAGAGGTCGGTGACGACGATGGCGTAGGGAGTCCGCTGCAAAATCCGGATCGCTTCCTCGCCTGTGCCGACAGCATCGACCTGGTAGCCGGCGCCGGTGAGCAGCAGGGAGAGCGCCTCGCGGTTGTTGGGCTCGTCGTCGACAAGAAGAATCTGCGCCAGCTCTTTCATGCAACCCCTCCCGAAACAGGCCGGTCAGCCGGCGGGACAGAGGGCTGTCGGCTGATGACCAGGGTGTCATTTCATTGACGCATGTCAACTTAGCACCAAATCGGCCTCTCGGCAAGTCCTGAGCGGCGGGTCCGTTGACAGGGGAAGGCCGGTTGATAAGCTTGAAGCATGCGTTGGCTGCTAAAGCTCCCTGTGACGGGAGCCCTTTTGACGATTGTGCTCGCTGTCACCTCCGTTTGCGCCGGGGCCGCCGGTAGTGTGCGGGTGGTGAGTTGGCAGGGGGCCATCAATCCCGTGGCCGGGGATTTCATCTCGCGGCAGCTCGAACTGGCCAACCGCGAGAACCAGGCCTTCGTGCTGCTGCTCGACACCCCCGGCGGTCTCGACAGTTCCATGCGCCAGATCATCAAGGCCGAGCTGACCTCGCGGGTGCCGGTGATCGTGCATGTTCATCCGTCCGGAGCGCGCGCCGCCTCAGCCGGCGCCCTGATCACTCTGGCCGCCGATTTTGCCGTCATGGCGCCGGGAACCAACATCGGAGCCGCGCATCCCGTCACCATCGGCCCTTCGCCGGACAGCGGGAAGGAGGACGGGGTGATGGAGACCAAGGTGGTCAACGACGCAGTTGCCTACGCCCGCAGCATCGCCCAGCAGCGCGGTCGGGACGCCGACTGGGCAGAGAAGATTGTGCGCGAAAGCCTGTCGACGCCAGCCGTCGAGGCCTTGCGCCTCGGGGTGATCGACCTGGTCGCCGAATCCTACCGCCAGGCCCTGGTACAGCTCGATGGCCGCTCCTATACCCGCGGCGGCAAGCCCCTGAGCTTTGCGGGGAGCGACCTGGTTCCGGTCGAGGTCGAGATGGGCTGGCGCGACCGGATCCTGAACGTGCTGAGCAATCCGAACATCGCCTACATGCTGCTCATGCTCGGCATGCTCGGCATTTTTTTCGAAATCTCCCAGCCCGGCGTCATCCTGCCGGGGGCCATAGGCGCTATCGCTCTGCTGCTGGCCTTTTTCGGTCTGCAGACTCTGCCGGTCAATGGCGTCGGACTGCTGCTGATTCTGCTGGGCATCGTTCTTTTCCTGCTCGAGATCAAGGTCGTTTCCTACGGCATGCTTTCGGTGGGTGGCATCGTCGCGCTGGCGCTCGGCTCGCTGATGCTGATCGACAGCGACAGCCCGGCCATGCGGGTGTCGCTGCCTGTTATCGTCCTGACGGTTGCGGTTTTCAGCGGACTGTTTCTGCTGGTGCTCTTTTACGTCATCCGGGCGCAGAAAGGGCGGGTGGTTTCCGGTCTCGAGGGGATGGTCGGCGAGCGGGGAATCGCCCACGGGTCGGTGGCCCGGGGTGGCCGGGTTTTCGTCCATGGCGAATATTGGGACGCCGTCGCCGACGAGCCGGTGGGCGACGGCCAGATCGTCGAGGTGCGCGAGGTTCTGCCCGGCATGCGGCTCAGGGTGGCGCCGGTGCCGAAAGACAACGAAGAGGAAAGGAAAGGTGAGCCATGATTCCGTTCAGTCTGATTCTGTGGGCCATCCTGGTCGCCATCGTGCTGCTGATCGTCGGCAGCGCCATCAGGATTCTCTACGAATACGAGCGGGGTGTGGTCTTTCGCCTCGGCCGTTTCGCCGGGGTGCGGGGGCCGGGCCTGAAATTCATCATTCCGGTGGTCGACAAGCTGGTCAAGGTCAGCCTGCGCACCGTGGCCATGGATGTGCCGCCGCAGGATGTCATCACCCGGGACAACGTGTCGGTGAAGGTGAATGCCGTCATCTACTTTCGCGTCATGGAGCCCGACAAGGCGCTGATCGAGGTGGAGAACTATCTCTACGCCACCAGCCAGCTCGCCCAGACTACCCTGCGCAGCGTTCTCGGCCAGTCGGAGCTGGACGAACTGCTCACCCACCGCGACAAGATCAACGTCGAACTGCAGAAGATTCTCGACCGGCAGACCGACTGCTGGGGCGTCAAGGTGAGCAATGTCGAGGTCAAGCATATCGACCTGCCGACGGAGATGCAGCGGGCGATGGCGCGGCAGGCCGAGGCCGAAAGGGAGCGGCGTTCGAAGATCATCCATGCCGAAGGCGAGCTGCAGGCCTCGGAAAAGCTGAGCCAGGCGGCGCATATCATCGGTCTTGAAACCGGCGCCCTGCAGTTGCGCTACCTGCAGACCCTGACCGAGATCGCCTCGGAACGAAATTCGACCATCCTCTTTCCGCTGCCCATCGACCTGATCAAGCCGTTTCTCGACATCGCGGCGCGACAAGAAGCTGCTGCCGAAAAATGACCAGCCTGCCGCACGCGTGTCGCGGCGGCAGGCGTGCGGCAGGCTGGTCACATATCTGGTAAAAAATAAGATATGGTAATTTTATAACAAAAATGGAAAAAAGTGCGAGAAGGGTTAGGGAAAGCGTTTGCATATCAAGGGGTTAGGGCGTAAAACACTTTTTTATATTGACAGCAAATAGCACCTTTGCTTAGATGGGCGGGCGCTGAAGCTGCATGTAACTTATTGATATTTAAGCTAATTTTTAATTTGAATAAAAAATATTCGGGGAATTGAGCGTTTTATTTTAGCGGGGCCAAAACCCTGCGGGGGAGACTGGAGGAGGTTTCATGGCTGTACGCAAGTTTCGCCGCATCATGGCGGCCAACCGCGGTGAGATTGCCATTCGCATCTTCCGCGCCTGCACCGAGCTGGGAATCGGCACGGTGGCCATCTATTCAGAGCAGGACCGTCTGTCCCTGCACCGCTACAAGGCGGACGAGGCCTACCTGGTCGGCAAGGGCAAGGGGCCGATCGACGCCTACCTCGACTTCGAGGAGATCGTCGATCTGGCCCGCCGCAAGGAAGTGGACGCCATCCATCCCGGCTACGGCTTCCTGTCGGAAAACCCGGAATTCGCCGAGGCCTGCGAACGGGCCGGCATTGCCTTCATCGGCCCGCACGCCCGGATCATGCGCGAGCTCGGCGACAAGGTGGCCGGCCGCAAGGTGGCGATCGAGGCCGGCGTTCCGGTGGTGCCCGGCACCGAAAAGCCGGTGCAGACCGAAGAGGAGGCCCTGCTGTTCGCCAAGAAGACCGGCTACCCGATCATTGTCAAGGCCTCAGCCGGCGGCGGCGGTCGAGGCATGCGGGTGGCGCGCAACCGCGAAGAGCTGATCGAGGGGATGCGCGCTGCCGCCAGCGAGGCGCAGGCCTCCTTCGGCAACGCCGCCATCTTTCTGGAAAGATACATCGAAAATCCGAAGCATATCGAGGTGCAGCTGCTGGGCGACAAGCACGGCAACCTGGTGCACCTGTACGAGCGTGACTGTTCCATACAGCGACGGCACCAGAAGGTGATCGAGGTCGCCCCGGCCATCACCCTCAGCAAGAAGCAGCGGCAACAGGTCTGTGACTACGCCCTGGCCATCGGCAACGCCGTCGGTTATGTCAATGCCGGCACCGTCGAGTTCCTGATGGACCGGGACGGCAAGTTCTACTTCATCGAGGTCAATCCGCGCATCCAGGTCGAGCACACGGTGACCGAGCTGGTGACCATGCGCAATCTGGTGCAGGCGCAGATTCTGGTCGCCGCCGGGCACAGGCTGTCCGATCCGGAAATCGGTATCAGGAGCCAGAAGGACATCGAGCTGCGTGGCGCCGCCATCCAGTGCCGCATCACCACCGAAGACCCGGCCAACAACTTCGCGCCCGACTTCGGCACCCTCAAGGTCTATCGCTCGGCGGCCGGTCTCGGCGTGCGTCTCGACGCCGGCAGCGCCTACGCCGGGGCGGAGATCACGCCGCACTACGATTCGATGCTGGTCAAGGTGTCGACCTTCGGCCGCAATTTGCAGCAGGCCGCCCGCACCATGAACCGGGCTCTGCAGGAGTTCCGCATCCGCGGCGTCAAGACCAACATCGGCTTTCTCGAGAACGTCATCACCCACCCCGACTTTCTCGGCGGCAAGTACGACACCTCGTTCCTCGAAACCCATCCCGAGGTGTTCAAACTGCCGGTGAAGAAGGACCGGGCGAACAAGATCCTCTCCTACATCGGTCATGTCACGGTCAACGGCTATCCCGGCATCGCGGAGCACAAGCGCCTGCATTTTCGCGACCTGCGGGAGCCGCGGGTGCCCGAGATTCCCTACGGCAAGCCGCTGCCGCGCGGCAGCCGCGACATCCTGCGCGAGAAGGGCCCGGAGGGGCTGGCCGCCTGGGTCCGGGAGAACAAGCAGCTGCTGATTACCGATACCACCATGCGCGACGCCCATCAGTCGCTGATGGCCACCCGCTTTCGCACCGCCGACCTGGACCGGATCGCCGAGGCGACGGCGCACCTGGGCGGGGGGCTCTTCTCGCTCGAGATGTGGGGCGGGGCGACCTTCGACGTCGCCATGCGCTTCCTTTTCGAGGATCCCTGGGAGCGTCTCGACCGGCTGCGGGAGAAGATTCCCAACATCTGTTTCCAGATGCTGCTGCGCGGTTCCAATGCCGTCGGATACACCAACTATCCCGACAACGTGGTGCGCGAGTTCGTGCGCAAGGCGGCCGAGAGCGGCATCGACATTTTCCGCGTCTTCGACTCGCTGAACTGGACCAAGGGGATGCAGGTGGCGATGGAGGCGGTGCGCGAATCGGGCGCCGTCTGCGAGGCGGCAGTCTGCTACACCGGCGACATCCTCGACCCGAAGCGTGACAAGTATCCGCTCAAGTACTACGTCGACATGGCCAAAGAGCTGGAGAAGATGGGCGCCCACATCCTGGCGATCAAGGATATGGCCGGCCTGCTCAAGCCCTTCGCCGCCGAAAAGCTGATCAAGGCGCTGAAGAACGAGATCGGCATTCCGGTGCATCTGCACACCCACGACACCTCGAGCAACGGCGGCGCCATGCTGCTGATGGCGGCCCAGGCCGGGGTCGACGTGGTCGACGCCGCCCTGTCCTCGGTGTCGGGGCTGACCGCCCAGCCCAACCTGAATGCGCTGCTGGCCGCGCTTGAGGGGACGTTGTGGGATCCCAAGCTGGACAGGCAGGGTCTGCAGGAACTGGCCAACTACTGGGAGACGGCGCGCACCTACTACGCTCCCTTCGAGTCGGAGCTGCGCAGCGGAACCGCCCAGGTCTACGAGCACGAGATTCCCGGCGGCCAGTATTCGAACTACAAGCCGCAGGTCGAGGGGCTCGGTCTCGGCGATCGCTGGGAAGAGTGCAAGCAGATGTACCGCAAGGTCAACGACATGTTCGGCGACATCGTCAAGGTGACCCCCAGCTCCAAGATCGTCGGCGACATGGCCATGTTCATGGTGCAGAACAACCTCGAGCCGGAGGACATCTTCGAGCGGGGGCATGAGCTGACCTTCCCCCAGGGCGTCATCGACTTCTTCAAGGGGATGATCGGCCAGCCCTACGGCGGTTTTCCCAAGGAGCTGCAGAAGATCATCCTCAAGGACGAGCAGCCCCTGACCTGCCGGCCGGGCGAACTGCTGGAGCCGGTCGACCTCAAAGCGAAAAAGGAGGAGCTGGAGAAAAAGCTGGGTCATCCCGTCAGCGACCGCGACGTGCTGTCGGCGGTTCTCTATCCCGGTGTCTTCGAGGAGTTCGACCGCCATCGCCAGACCTATTCCGACACCTCGGTGCTGCCGACGCCGGTCTTCTTCTACGGTCTCGATGTCGGTGACGAGGTGACCATCGACATCGAAGAGGGCAAGACCCTGATCATCAAGCTCAACGCCATCGGCCGGGTGCAGGAGGACGGCACCCGCAACATCTACTTCGAGCTGAACGGCATGCCGCGCACCGCCCAGGTCAAGGACCTGTCGGTGGAGGCGGGCGGGTCGAGCCGGCAGAAGGCCGACCCGGACGACGAACGTCAGGTCGGTGCTCCCATGCCGGGCAAGGTGTTCAAGCTGCTGGTCAAGGTCGGCGACGTGGTCAAGGAGGGGGACACCCTGCTGACCACCGAGGCGATGAAGATGGAGACCAACGTCAAGGCGAAGATCTCTGCCGAGGTCAAGGAGATTCTCTGCCAGGAAGGCGACCAGGTCGACCAGGGCGATCTGCTGGTTGTACTTGGCTGAACCCTATCCGTCGTCACAACGGATGTCTTTGGCCGGATCCGCAGGGTCCGGCCCTTTTTTTTCAGGGGCGGTTCTTTTCCGCCAGCCCGGCGTTGGGTGCCTCTTCACTTGTGCGGCGTACCATCCAGGTACGCCTCCGCGCTCATCGGCGCCCGCCTTGATCTGACGAAAAACTCCTCGCCCTTGAACGGGGTGGGCTGGTGGAGGGCGTCCCTCTTGCCGGCAGGTTTGGCAGGGGCGGTTCTTTTCCGCCAGCCCGGCGTTGGGTGCCTCTTCACTTGTGCGGCGTACCATTCAGGTACGCCTCCGCGCTCATCGGCGTCATCCGCGGCAGCGCATGGTTCCGGTTTTCCTTTCCCGTTCTGTAAGTGAAATGTCGTATTTCGTCACGCCCGGCCGTATGCTGGGGTGTGCCGCAATGCTGAAAGACGTATCGCCAGGAGGGTCCATGAACGCCGAATCCATCGGTCGCGCCGGTGACTTCGACCGGCTCGACATTCCCCTCTTTCTCGACGCGGTGCCGGCCGGCTTTCCCTCGCCGGCTTCCGACTACAAGGAGCGTACCCTCGATCTGAACGAACTCTGCGTCAGGAATCCCGCCGCCACCTACTTTGTCCGGGCGCAGGGGGATTCGATGATTGAGGCCGGCATCTTTCCCGGTGACGTGCTGGTGGTCGACCGCTCGCTGGAGGCCCGGCACGGCGATGTTGTCATCGCCGAGTTCAACGGCGAATTGACGGTGAAGAGGCTGGAGCTGAAGCCCGAGGTGCGGCTGGTGCCGATGAACCGCCGGCACGCGCCGGTGCCGGTGCCGGAAGGGGCCGAGCTGGAGATCTTCGGCGTGGTCACCACGGTCATTCATACCCTGCGCCGGCCATGAGACGTTTCGCCCTGGTCGACTGCAACAACTTCTACTGCAGCTGCGAGCGCCTGTTCCGGCCGGACCTGAAGAAGGTGCCGGTGGTCGTGCTCTCCAACAACGACGGCTGCGTCGTCGCCCGCAGTTCGGAGGCCAGGGCGCTGGGAATCGGCATGGGTGCGCCCCTGTTCAAGGTGCGGGAGACGGTGAGGCGTCACAACGTCCGGGTCTTTTCCTCCAACTACGCCCTGTACGGCGACATCTCCGCCCGGGTGATGCAGACTCTCGAACGGTTCAGTCCCGACTTGGAGATCTACTCCATCGACGAGGCGTTTCTCGACCTGAGCGGCGTTGCCTCGCCAGTGGAATATGGACAGGAGATCCGCGCCACCGTCCACAAGCACGTCGGCGTGCCGGTAAGCGTCGGCATCGGGCCGACCAAAACCCTGGCCAAGCTGGCCAACTACGCCGCCAAGAAGTTCAAGGCGACCGGCGGTGTGGTCGACCTGAGTGACCCGCAAAAGCAGCAGCGCCTGCTGGCGATCGCGCCGGTCGGTGAGGTCTGGGGCGTCGGCCGGCGGCTTGCCGCCAGCCTGCAGAAGCTGGGCGTGACCACGGCGCTCGATCTGGCCCGCACGGAGCCGCGCCGCATCCGGAGGCGCTATTCGGTGGTGCTGGAGCGGACCGTGCGCGAGCTGAACGGGGAGAGCTGCATCGATCTGGAGGCGATGCCGGCGGCGAAAAAGCAGATCGTCTGCTCCCGCTCCTTCGGCGAGAAGCTGACTGATTATGCGGATGTGCGCCAGGCGGTGTACGAGTTCGCCGCCCGCGCCGCCGAAAAGCTGCGCAGGGAAGGACAGCTGGCCCGCATGGTTCATCTCTTCATCCGGACCAGTCCGTTTGATGGAACCGGCCCCGGCTATAACAACGCCGCCACCGGCACGCTGCCTTGTCCCAGCGCCGACAGCCTGGAAATTCTGGCCCTTGTCACCCGCCTGTTCGACGACATCTGGCAGGACGGCTGCCGCTACGCCAAGGCCGGGGTGATGCTCGGCGATTTCTGTACTCCCGACCAGGTGCAGCCCGATTTGTTCGCGGCCGAAGCGGACCATGACCGAAGCGACAGGCTGATGCGGGCCATCGACGCCATCAACCACGGCGGGCGGGGCAAGGTCTGGTTCGGCGGCCAGCGCCCGCAGAAGGACTGGTTCATGCGCCAGGCACATCTGTCACCGGCCTACACCACACGCTGGGAGAGTATTCCGGAGGTTGGGTGAAGGCGTAAGTTTCCCCACCGTGGGGGGGATTGAAAAAATGTTAAGCCATCTTTACTTGCGACGATAAGATTAAAGTAAGTCATTGCCTTGCGGAGGGAATGGCGTGAAAAACAAAGAACTGCAAGCTATTGTCCGAGCTATCGGCGATTTGCCTCCCATGCCGATCGTTGCTGTGAAGGTGCTGGAAATGCCCCAGAAACCGGACACCACCGCAGGGAAGCTGGCCAAGACCATTGCCAGCGACCAGGCTGTTTCAGCCCGTGTACTGAAAATCGTTAACTCATCTTTTTACAGCCTGCGACGCAAAATCACCTCCCTTGAACATGCCATTGTTATTCTGGGCGAAAAAACTGTTAAAAGTTTGGTGTTTGCTGCGACTATCAGAGGGATCAACAAATCCTGCGGGCTGATGGAGAAGATACTGTGGGAGGATTCGCTCGGCTGCACCATCGGTTCGCGGATGGTGGCGGTCTGGTTCAAGTCGGCCGATCCGGAGGAAGCCTTTGTCGCCGGACTCTTCCGTCATAACGGCAAGATGGTGTTCAACAATCTGGACCCTGAAAAGTTCCGCAAGGTGATGGAGGCGGTCTGCAATGGTGAGGGGAGCGAGGAGGAGATGGAGGCTCTCTTCTTTCCCTACGGACATGCCGAGGTCGGTGAGGCGGTGCTGACCAAGTGGAATTTTTCCGAGGATCTGGCCCAGGTCGCCCGCTATCACAACGATATTTCCGGCATCGATCCCGTCGAACAGTCCAGGGATTCAAAGTCGGAAAAGATTATCGGTTCGACAAAGAGGTTCTGAGAAGCTGGGCCGAGGAATAGAACCCGAAATTCCAGGGCGGTAGCCAATTAAAACAGGACAAAGTGATGATTCCACGTTGGATGAAGATCGCCCTGTCTGCATCAGTGCTTGCCCTGCTGGCCGGAATTTTCCTCTACGGCCGCACCGAAATAGAGCGCGAGATGACCCGGCTGCTCAGCCAGGAGACCTTGAACGTCAATCTCGGTTCTAGTGTTCTCGCGCGTAATCTGGAAAGCATTTCCCGCGACCTGAGTTTCCTTTCTACGTACAGCGCCCTGAAAAACGCACTAGATGATCCCTCGTCCAAATCGCTGCAACTTCTAGCCAATGACTTTGCCAATTTCTCGCGCAGCAAAGGCATCTACGACCAGATACGCTGGCTGGACGAAACAGGCATGGAGATTGTTCGGGTTGATTACGCGGAAGGCAAGGCTGTGGTCGTTCCGACCTCCAAGTTGCAGAGCAAAGGTAAACGCTACTACTTTACCGGCACTTTCAAGTTGCAGCCCGGCGAGGTTTTTGTTTCGCCGCTCGACCTGAACATCGAGCAAGGCAAGGTCGAGGTGCCGTTCAAACCCATGCTGCGAGTCGCGACGCCGGTGACCGACAGTCAGGGGGCAAAACGGGGTATCGTCATCCTGAATTACTACGGGCGCAATATGCTTGATGCCTTTGCAGAAGCCACCAGCCATATTGCCGACCACATCATGCTAGTGAATGGCGAGGGTTACTGGCTGAAAAGCCCGAACCCTGCCGATGAATGGGGGTTCATGTTCAAAAAGCCGGAACTGAGCCTGGCTGTGCGAAATCCCGAGGCATGGGAGAAAATTAGTGCGTCCGACAATGGCCAGATTCAAATGTCTGACGGCTTGTGGACATGGCAAACTGTATATCCCCTGCTCGCCGGTCAGAAATCCAGTACTGGTGCCGCTGATTCCTTCGCGCAGAGTCGTGGGGAGATTGAGAACAAAAAATACGTCTGGAAGTCGGTGGCCCATTTGCCAAGAGAGGCTCTTACCACGGTCCGGCAAGCCATATGGCTGAAGCTGGGTGGTGTTGCGGTGGTCCTGCTCTCGCTGCTCGGCTTGGGAAGCCGGGAACTGGCCAAAATTTGGGCCGCCATGCGCGCCGACGCGGAGCTCCACAACATCATGATGAAAGCCATCGGCGACGGCGTGATCGCCACCGACGTCAGGGGTCGCGTGAAACTGCTCAACCCCGTGGCCGAAGCCCTCACCGGCTGGACGGACGCCGAGGCCCGCGGAAAACAGGTGGAAGAGGTTTTCCGCTTAGTTCACGAAGAAACGGGGGAAAAGGCGGAGGACCTGATCGCCAAGGTCCTCCGCGATGGTCACCTGATGCTGGGATTGGCCACCAACACCCTGCTGATCGCCAAGGACGGCGTGGAGCGGCCTATCGCCGCTTCGGCCATTCCCATCCGTAACGTGCAGGGCGACATCACCAGCGTGGTGTTGGTGTTCCGCAACCAAAGCGAGAAGCGGCAGGCGGAAGAAGCACAAAGGCTGCTGGCCGAGACCATCAGGGCTAGTCTCAACGAGATCTACATCTTCGCCGCCGATACTCTGCGCTTCCTCTTCATCAACGATGCTGCGCTGCGAAACCTCGGGTATACGATGGCACAGATGCTGGAAATGACGCCGCTGGACCTGAAGCCGACCTTCACCCGCGAGACGTTTGAGGAGTTGATCGCGCCGCTGCGTCGGCACGAACTTCAGCGTTTAGTGTTCGAGACAGAATACCGCCGTGTAGACGGCAGCATGTATCCGGTTGAAGTGCACTTGCAGCTCATAGAGAGCGCCGGACCGCCGGTGTTCCGGGCCTTGGTCACGGACATCACCGAGCGCAAGCGGGCCGAAGCCGAAAGGGAACGGTTGATTGCGGCCATCGAGCATGTCGGCGAGATAATCTTCATCACTGACCTTGCGGGGACCATTCAGTACGTCAACCCGGCTTTCGAGGCCATTACCGGCTATACCCGCGAGGAAGTCCTTGGTCAAACTCCGCGCATCCTCAAGAGCGGCGAGCATGGCCAGTCCTTTTATCGGGATCTTTGGGGAACCATCACCAGTGGCAAAACCTGGCAGGGTCGCATAGTCGACAAGCGCAAAGACGGAACCCTTTTCACCGTGGACGCAACCATTTCACCGGTGAAAGATCGTTCGGGGCAAATTGTCAGTTATGTAGCGGTCAAGCGGGACATTACGGAATATCTCCAGGTAGCGACCCAGCTTCAGCAGGCCCAGAAGATGGAGTCGGTGGGACGGCTGGCAGGAGGGGTGGCCCACGATTTCAACAACATGTTGAGCGTGATCCTCGGTTGCGCGGAAATAGCCATGGGCCGGGTCGACCCAACCCGGCCGCTTTTCCCCATCTTGCTGGAAATCCGCAAAGCCGCCGAGCGGTCGGCGGATATCACCCGGCAGCTGCTGGGCTTCGCCCGCAGGCAAATGGTCGAACCCAAAGTGCTCGACCTTAATAAGACCGTGGAGGGCACACTGAAGATTCTGCGGCGACTCATCGGCGAGAACATCGATCTGGTGTGGCTGCCCGATTCCGGCGTGGGACAGGTCAAAATGGATCCCGCCCAAATCAACCAGATCCTGGCCAACCTCTGCGTCAACGCCCAAGACGCAATTGCGGATACGGGCAAAATCACCATTGAAACGCGCAACGTCACCTTCGACAATGACTACTGTGCCCGGCACACAGGATCAATCCCCGGCAAGTATGTCTTGCTGGCCGTGAGTGACAACGGCTGCGGGATGGACAAGGAGACCCTTGCCAATATCTTTGAGCCGTTCTTTACCACCAAGGAAACGGGGCAAGGTACCGGCCTGGGGTTGGCTACGGTGTACGGCATCGTCAAACAGAACAATGGATTCATCAACGTCTACAGCGAACCGGGCCATGGGACCACGTTCAAGATTTATCTTCCCCGATACCAAGGTGAAGCCAGACTACCCCGGCAGGATGGACATGGGGTGACTGCCCCATGCGGCCAGGAAACCATCCTGCTGGTTGAGGACGAACCGGCCATCTTGGATGCGACAAAAACAATGCTCGAACAGCAGGGCTACACTGTGTTACCCGCTTCATCACCGGGCGAAGCTCTGCGTCTGGCCGAGGCGCACTCTGGCGAAATTCACCTGCTCATGACCGACGTGATTATGCCTGAGATGAACGGGCGGGACCTGGCCCGAAATCTGACGGCCCTTTATCCGAACCTGAAGAGTCTGTTCATGTCCGGATATACGGCCAACGTCATCGCCCACCACGGTGTTCTGAACGAAAATGTGAATTTCATCCCGAAACCGTTCGGAATGCAGGCCCTGTGCGTCAAGGTGCGGGAAGTGTTGGACCGGAAATAACGGATTCTGCTGCCGGATTTTCTCAAACCAACCGGTGCGGTCTCATGTCAACTGTTTTCCGGCCGGGCTTGTTCCGGTCGATGATCGACCGGGGCGCATGGTTAATAGTGTACAGAGATAGCATTCCCCTGACACTTCCGCCCTTGGCGGGGTGACGGGTTACGCTGTACCGCTCGAACAATAATTACCGCCGGGCGTCTGACCTGCCCGGCTGTTTCATGCTCATTGCTGCCATGAATCCTTGGGGTTGCGGCTTTCTCGGCGCTCTGCTGTTTCCCGGCACCTTCCGTTTTGTGCCTTTGCTGGCATATGTTCCTGAACTGGACCTTCAAACCTGATCAGGATTGGATTCAGATCAACTGCGCCATCATCCGGGTGCTGAAATCATCCAGATTGTCCAGGGTGATCTGGTGCTCGGCGCAGAGGGCTTCCACCTGACGTCGGCGTGTGGGGTCGTACAGGTCGGCAAAGCGGGAGAAGATGCCCGTTCGTCGGCCGACGACGCAGAGCAGCTGTTCGTCCGGCGCCAGGGCCAGAAAGGCGCGCAGCGGGGCGGTCAGCCGCTGGCGGTCGTCCGGCAGGCGGCCGTCCACTTCCGGAAACAGGTTCAGCACGTGGTCGCTTTTGACCCGGCTGTGGATGCCCCGCAGGTTTTCCAGGAACAGCAGCAGCTCCTCGACCATACCGACCTCGCCAAGCTTGCGGAAGGCTCCGGACTGGCAGTCCTGGAACAGCTCGAGCTCGGGGGAAATGGCCAAACTGCGGATGCGGATGAAGTCGGGATCTATCCGGCTCAGCGCCTCGGCCGTTTCCAGGGCGTTTTCCCGCGAGAATTTTTCGCCTCCCAGCCCGGGCATGAAATATTCCGACAGCTCGATGCCGGCCCGCTTCACCTTCTGCCCGGCGATGACCTGGGTCTCCTTGTCCACGCCCTTTTTGACAAATTCCAGCACGGCGTCGGCGCCTGATTCCAGGCCGATGTGAATCCGGTTGAGACCGGCGGCCGCCAGCCGGGCCATGTCCTCGTCGCTGATGCGGGCAATCGAGTGTGAGCGGGCGTAGGAGGTGATTCGTTCGATTTGTGGAAAAGCCTCGCGCAGGTGGTTGAGGATCGCGACCAGATGGTCGGGCTTGACGACCAGGCTGTTGGCGTCCTGCAAAAAGACCGATTTCATGCCACTGTACAGCCAGTTCAGGGCGGCCTGGAAGGCCAGCCGCTCGCTGGCCGGCCGCTCGGGCTGCAGGGCGAGAAGGTCGCGCCGGTCGCCGCCGCCTGGCCGGTTGACGACCCGTTCGATGGCGCTGACATGCTGCCGGATCCGGTCGATGTCCCGCTTGACGTGCTCCACCGGGCGGACGCTGAACCGTTCTCCCTTGTAGATGCCGCAGAAGGTGCAGCGGTTCCACGGACAGTTTCGGGTGATGCGCAGCAGCAGGCTCTGCGCCTCGCTCGGCGGCCGGATCGGCCCCAGTTCGTAGCCCTGGTAGGGTTCCATCTCTGTCATGCTCCCCGTTGCGTGATGTCACCCAGAGTATAGCGCAATGCCGCAGTCCGGGCCCAGACTGTGGGTCACGTAACGTGGACGGTGAGGGGTTTCCCCTGGCAGCGGCATGGGCAGCCCCTTTTATCTTGCCCCTGAATCTGCGTATTCCGAGCCAGGCCGACCAGTGATTCAAGGCTTGGCTCTGCAAACTTTTCTGCCATTCTCAAATTGCCCCGGTCTGGGGTGTCTTGTCCCGTCCTGCCGTCGCCTGTCGCAACAGAAAATACCCCCCAAAAGAAGAGGCGAGAGATCCGACGAGAATTCCGAGCCGGGCAGCCTCTCCTGTCTCTGGACTGCTGCCTTCGAAAGCCAGGGAGGCAATAAACAGACTCATCGTGAAACCGATACCGCAGAGCACCGCCATGCCATGGAACTCACGCCAGTTGACCCCCTTGGGCAGTTGGGCCAGCCTGAGTTTCACCGCAATCCAGGAAAAACCGACGATGCCAAGTTGTTTGCCGACAAAAAGCCCGGCGGCGATTCCCATAGGGAGGGGGGCCAGGAGTGCGGCGGGGGTCATCCCGGCCAGGGAAACACCGGCGTTGGCAAATGCAAACAGAGGAAGAATGCCGAAGGCCACCCAGGGGTGCAGGTTGTGCTCCAGGTGTCGCAGGGGCGAGTGACCATGCAGATCTTTCGCTCTCAGCGGTATTGTGAAAGCCAGCACGACGCCGGCAAGGGTTGCATGAACCCCGGACTTGAGAACACAGATCCAGAGAAGAGCCCCAACAACGATGTAGGCGGCAATGCGGGTTACACCAAGTCGGTTCATGACAATCAAAGCCACTATGGCCAGAGACGCCAGCAACAGAGACAGGGCCGAAAGATTGCTGGTGTAGAAAAGGGCGATGACGATGATGGCACCGAGATCGTCGAGAATTGCCAGGGTCATCAAAAACAACTTGAGTGAACCGGGGATATTTTTGCCGAGCAGAGCCAGCACCCCCAGGGCAAAAGCGATGTCCGTCGCCGAAGGGATGGCCCAGCCTTGCAAGGTGTCCGGATTTGCCCGGTTGATCCAGATGTAGATCAGTGCCGGGGCCAGCATGCCGCCAACGGCGGCAATGCCCGGCAAGGCAATCTGCGGCAAACTCGACAATTCTCCTTCGAGAATTTCACGCTTCACTTCAAGGCCGACCAACAAAAAGAAGATCGCCATCAACCCATCATTGATCCAGAGCAACAGAGGTTTGGCGAGTTCCAGGGCACCGATCTGGACTTCAACGTGAGTCTGCAGAAAAACACCGTAGAGCCCTGCCAGGGGTGTGTTGGCACACAAGAGCGCCAGCAGCATGGCGCCGATCAACAACAGGCCGCTGAATGATTCGAGTTTCAGAAAATCACGTATCGTTTGAACTGTCATTTTTTCACCTTCAATCGACTGGTTGAAATGCCCAGGAGCCCGCAGATGATGTTTTGGCAGGCCCGTTTACGCATCCTGCCCGGAAGCCATGGCTTCCAGCCGGGAAATGCGTTCTTCCATCGGTGGATGAGTTGAAAAAAGCCTGAGTGCCGCGGTGCCTGCCAGGGGATTGACGATAAACAAGTGGGATGTCGTGGGGGGCGCCTCTTTCATCGGCACCGCCTGGACACCCAGCTGCAGCTTGCGTAGGGCGCTTGCCAGCGCCTGTGGTTTGCCGCAGATGCGGGCTCCGGTGGTGTCAGCCTGGTATTCACGGGAGCGTGAAACGGCCATCTGAATCAGCGTCGCTGCCAGGGGGGCGATGAAAGCCATGGCCAGGCCGCCGAGCAGACCATCGCCTTCTTCGTCATCGTTGTTGCTGCTACTGCCGAAGAGAGCGCTCCACTGTAGCATGTTGCCGAGCACGGCAATCGCCCCGGCGAACGTGGCGGCAATGGTGGCGATCAGGGTGTCACGGTTCTGAACGTGGGCAAGTTCGTGGGCCATGACCCCTTCGAGTTCCTCTTCGGAAAGCAGTTGCATGATCCCTTCAGTGGCAGTAACGGCTGCATTCTGGGGGTTGCGTCCGGTGGCAAAGGCGTTGGGGCTTGCGGAGGGGATGATATAGACCTTGGGCATCGGCATGTCGGCGTTTTGGGCGAGACGATAGATCATGCCGTAGAGAGCCGGATACTCCGTTGCCGAGACTTCCCGGGCTTTGTACATCTTGAGGATGATTCTGTCTGAGTGCCAGTAGGAAAGAAAATTCGTGACACCGGCGATGAAGAGGGCGAGGATCATGCCGGACTGGCCGCCGATGGCATTGCCCATGGCGACGAGCAGCAGGGTGAGACAGGTGAGAAGCAAGGCTGTCTTGATGCGGTTCATTTCTTTTACCTCCGTACTCTTTGGGTGCCGCAGGCAAAAGAAAAGACCTTTACCCGCGGCATGTTGCCATGCTTTGGATAAAGGTCTCGCAGATTTCGACTTAAGCGTCGCAACCCCGCGCCCGAGTGGCGGAACCACCGTAATGACGTATCGCGGGCCGGCGTTGTCTCTCGCCGGTTGCTACTCCCCTTTTCGAGACAATGTATTGCAACCCTCTTTTCCTTGTCAACAGGAATCGGTCGGTGTGCCGGTGTTCTGAGGGGGCAAAACCCAAGACGAGGAGTTGCAATCTGTGTCTCAATACGTCCGTCCTGAATTGCGGCGGGACAGCCCGGATTAAGCGTGATAAATCGGGGAGCTGGGGCTAGTCTTCTGTGGCTGATTTTTCAGTTCCGCCGATGGTGATCTCGGTCGGGCAGTCTTTGGGCTTGAACCAGTGCTCGTCGATGAACTCGATGCTGGTGAACTTGTTCAGGGCGCGGCGCAGGTACTTGCCTTCGGCGGTGGCGGCGATGGTGCCGTCGGGCAGGTAGAGCTCGCCGGTACCCTCGAAGATGCGGCCGTTGTAACTGGTGATGCGGCCGACGGCTTTCAGCTCGACGTCGTAGGGTACCGGCTTCTTGTAGTTCACCTTCAGGTCGATGGTGACACCGAAGGTCATGGCGTCAGTGTGGGGGACGATGGCCCGGCCGATGGTCTCGTCCAGGATGGCGGCGGTGATGCCGCCGTGCACCACCTGCGGATAGCTCTGGTGCACGGCCTGCGGTGTGAAGACCGCGATCACTTCCTTCTCTTCGGTTTCGTAGAAGCGGGTTTTCAGCCCGTAGGGATTTTTCACCCCGCAGACCATGCAGTCGCGGGAGATGTTCTGGGTGCCGGCGATGGTGAATTTCATGAAGCCGTCTCCTCCGGGAAGTAAAATGGGCGGGCTGCTGAAAAAGGCTCGCCTACTGCGTTACCCTCAACCATCGGCATTCAACGTACTTTTAAAATTTTTCAGCAGGCCGATGAAGTTGTGCGGTCAGGGAAATTTGGCCTTTTTGTAGACCTTTGTCAACAGTTTCTCATATTCCTGTCCGTCGATGGTGATGCAGGATCTTGCAGTTCTCGGTTTCTTTGTTGACGATCTTATATTTCAGGGCGCCATAACTTTCATGGCTTGGCAGGGTGGCTGTTCGGGGTGGCGTCAACGGGCTGTGCCGTTGCCCTGCGGTTCCGTCCTTTCTTCCTCGATGGGCAGCCGGATGTCGATACGGGTTCCTTCTCCGGGTACGCTGGTGATTTCCAATGCGACGCCGTGCTGTTTGATGATGTCGTGACTGATGCTCAGTCCCAGTCCGGTTCCCTTGCCCTCGGGTTTGGTGGTGAAAAACGGTTCCTTGACGTGGGCGAGATGGTGCTGCGGAATGTCGCTCCCCCTGTCCTCGACCGACAGGCAGACCATGTCGCGTCCCTCGTGCCGACATCGGGAGGTGGTGATGTGCAGAATCTTGGCGGGATCGGTCTCCGGATATTTCTCGTTCAGCGTGTTGCGCGCATTGCTGATCAGGTTGAGCAGAACCTGGATGAGCTGCTGTCTGTTCCCCCGGATGCATGGCAGATCGGGCGCCGTATCGACCTGCAGGTGGATGCCGCTGGTGACCAGCTGCGTCTGGCAGAGGGAGAGGGTTTCCTCGATCACCTTGGCCGGGTCCAGGGGATGATGCTGGTTAGGGGTGTCGCGGGCAAAGGCGAGCAGGTTGCGGACGATGCTTTCCACCCGTCCGGCCTCTTTCAGGACGCGGGCGAGGATGTCGTGGAAGAACGGATCCCGGGTGGATTCAATTTGCAAGTGCACCACCCCTGGCTTCATCGAACACTTCCTGGGGCGTCCGGTAGCCGAGGCACTTTCTCGGCCTGTTGTTCAG
>NZ_VNIB01000006.1 GCF_008124615.1 Geothermobacter ehrlichii
TGGGACAACGCCCCAATTGAAAGTTTCTTTGGCAGCCTGAAGCAGGAACTGGTATTTCACCAGAGATATCCGACCCGCTTCCACGCTCGCCAGAGTATTTTTGAGTACATCGAGAGGTTCTATAACTGGCGCCGTCTACACTCAACGCTGGGCTACAAAAGCCCGGCTGAATACGAAGCGGCCTATTTTAAACTTGCAGCCTAATCCGGTGTCCACTAAACCGGGGGAAGGTCAGACGCGGGTTAACCTGTTTAGGGTCATCGTGAATTGGAGAACCCCGCCGTTTGAGTTAGACTGCGAGAACGGAGAAATTCACCATGCGAAAAAGCGGCGAACTATACGGCTCGGGAGAAGGTTGCCCTTCTCAAGCGCCATCTGATTGACAGGATTCCGATCTCTGAGGTGAAACGTGTTTCCGAAGATTATCAGCTCCGTGGCGCTCGCTTTGAGGCGGCCCCTACGGCAATGACCTCAGTTGCCGGCCTGCGACAGCTCATGGAGGTGGCCGACCAGACCAAGCTGCGCTCGGTCATCCGTCAGCATATCAAGGTCAAAAAGATCTAGAGCGGCTTTTCCGAAGACCAGTTCCTGCTCCCTTTGGTCTGCAACCTCGCTTTAGGACGGGCCGACCAGAACGACGTTGAGGATTTGCGGGCGGACCGGAAGTTGGTCAAGCACATTTTCGATCATGCCAAACTGCCTTCGGAGCGGCGGCTTCCTGGGCATCTGGCATCGTACAAAGATTCGGATCTTGCCGGCTTGAAACAGGCCAGCGCATCGCTTCGTTTGAATCTGATGTTACTGACCGATACGCCGCTGGGGAAGATCCCTCTCGATATCGACTCCCGCTGTTTTTCAAAGATCGTCTGAAACTCTAAACTTCAGATCTACAATCTACCGATGGCAAACAAAATATTCCTCAAAAGCCTTCCCAGCGGATGACACCCTCTTTCCGGGGTGGAGCCGGGGGCGTCTGGTCAGGGTAGCCAATGGGGATGATGGATACCAACTCCTTATCCGTCATCCCGAAGAGGTCGTTGATCTTCTCCTCAACGTACTTGGGACCAACCATCCAACAAGTTCCCAACCCATGAGCGTGGGCGGTGAGAAGCAGGTTCTGGATAAGTGCTGCGGCCGAGAGGAGACGATCAAAGTGCTGGACATCTGGGCGAAACCGCCCACGCTTATCTTGGGCCGTTTCACACTGAGACTCCTTGCACGGAATGTAAACAAGCAGGACCGCTGGGGCACCACCGAGATCTTTAAAAAACTGCATGGAGAGTTGAATGATTTTCTCTGGGAAAAGCTTTTCTAGGTTAGGTTGGATATGGTGTTTAGCTCCTTCCACGATAGCCACGAGCTGATCCCGCTTTTCACCCCTAACCGCAATCACTTCCCAGTCCTGCCGATTGCTACCTGATGGTGCCCACAGAGCAGTTGCAAGGATGTCCTCCAGTATCTGCCGGGAGACTTCCTGCGGTTGGTATTTGCGGATGCTTCGGCGGCCTTTGACGATGGCATCGATATCCATGTGGCCTCCTTTAATTTAATTTGGTTAAAAGCACGCGACTAATTTAGTAAAGGATTGTTTCTCTGTATCCTCACAATTCCTTGAGCATGTTACGGGCAATAATCAGTTGCTGGATCTGACTGGTCCCTTCAAAAACCCTGAACAGACGCATATCACGATAAAACCGCTCCACAGCATATTCGTGGGTATATCCGTACCCGCCATGTATCTGAACACCCCGGTCTGCAACCCTACAAACCATTTCAGAAGCGAAAAGCTTGCAACAGGAAGATTCCGTGGTAATTTTCTTCCCCTCATCGTACTTTCTTGCCGCATCCAGAACCATGCAACGGGCCGCATATGCCTCGGCCTTGCTATCCGCAAGCATGGCCTGTATCAGCTGGAATTCACCAATTACTTTTCCAAACTGCTTTCGCTCTGCCGCATAACGCACCGATTCTTCAATAATCCGCTCCGCAGCACCAACGCAGACCGAAGCAATATGCGTCCTAGATTTGTCAAGTATCTTCATAGCGGTCTTGAAACCCGTTCCTTCTTTTCCGAGCAAGCAGGAAGCCGGTACTCGACAATCGTCAAAAATCACATCACAGACATGCCCACCCTGCTGGCCCATTTTCTTTTCATTTTTGCCAAGGGAGACCCCCGGTGTATCTCTTTCCACTAAAAGGGCACTAACACCGCGCGCTCCTTTCTCTTCTGCGTTAGTCCTGGCAAATACGGTAAATAGTCCAGCCTCGGGAGCGTTTGTAATGAACCTCTTGACCCCATTGATAACGTAACTGTTGCCATCACGACGTGCGGTCGTTCGGAGTGAGGCGGCATCCGAGCCGGCGTCCGGCTCGGTCAGGGCAAACGATGCTATAATCTCCCCACTTGCCAGCTTTGGCAGATATTTCTGCTTTTGCTCTTCTGTTCCTGCAATGACTATCCCTAAGGAGCCAATCCCGACATTGGTTCCGATCATGGATCGAAATACTGGAGAGGCATGGCACAGCTCAAAAATCACGTTCACCTCTTCCTCAAGGGTCAGCCCCAGCCCCCCATAATCTTCGGGAATTGAAAGCCCAAATAGCCCTAGCTCACGCATTTGATCAACAATTTCATCAGGAATCGCGTCAGTTCTAGAAACATCCTCTTCAATAGGAATCAACTGTTCTTTAACAAATCGCGATACTGTTTCGAGCATTACGTTCAAGGTTTCTTCATCTCTGACCATTGTGTTTATCCTTTTCCGTGGTGACCGGATCAGATTTTTTCGACGGGCATCAAAATAGTCGTCCCTGAAAAATTCGATTTTTGGCCTCAGGATTTTTAAAATCTACCACCCAGGCCAACTGTCGGCTCATCAAATTGTTGCCACACAGGGGCCATGGTGTCCAATCTGGCCGGCAACTCAGATAATCTGAGCCAACATAGCTCTTTAAAAAGAAGCCAAAAGAATACCCGCAGGAGCTTTCGCAGGTTAAGCCGCACCCGGCCAGGATGGCGTTCATTTTGTCGCCATCGATCCCTTTGAGGTAATTGCGACCCATGCGCTTGTCCTGTTTTATGTGGCCGATGACTGGCTCAATGGCGCTTCGCCGTTTGAACCAGCACCATTCACTCCGCGTCATACTGCTCTTGCGCCGGTTGGCCAAGTGAACGGCTGTCTCACTCAGATGCTTCGGGTTGCCCTTGTCGCCTCGGCCACAATAGGCGTTCTTCGGGATCCAGCCGACCAGACGCGCTGCCTGCTGCAGAGCCCCCTTGAGGGTATGGCCATCAAAAGGGCTGTTGTGCAGGGCTTCGACTCCGACAATCCAGTTATCTTTGCATGTCGTTACCACCGAGACCTTGCAACCAAACTCATATTTCTTGTGCGCCTTGCCCTTGGCGATGCATTCGACTGCAGGGGTCTGCATGCTGTACAGCTTGTTTTTATCGCGCGCTGTTGGGTCAGAATCCGCTCGCCGCGGCGCAGCAGCTCTGCCAGTTGTTCATCGGGTTGCGGACAACGCCGGCGAATATCACGATACACCCGACCCAGGTAGTTCCGCAGTTTCTTCTGTTCGCGTTTGGCCCACCTCATCTGGCGAGCATGACTGTAGCGGCCGTTCATGATCATGGTCTTTTTGCCCAGGCGCACATAGCTCCATAGCGGAAAAGGGGCAATATCGACCTTGTTGGTGCAATAATGCGGTTCTGAAACGGGTTTAAATCACCCGGAACCAACGAAACACAGATTGGCAAAGATCAAAAAAATGTCTCTCGGGAGAAAAAGGTCGACTCCCGATTAGTTTTTCAACGGCCTGCTAGCATCAGCATGTGCCCCAGTTTGTCCCGCTTTGTACGCAGATATCGAATATTTTGTTCTAAAGACCTCACTTCGATAGGGACACGATCAACAACGTCGATGCCATACCCCTGAAGCCCGATCAATTTTTTGGGGTTATTCGTCAAAAGTTTTATTTTCTTCACACCGAGATCGGCCAGTATCTGCGCACCAATTCCGTAATCACGCATATCGGCCTGGAAGCCAAGTGCAAGGTTCGCCTCAACAGTGTCCTTCCCCTGATCCTGCAGTGAGTACGCCTTCAGCTTATTTATCAGACCAATGCCACGTCCCTCCTGACGCATGTAGAGGACGACCCCCCTACCCTCGGCGGAGATCATCTCCATTGCAGAGATTAGCTGCACTCCGCAATCGCAGCGGCAGCTGCCGAACACGTCGCCGGTAAGACACTCGGAATGGACTCTTACGAGTACCGGCTCTTCTCCAGAAATCTCTCCCTTGATAAGGGCCATATGATCCTTCCCATCGACATCGTTTTCAAAAGCGATGGCGCGGAAATCACCGTATCTAGTAGGCAGAGATACATCAGCAGCCCTGCGGACCAGGGATTCGTGTTTTAGGCGGTAAGCAACAAGATCGGCAATCGTACATATTTTCAGGCCATGCTCGATAGCAAACTTCTCCAACTGCGGCCTGCGAGACATCGTGCCGTCATCATTCATGATCTCACAGATAACTCCAGCTGGCTTCAGCCCGGCCAGCCGGGCCAGATCCACGGAACCTTCCGTCTGACCGGTGCGAACGAGGACCCCGCCCTCACGAGCCCGCAGAGGAAACACGTGGCCGGGTCTGGAGATGTCATAAGGGCCGCTCTCTTCAGCAATGGCAGTTAGTATGGTGTGAGCGCGGTCAGCAGCCGATATGCCCGTGGTGACTCCTGTACGTGCTTCAATGGATACGGTGAACGCAGTACCGAAAACCGAGGTGTTGTCATTGACCATTAGAGGGAGCTGAAGGTGGTCGCACTGTTCTGCCGTCAGCGTCAGGCAAATCAGTCCACGTCCAAATTTTGCCATAAAATTAACCGCCTCCGGCGTTACCATTTCCGCAGCCATACATAGGTCGCCTTCATTTTCCCTGTCTTCGTCATCGACAAGAATCACCATCTTTCCTCGGCGCACATCCTCAATTACGTCTTCTACCTTTGCACGGAACATGTATCTTCTCCTTCTTCGAATTGTAATTTTTTTAGTCAACCGTTCCAAAGCCAGTATTCAGGCCTTAACTACTAAGGTTATGAACCCAGATGGAGGTGCACCGTGACGACGAAAACGAAAAGCCGATACACGAAAGAGTTTTGTCAGAAAGCCGTCAAATTGGTTGTTGAGGGCGGCCTGTCCGCCTACGAGGCTTCCCGGCAGCTTTGTTTGCCAAAATCCACCTTGGAAAACTGGGTGAGAGCCTTCAAGGCTGGAAAGCTTGGCAATATTGGAGGCCAACAGCCCCCTTTGACCGAAGTCGAGCAGGAACTCGCCCGGGTCAAGCGTGAACTTGCCCAAGTCAAGCAGGAGCGCGACATCTTAAAAAAAGCCGCCGCGTACTTTGCCAAGGAGTCGCTGCCAAGTACGCGATGATCACAAAACTTCGATCCGAGTACGGTGTCCCACAACTCTGCCGTGTTCTGGACGTTTCGCCAAGTGGTTACTACTCCTGGCTGAAGCGTCCGGACTCACCCCGCCAGAAGGAGGAACTCCGACTTGTGATCGAAATCAAAGCGGCTCATGAAAGAACCCGTGGTACCTACGGTCCAGAGCGCCTGCAAAGAGATCTTGCCGAGCACGGCATCCAGATCGGAGTGCATCGAATTAAACGTATCCGCAGGGAACATGGCATCCGGTGTAAACAGGTGAAGAGGTTCAAAACGACAACGAACTCCAACCACAATCTGCCGGTTGCCGCCAACCTGCTGAAGCAGGATTTTGCAGCCGAAGCCCCGAATCAGGTCTGGGTAACAGACATCACATACATTCCCACCGCCGAGGGCTGGCTTTATCTTGCCGGCCATAAAGATCTCTACACTGGAGAGATCGTAGGCTACGCGATGGGCAAGAGAATGACGAAAAACCTGGTTACCCAGTCTCTTTTCCGAGCTGTTTCGGCTAAACGCCCGACAGCCGGGCTGATCCATCATTCGGATCGTGGGAGCCAGTATTGTTCTCGTGAATACCGGGATTTGCTGGAACAATCCGGCATGCGGGCTTCAATGAGCCGCAGAGGAAACTGTTACGACAACGCTCCCATTGAAAGTTTCTGGGGGGTGTTGAAAAACGAGTTGATACACCATCGCCGCTACGTCACCCGCAAGGAGGCTGTACAGGAGATTGCAGAGTACATCGAACTCTTCTACAACCGGCAGCGGCGCCAGAAGCGACTGGGGTATTTCTCACCGGCAGAATGCGAGCAGAAATATTTCAAAGAGCAAAAACTGCGTGAAGGTTTGGTGTCCGCTATTGACGACCGACCTCAGTCTTTGATCCCGGCCAGATAAAGCCAGCCTTCGTCTGTCGGAATGTAGGTGATGTCAGCCACCCATGCCTTGTTCGGCCCTGAAACATCAAACTCCTGATTCAGTAGATTCGGGGCCACGGGCAGCGTGTGGTTCGAGTCGGTCGTTACCTTGTATTTCTTCACCTGCTTGCAGCGAATGTTCATCTGGCGGCGCAGGCGTTTGATCCGGCTCAGACCGACCTCCATCTGTTCGACTTCGCGCAGTTCTTCCCGGATCTTTTCCGGACCGTAAGTGCCGCGCCCGCGATCATGGGCCGCCTTGATGGCAACCTTGATCCGCTCCTCCTCCAGCTTGCGAGCCGAGGGCTTGCGATTCTTCCAGGCGTAGTAGCCGCTTTTCGATACCTCCAGGACGCGACACATAAGGGGAACTGAAAACCCTTGGTCGCGCCGTAGCGCATCGATCATCGCGTACCTCCCCGCGGCGCCTTTGCAAGGTACGCCATAGCCTTTTTTAGGATTTCCTTCTCAAGCCGAGCCTCGGCCAGTTCTTTGCGCAGCCGCGAAACCTCGGCCTCCAGTTCGGTCACAGGTCGGCCGGAAGATACCTGTCCTTCCTGGCGATATTTCTTGATCCAGTTGCGAAGCGTCTGTTGCGACACGCTCAGCCGCCGACTGACCTCAGCCACAGTCAGCCCACCATTCTCTACCAGGCTGACGGCCTCCTCCTTGAATTCTTGTGTGTAAAACTGCCTCGGGATTCGTTCCACTGGACACCTCCTTGAGCCTCAAAGGCTATCAGGTTGGTGTCCACTTTTTCCAGCCTACCTCACAGTAGTGGGTTATCTTATGAAATGTTTACAAGCTTCTCAGTCAGAACAGGAACAAACTGCTTGAGGTCAGCTATCACAAATACATCGGCTATTTCACCGATCGGCGCATCCTTGTCGGTATTAATGGCAACTACAAATTCCGACTTTTTCATGCCGGCCAGATGCTGGATGGCACCGGAGATGCCGCAGGCCACATACAGCTTCGGCGACACGGTCTGCCCGGTAGTACCGACTTGGCGGTTGTGCTCCGCCCATTCGGCATCGACCACCGGGCGACTGGCCCCGAACTCCCCACCGAGAGCTTTGGCCAGTTGCGCAATCATCTCAATATTTTCAGGCTTGCCTATACCACGACCGGCACTGACGATCACCTCTGCCTTGGACAGATCGACACCACCGGTTTCGGCTTCCTCATAACCACAGAACACCAGCTGCACCGCAACCTCTGTGTCGATTGGCACAACGGTCGGGCTGCCGCTCGGTTCGACATCCAAACTGAAAACTCCACTTTGGAGAGTGACGACCATCTGAGTTGTTTTCACCTTGACTTCACGTCTCAACTTGCCATTGCAGACCGGGACCACCGGTACACCATTAATGATGTCGACCACTTCTGAAACATGGGCTGCATTCAGCGCCAGGGATATCCGCGGGGCCAGGTCCCAACCATACGAACTATGGGAAAACACCACCATGTCCGGCTGTTCCTTGGTGATGACATCGAGCAACATCTGCTTGTGCACCACCGGATTGAATTCGCTGTACTTGCTGCTATCAGCCAAATACAGGGTTCCGTCGTATTGCGGCAGCATGTTCTCACTGCCGACCAGGAACATGACGGAGTCGGCGCCGAGCTGCTCGGCAAAAGCGACCAGTTCGTAAGTGGAATTTAAAAGTTTTCCATCTCTATATTCAGCAACCAGTAATGCTTTCATCGTTCTCTCCTTATCGGGCCAATACGCCGATTTTCTCATCGAGGATCTTGATCAGCTGATCAGCCAGGTCACCAACATCACCCTCAAGAACCAGTCCGCCACCCTTCTTCTCTGGGAAGTACATCTTTGCAGTCTCCTGCTTGCCTTCTACCTTGAGCAATTCAGAAATCGAAATCGACAGCAGTTCCTTCCGCTTCGCTTTCATGATGTTCGGCAAGGTCGGATAGCGCGGTGTATTGAGCCCAAGTTGGCAGGTGACTAGCGCCGGGACTTTCGTTTTCACAATCGACTTGATGCCTCCTTCCAGTTCACGCTTGGCCACAATTTGACCTTCGCTGAAAGAAAAATCAACAATCGTTGTAATGCTTGGAATGCTTAGCATTTCAGCAATCAACACTCCAACCTGACCCGAACCACGATCCTGTGACTGCATGCCGGTGAAGATCAGATCAAATTTTTTTTCTCTAGCAAAGGCGGCAATGACACTGGCAATCTGAAAGGGGTCCTTCTGGTAGGCGAAATCGTCAATCAGTTGGACGGCCCGATCCGCACCCATGGCCAATGCCTTCTTGAGCGCTTCTTTGACCCGCTCAGGCCCGATGCTGAGAACCGTCACATCCGCAGCCCCAACTTGCTCCTTGAGTTGTACTGCCTGTTCAACGGCATACTCGTCATATTCGTTCATCCGCCAGGCCAGATCGGTCCCTTCGTACCAGGTGCCATCGGCGTTTACCTTGAACTTCGATTCCATATCCGGAACCTGTTTGATACATACAAGAATCTGCATCTTTAACCTCCGCATGTTTAGGAGTTGAGTTAAAAATTCCACAGAGGCGCTGAGGATTTGAGAGAGATTAAAGCGTTTTTATAGGAGAAACGCCTCCGTGGCAAAAAAACTATTTTTTACAACCGCTCGACCAAAATCTCGGCGATGTCCTTAGGTATTAGCTGCCCTTCCAGATCAGATCCTTTAACCCCGTCTTCAAACATGGTCAAACAGAAGGGACAGTTGGAAACCAGGATTGAAGGGCCAACCTGAGCAGCCATATTGACCCGCTTGATATTGATACGGCTGCCGAGTTTTTCTTCGGCCATGATTCGCCCGCCGCCGGCACTGCAGCAGAAGGACTCGGCAAAACTCTTTTCCATCTCGACAATCCTCCCGCCGGCGGCCTGAATCAGCTTTCGAGGGGCTTCATATATGTCATTGTGACGACCTAGGTAGCAGGAGTCATGATAAGTGCAGCAGATATCTCTGGTCTTGAGCTTGAGTTGCCCTGTTTTTAACAGACCTTCGAGGTAAACGGTGTAGTTCACCACCGGAATATCGAAATTGAGATCACGGTAATCCTTGTTCAGGGTATTGAAACAGTGAGGACAAGTGGTGACGATCTCTTTGACCCCATAGCTCTTGAACAGTTCAATATTCTCTGCCGCCAGTGTTTGGTAAAGGTACTCGTTGCCCATTTTGCGCATCGGCTCACCGCAGCACTTCTCCTCTTTGCCGAGGATGCCGACCTTGACCCCAGCGGCTTGGCAGAGCTTGATGAAAGCCGTGGCGATCTTGATGTTGCGTTTGTCGAAGGAGGCATAGCAGCCCACGAAGTAGAGGATGTCGACCTCGGACCCTTCGGCCAACGTTTTGATGCCCAGGTCTTCAGCCCAGTCACCGCGGTTGGCATAGCCAATCCCCAGCGGGTTGCCGTTGACTTCAGTCTGTTCCATGGCGGTCATCACCTCTTCGCCGGGAAACTCACCTTCCATCAACACCAGGTTGCGGCGCATCTCGACGATTTTGCCAACATGCTCGATATTGGCCGGACAGATTTCCTGACAAGCGCGGCAGGTTGTACAGGACCAGATGGCCTCTTTGCTGCAGGTCTCGACCAAACCGGCCTCGGGGTTGCCAAACGCTACCTCGCCAAGCTGGTTGACCAACTGCATCGGTGATAGCGGTTTGTCGGTATTATGGGCCGGACAGCGATCCTGACAGCGCTTGCACTGAGTGCAAGGTCTGTATCGAAGATATCTTTCCAGGTCAAGTCAGTGATCTTTGCAACTTCATACTGCTCTATATTTTCGTCTTCAAGATCGATAGATCCTATGATTCCTTTAGGTCTAAGGTCGGTGAAAAAGTTATTGGCGCTTGTGGTAAATATGTGCCTCAGTTTTGTGTGTGGGATGGCGGCGATGAAGCCAGCTGCAAGAAAGAAGTGGCCCCACCAGAAAATCTTATGGAGAATTTCAAGGGTTTCCTTTTGTTGTGATGCAAAAATTTCAGCAAATAACAAGCCAACCGGCGAATAGTGAGCAAGAAGACGATTGTTATCAAGTTCGGTTGCGGCAATACGTAACCCTTCGATGATGAATCCACTGAATAGTATGAGCATGAGAAGGGAATGAATTATATAGTCGTCACGTGTGGTTTCAAGCCCTTCAGGTTTTAGGACGAACCGTCTAATCATGAGAAAAAACAACATGATAATGGCTATTAGCCAAGCTAGATCCAGGACAATGGAGAAGATCTTATAAAAAAAGCCTTTCAAAAATACAACCCCTAGAAGTGGCTGGGTTAAGTCCGCCTGTAGCATTACTAACAAGGTGCCTATAAAAAGCACTCCGAACGCCAAGAAGAAGAAGGCGTGGAAGATGCCAGCAGGAAGAACACTAACAACACGACTCTGGCCTAGCGCTGTTTTGAGAAGTATTTTAATGCGGCGGGGAAGATCATTCAGGCGGTTAATGGGTTTCCCCTGCCGATAAACATCAATACGCTTCCAGAATCCCCACGCACAGAGTATGAATGCGAATATACTGATGATGTACATGGGAACAACGGCTCCATCCCCTATGTTCCAGTATATTTCACGTGTAGATTCCACTGATTTCCTCTACCCTTCAAAATGTAAAAAGTTAAAAAGCATCTTTCTTTATTACTGGCAACGAAAAGCCTGAATCCCGGTAACGTTCTGACCTATGATTAATGTATGCACATCGTGGGTTCCCTCGTACGTGTAAACAGCCTCGAGGTTGGCCATATGTCTCATAATTGGATACTCACCCATGATGCCATTGGCCCATAAAATGGTGCGGGCAGTGCGAGCAACTTGTACGGCTATATTGACGTTGTTCATCTTCGCCATGGAGTCCTGAGCAGGTGTATAAGTTTCCTTATCTTTCAAACAGCCAAGGCGCAGAGCTAACAGTTGCCCTTTCGTTATCTCTGTTACCATCTCTGCCAGTTTCTTTTGTTGCAGCTGAAATGATGCGATTAGTCGATCAAACTGGATCGGCTTAGGGAATATTCAAGAGCGGTCTGATAACAATCATCAGCAGCACCGAGGACTCCCCAGGCGATGCCGTAGCGGGCTTGTGTCAGACAGCCAAGTGGTCCTTTAATGCCTTTGGCATTCGGCAACAGACTTTTCTCCCCATCAACAATAACATTGTCAAAAACTAATTCTGACGTTACCGATGCACGTAAACTCCACTTTCCATACTTCTGGGGTGCAGAAAACCCGGTAGTACCCTTTTCTACCAGGAAGCCACGAATACCTTCGTCGGTCTTGGCCCATACCACCGCCACGTCAGCAATACTGCCGTTGGTGATCCCCATCTTCGAACCATTGATCCGCCATTTTCCCCAGCTTCACGGACCGAATGGGTACGCATACCTGAAGGATTCAACCCAAAGGTCAAGCTCTGTCAGACCAAAACACCCAACTACATTACCGCGGGTCAGTTTGGGCAACCAGTAATCTTTCTGTGCATCACTCCCATAAGCGTAGATCGGGTACATAACCAATGAACCCATAACTGAGGCAAAGCTGCGTAGCCCTGAATCGCCTCGCTCCAGTTCATACATCAGCAAGCCGTATGCAACATTGAACCGGAAAGGTCTCATTCTGGGCATGTTCGTCAATTATCGGGAGGACATTCGGGAGGACATCTTCATTCACAAAAGCGCGGGCAGTCTCCCTTACCGGATCCCTGAAGCCCCATGTAATCTGTAAAATCTACCCTTGCAGGCATAATGACTCTTCCCTTATCTAGAACCCTACATCACACCAATATCCTGCAGGTTGTCGATCTCGGCCCTTGAAAATCCCCATTCGGAGAGAACCTCCTCGTTGTGCTCACCCGGCAAAGGCGGAGGCCCTTGGATTTCTGGATGCGTTCGACTGAATCGCGGTGCTGGCGCAGGCTGAACAACCCCATCAATCTCGATAAACGTATTACGTGCCTTATTATGTGGATGTGCTGGTGCTTCATCCATATCCAGAACCGGGGCAAAACAAATATCTGTTCCCTCCATGAGAGAGCACCACTCTTCTCGCGTTTTGGTTTTAAACAGTTGCGTCAGTTTCTGCTTCAACTCAGGCCACATCTCAACATCCAGTTGTGCCTGGAAGGCAGGATCGTCAATCCCACAGGTCTTAAGGAACAAATCATAAAACTGCGGCTCGAGAGCAGCTATGCTCACATATCTTCCATCGGCACATTCGTAGCAATCATAAAAGTGAGCCCCCCCATCAAAACGGTTGGCTCCCCTCTGATTGCTCCAAATTCCTTTAGCCTTATACGCATATATCATTGCCATAAGGGTTGAAACTCCATCCGTCATGGCAGCATCAACCACCTGCCCCTCGCCAGAAGCCTTGGCTTCCAGAAGCCCGCATACAAGACCAAAGGCGAGCATCATGGCCCCACCGCCAAAATCACCCACCAGGTTCAAGGGTGGAACCGGCGGACTATCTGGACGACCAATGGAATAAAGAGCTCCAGTTAATGCTATATAATTTATGTCATGACCGGCCGCATGAGATAAAGGACCATATTGACCCCAGCCAGTCATACGCCCATAGACCAGTTTCGGATTACATTCTAAACATTGGTCAGGGCCAAGTCCCAATCGCTCCATGACACCAGGGCGAAAGCCTTCGATTAATGCGTCAGCCTTCTCGATCAACTTCAAAGCAGCTCTAACGCCCTCAGGGTGCTTAAGATTTAAAGCTACTGAACGACGCCCACGGGAAGTTAAATCCAGCCTCCCAAATCTTTTCTCCCCTTTCCGGTCTATGCGTATAACTTCTGCCCCCATATCGGCCAGCATCATCGCACAAAACGGCCCAGGGCCAATTCCTGCAAACTCGATAACTTTTATCCCTCTAAGCGGCCCCATTGAAAGACTCCATTAATTTAAGATTTTCACGTCAGATCCAGAGAGGTTTGTTTCGTTAGTAATATGATTACGCACGTATTTCGGCGCGTCCGTTGTTAAGAACCACAACATCTCGCTCACTTGTCCGTGCCCGGAAGGAAACAATATTTCCATCCAGCCACATTTCAGTACGGATCGTTTCTCCTGGGTAAACCGGTGCGGAAAACCGTACGTCAAGAGAAACGAGCCGAGTTGGATCGTAATCGCATACAGATTTAAGTATTGCATGTCCAGCTACGCCAAATGTGCAAAGTCCATGCAAAATTGGCTTCTCAAATCCAGCAGCACGTGCAACTGATGGATCAACATGAAGAGCATGATAATCTCCGCTCAGTCGATAAATCAGGGCTGAACATGGCAACGTATTGAGATCTTGGACCAAGTCAGGTTCGCGATCAGGCAAAGTGTGCACAGGCCGTACAGGACCTGACGGCCCACCAAAACCTCCATTTGCTCTGCAGAAGGTCGTTTTGGTGAGCGTACACAGCAATTCACCATTGCTTGCATCATAAATTTCTTGCTCCGTATAAAGCAGAGCCCCTTTCCCTGCCCCCTTGTCAACAATACCTGTAACCCGAGACTTACCGATGACTTCACCTTCAGGAGGAGGAAGTTTATGAATGCGCAAGCCCTGCTCACCATGAAGGATGCGTAGCCAATCGACGCCAGTGCCGGGATCCTTTAGCCATAAACCAGGATATCCTAATACAACAGGATATGTCGGTAGTGTCAGAAGCTCTTTTTCATATACAAACCGTAATTGGTGTTCGTCAGTAGGATCGATACCAAAGCCAACTCCTAATGCGTAGAGCATGGTATCTCTCTTAGTATATTTTTGCCTTACTTCAGGGATAGGCCAATTCATTAGCTTATCGAAATTAATAATTTTTTCATTTCGCATATTATTTCTCCTTTTAAACAAAACAACCAATTAGCCACATCAACTATTCAATTTTAACAACCTTTTCTCATGCTTCCATTTTCCACAAGATTCAAATACATTTTATAACATTCACGAAGAATGTGTGGTTCGTGAGCAGACTCATTATTGATACACTCCTTGGTGGCTCGATCATAATAATCTCGCAAAATAGGTTTGTAATCAGGATGAGCACATTTATCTATGATAATTTTGGCTCGATCATTCGGACAAAGCCCACGCAGGTCAGCTAATCCGTACTCAGTTACAATAACATCAACATCATGTTCAGTATGGTCAACATGAGAAACTTTCGGCACAATACTACTAATTCCTATTTTATCGGCTTTAGATGGTCTAACCGATGGTACATGCATGATAGAAAGATGTGAATTCCTAGTAAAATCGCCAGACCCTCCAATTCCATTTAGCATACGCGACCCTAGAACAAGACTTGAGTTAACGTGACCGTAAATGTCGCATTCAACCGGAGTATTCATTGCAATAACTCCAAGACGACGAATCAATTCGGGATTATTACTTATCTGAGCAGGCCTAAGAACAGATTTAGTCGCATATAGTGACAGATTTTCATAAAAGCGTTTTCGAGCATCAGCGGAAAGTCCAAAACCAGCCCCGGATACAACATCCAATTTTCCGGAATCAATTAAGTCAAGAGCGCTGTCTTGTATAACTTCTGTCCACATGCTCAAATTTTTAAACGGTCCCTTACCAAGCTCCCTGACAACACAATTCCCTATTTTACCCGTACCTGATTGAATTGGTAAAAGATTTTTAGGCAATCGTCCATTCTTTACTTCATAATAAAAAAAATCAAGTATGTATTCAGAAATAATCTCTGGTATGTCGTCTATTACTTCTAAATCTACATTCCTTCCAGGCTCTGGAATTTGTGATTCGACAACAGCAACAATCTTTTCAGTATCGCATTCGACATATGTTACACCAATTCGATCTCCGGGATTTGTAATAAGTAGAGGCTGTCTATTTGGAAGCTTTTGAGGAGTAATTATATCATGCATACCTTCGTGGCAAGGCATAACAGTATTTACTTCAATTATAATTTTATCTACAAAACGTACTAGCTCCGGGGTCACCCCAACGGCACCACCAAGAACAAGACTGCCATCCTCGTTAATGCCTACAACCTCAACAATGGCAATATCAACCTTGCCACCTCTTTCAGGAGGGGCGCTATGGTAAGTAAGATCTTGCGCATAATGAGATAAGTGCTTATCTATCATACGGATTCTGCCGCGATTTATTGATTTGCGAACACTTGCACCTGATTGATACGGATAACGAACCGTCACCATATCCAATGACGCAAAAACATTATCCATGTTTCCGCCATGGGAAGCTCCAGTGAAAACCCCGAAACGAAGTTTTCCCTGAAGATTGTTCTCTTCAACATAATCGGCCAAAAATCTAGGTATAACCTTAGGTTCATTTCCAGCAAAACCAGAAAACCCTATGTTCATACCATTTTTAAAGAACTGCAATGTATCTTCTGCCCGCATAACCTTTGATAAGAGACTCTTGTTCTTAATCCTACTTGTAAATTCTGACATTATAAGGCTCCCACGATACTACTGAATGCTAAAATTGCTCCAATACATTCCATGTTATTGATAATATATAAATTTTTTATTATTTTTATTGTTAATTTTCTTCTAAGAAATGGTGACTCTTCTGATACATTTTAAGAACAAAAGATCTTAACATCTTTTATATTTCCTGATTAAACTAACACATTGCAATTGTCATGAGTCATGTAGCCCAGGTAAATCCTGGGGATTGATTTTGTGAACCGCTCAAAGCTGTCGTTAAACACAACGGTCACCTAAAAGCAGCGGCTCCACCAACTTGAACTGATCCCGCCACCAAACCCCTGTCTTCTGCCGCCATATATACTCTCGGATGGCATGCTCATACCGGAACCGTTAGCAGGCAAAATCCACCTGGACGAGGACTTCGGCGTCGAACTCCACCAGACCGTTTATGCTCTGGATGCGACGACCATCGATCTGTTGCCGGAAGCGGGCGTCATCTATGTAATGGCTCGCGGCTATCTCGACTTCTTCCGTCTGTACCGTCTGACCAAGGCTTGCACCTTCTTCATCATTCGGGCCAAGAGCAATCTGGCCTGTCGGCGGCTCTACTCTGGCCCTGTGAACCGGGATGCTGGTGTTGATCTACGACCAGACGATCAAACTGACCGGCCACTACTCGGCGCGGTATTCCCTGGAAAAGCTGCGACGCGTAAAGGTGCGCGACTCAGAGAGCGGCAAGGCCATTGTTTTGCTGACCAACAACTTTACGCTGCCGACAGCAACAGTTGCCCAACTCTACCGCAGCCGCTGACAGATCGAACTGCCCTTCAAATGGATCAAGCAGAACCTGCGGATAAAGCGTTCTATGGTACCAGCGAGAACGCCGTGAAGACCCAAATCTGGATCGCAGTGATCGTGTACCTGCTGGTCGCCATCATGAAAAAGCGGCTCAAGATCGGGGCCAGTCTCTACACAATTCTACAGGTTCTGAGAGCCTCCTCGTTCGTGATAACCCGTTAAATCAACTACTTGCAAATTCGAGCTACGAAACCGAACTTGACAAAACACATAACAAGTTGAATTTATTTATTCACAAACTATTCCGGACACTAGTGCGGACAAATATACATCCACTATCAGATGTACGTCAGTCTGAACATTGACCTCCACAACATACAGCACATCTAATGGCAACATTCTGAATACACTAGAGAGCACTTACTAACTTCGGTTTCTTATATTAAATAGGATCCCAACTAAAAATATCTTGCGAACGATCCAGTTGGTACATATTTTTTTCAAGTGCCGGCATTGCCGTTTCAAAAATACTATCAACCGTCCATCCCTCTCCATTATGGACTGAGCGTACCGGTCGAGACTGTCCCATCAAGAATATTTCATTCATTCGAACCGCAAAGATTTGGCCAGTGATATGTGCTGCCTTATCACAACAAAGAGCTGCCGCGACAACTCCAACCTTATCTGGTGTCATGCGTTTCATTCTTTCAACACGCAACGCTTGATCGGGGGACTCTGTCGGAATAGTGGCAACCAAAGGGCTCCATGCAAAGGGAGCTATGCAATTTGAACGAACATTGTAGCGTTTCATATCGAGAGCTATTGATTTAGACAGCCCTGCGATACCAAGCTTTGCTGCTGAATAATTGGCTTGTCCGAAATTACCTATTAAACCTGATGTCGAAGTCATATGAACATATGCGCCACTGCTTTGATTACGAAAGTATGTAGCAGCGGCACGGCTAACATAAAAATATCCCCTCAAATGAACATCAACTACTTCATCGAAGTCATCTTTTGTCATTTTATGGAAAATCACATCACGAAGAATACCGGCATTGTTCACTACGGCATCGATACGTCCAAAAGCATCGACTGCCTGCTTAATCATATTATTAGCACCATCCCAACTTGAAATACTGTCCGTATTGACTACGGCTCCAACACCAAGTTCTTTTAGTTCAGTTACTACCGATTCCGCGTTCTCTTTATTGATATCATTAACAACAACACTACCGCCCATTTTTGCAATTTCGAGAGCAATAGCGCGACCTATACTACGCCCAGCACCAGTTACAACAACAGATTTACCTTCCATATGTTTTTTCATATTGTCTATCCTTTCTAGTTTAGTTGTTTACATTCGCCTACATGTTACATACTTGAACAGATTTTTAACGTTTCTTCTACTTATCTAAAAAACTGAACACTAATGTTACGCTTTACTATATTCTGCTGTTAGTTTTTGCGGTTTATGCTCCTCAAACGCCATCATAGATAAATTTCAACCATGTGAATGGCCTTAAAGATGAAACATATAGATATATGGCATTTAAACAAGATTCAATTAATGTTAAAATCCATTCCTGCGAGCATTAATTATCATTATTGCTTCACACGCCAAAATGCCCAATAATTGCAACACTCGCTACATTCATATGCGGATAACCGCCAAGGTTGTGAACCAATCCGAGCTTGGGATCTTTTAATTGCCTCTTGCCGGCCCGCCCTAAAAGTTGCAAATACATCTCATAAAGCATACGCAACCCTGATGCACCAATAGGATGGCCAAAACACTTCAAACCGCCATCTATCTGGCAAGGAATCTTGCCTTCTGAGTCATAGACACCATCTAGGACATCTTTTGCAGCACACCCGCTTTCTGACAAAAACAAGTCTTCCATAGTTACAAGTTCAGTGATAGAAAAACAGTCGTGAACCTCGGTCATACTAAGTTCATTACGAGGGTCTTTGATGCCAGCTTCCTCGTAGGCTTTAGCGGCAGCAACACGCGTAGGTTTAAGAAAAGAACCGTCCCAGTTATTGTATCCAGCTTCCTCACCATTGGACGTGGATAGCTGCAGTGCTTTGACACCGACCAAGTCCTTCTTTCCTAAACTGCGAGCGATCTCAGGGGTTGTGACTATTGCACAGGCGGCACCGTCACTCACACCACAGCAGTCGTATAAGCCTATCGGGTCCGCAATCATGGGTGCATTCAACACTTGTTCTTCAGTAATGGCCTTTTGTATATGTGCTTTAGGGTTTTTCGTTGCATTTGCATGACTTTTAACTGATACATGCGCCATCGCACGTTTCAGATCACGCATGTCAATCCCGTGAACTGCCGAATATGCCGTCGCTAACTGCCCAAACAATCCTGGAGCCGAAATGTTCGGGTAATACATGTCATTGAAAACTCCACGCGTTCTCTGGGGGAGCCCGCCGTATCCGATATCTTTTAATTTCTCAACGCCAAGAGCCAAGGCAATGTCACAAGCACCTGACGCTACAGCATATACAGCACCACGAAACGCCTCAGTAGCGCTTGCACAAAAATTTTCAACCTTCGTGATGGGAATATATGGCAAATGCAAAGCAAGACTTGTAGACAAAGATCCTGGTCCCACGTTAAATGCATCGATTCCGGTTCCCTGCCATGCAGCATCAATTTGTTTTTTTTCAATTCCTGCGTCCTGAAGACATTCATCAAAAGCCTCAATCATCAAGTCTTCAGCATTACAATCCCATCGTTCTCCAAATTTACTGCAACCGGCACCAAGGATTACAACTTTATCTTTAATTCCGCTGGCCATTATAACACCTCCGACTTTCCATTTTTACTTTAAATTTGGACGAGCCTTCCAGAAATATTTTCTAAAACCGCGCTGATCATCGATTTGTTTTATGCGATAGCATAATGATACATTTATTCCTGTATCGAACTCGTCAGGATTGACATCGGTGAAATCCATCATCATTCGTCCGCCAGGCTCAAATTCTACCATTCCAAAATAAGCTGGTGGACTGTAGTCAAAGGTTAGTCTGTCAGCTGTCCAAGATACAACACGACCTGTTACTCCGCTCAAAGGGTAATTCTCCTGAGAGTCTAAAGCGTCACAGTCGGGATTGATACAGTACCTGCGTTTAGGTATTTGGATAGTGTTACAAACCTTACATCTACCCCCCTTAAATTCGTTAACCAAGTTCCTGTTACGGTACAACGCAGGAAGATATGCCTGCTTGTCTATTTCGCTACGCTTCCCATAATCCTTTTTCAATAAACCATTAAACGATATATATTTATTATAATTTACCTCTGGTGAGCCTAAATTAAGAAAGCCCGAGACCCCACATTTGGGACGCTTGGTCTGGATGAGGTCGGTGGCCCTAAATAAAAGCACATCACATCCTTGACCAAAACCAACCACCATTATCAATTCCCCAGGCTTTGCATTTTCTAAGCATTTTGCAAACATCAATATTGGATGCGCAGCTCCAGAAATACCCACTGAATGTGACATAGTTTCCACAACTGCGCAATTCTCAACGCCGATAAGTTTGGCCACTTTACCCGCCTGATCATTTGGCACAATGAAATGATTAATATCGGCAGGACTTATCTCCGTTTTTTTCAATATTGCATCAACAGCACCTGGAATAATCTTCATGTAACCTTCGTCTCTGATCCATCGTTCTTCCCACACATAATCAAACTCACTCACCTCATTTCGATAGTGATCGATAAAATCAACCGCTTGGCTGTGCGTAGCAACAAGTTCTGCCAATATATGGTGTGTCCCTACTTTAAGAGCTGCAGCACCATCACCGTAGAGCATTTCTTCGCGAGAAGCAGAAAGAGCGCGACGATGCTCAGAAGCAACAAGCATGACCTCGCCTTTGGCCATAGCAGCAACATCTAATGCAGACAAGAGCGCTGAAGTGGCCGCACGTTGTGACGATGTGACATCCATAGTGCGGAGATTTTCTATTTTCAAATTCAAAGCTTCAGCTACGACCACAGAGTTCTGACGGTCAAGAAAAGGCATACTAGTTGAGGCCATCACTAGTGAGATCAGATTGTCATTGTTATCCTCACCCATGCAATCGGCACAGGCCTCGACCGCCATCGTGATCGCATCCTCATCCCAGTTACACATTGCTTTTTCGCCCTTGGCCAATCCATTCAGGCTAGCATCAAACCAAGCGTTTGCATCTGCTATTGATTTTCTCTGCAAGCGCAACCGGGGCAAATACCCTCCATACGCAGTAATCCCTATTTTTTCAACGTGACCAGACACCATATTCAGGCTCCTTTCAACCTAGCCGACTCTCTAATTTTTAATGCATTATTGTTAATTCTCATTTTTACTACAGAGACCGAGCAATCAGCTCCTTCATGATTTCATTAGCCCCGCCATAAATCTTTTGAACTCGAGAATCTGCATACAAATGCGCAATTGGATATTCCAACATATAACCGTAGCCACCAAAAAACTGGAAACACTCATCCACGATTTCACATTGCTTCTGGGTAAACCACCACTTAGCCATTGCGGCCGTGGTAGAATCAAGATTCCCGGCGAGCACCTCTTCTACACAGTGATCGAAAAATACTCGAGCAATCTTTGCTTCTGTTTTACATTCTGCCAACTTGAAACGAGTATTTTGGAATTCAATGAGAGGTTTTCCAAAGGCCTTACGGTCTTTGACATATTGCACTGTGAGGTCGATTGCCCTCTCTATAAAGGCAATGGCCCGCAGTGCTATATACATGCGCTCACGAGGCAATTGACCCATGAGTTGAGCAAAACCTTTACCTTCTTCGGTTCCGAGCAAATTGGATACCGGGACTCGAACGTTGTCAAAAAACAGCTCCGTTGTATCCGATGCTTTTTGACCTATTTTTTTCAATGGTTTTCCACGTGTAAAACCTTCCAATCCATCAGTTTCAACCATAACGAGGGAGATCCCCTTATGTTTCAGCTCTGGAGCGGTTTTAACCACAACACAAACAAGATCCGCAGTGACCCCGTTTGTAATGAAGGTTTTTGAACCATTGATGATATAATGGTCCCCTTCACGACGTGCACTCGTCGTTATATTTCCGAGATCGGATCCGGCGCCAGGCTCCGTCATGGCAATGGCACCAATCATCTCCCCGGTAGCCATTTTCGGTAACCATTTATTTTTCTGTTCGTCTGTTCCATACGAAAGAATATAATGAGCCAGAATACAACCATGAACATTGACATTAAAACCAGTGATACCAAGCCGGTACAACTCTTCCTGGATCACCACGTCATGAGCAAACGTACCTCCGGCACCACCATATTCTTCTGGAATACTAGGCAACAGAATCCCCATCTCACCAGCTTTGATCCAAGCTTCTCTATCTACTACACCTTGTTCGCACCAACGTTCATAGTGGGGCACAAATTCTTCCAAATAAAACTGTCGCACTGAATCTCGAAGAATTCTCAGTTCATCATCCATCCAGGTAGGCTCATTGCTTTTCATGTGTTCAACCTTCCTTTTGTTATTGCTAAACGACAATGTCGTCGGTCAACAAATCAAACATTTTCAATAATTTAAATTGCATATGAAAGCACGCATGGGCAAACAGTGCATTCAATCATCAAGAACACACTGCGATTAATTGCTCCAAACCAACTGAAGCATGTTGTTGAAATTGTAGACGGAGAAAGGGGACTGCAGCAAGGGCAGACGCAGACGCTTACAAAACCGAAATAAGCGAAATTGGCCGAAAAGGTGGGAAGCTCGTTCGTTTCGTACAAAAAAAACACCGACAACCCCTATTCGCAAATAAATTTCGGGACCGCCGATGTTTATTTTAATTCGTTTAGAATGAACTCCTAGGGATCAGTTCCAGATGGTCTTCTGGATGAAACCCTTCGGAGAATATCTAATGTTTACATTTTCGCACCATTAGATTTGTTTGTCAAGCAAAATTTATTTCGCCTCAGAGGTGGTCCCGGTTGTTCGGACAGGTTGGCGGCAGAAATAAGGTGGACAGCATTCTTGGTTTATGCCGCCAACTGGATAGTCGAGCCGGCGTAGCCGGCCCGGGATTTTTGCCAATATGCCTCATCTGGTATTTTATCGTCCAGGCTGAAATGAGGCCGCCGAGTGTTGTAGCGATCAATCCACCGCCTGATTCCTTGCCGGGCCCCGCTCCCAGTTTCGAATACTTGCAAATAGATGCATTCTTACTTGAGGGACCGCCAGAGCCTCTCGATCATCACATTGCCCTTCCAGCGCCCTTTGCCATCCATGGAGATCTTGATGCCGGCATCCTTGATGCGTTGAGGTGAACTCATGGCTGGGGAACTGGCAAACCTGACCCGTATTGAAGATCTCGGGATGCCCGTAGCGTTGCAGGACCTCTTCCAAGGCGGCAACGCAAAAATCAGCATCCATGGTGTTGGACAACCGCCAGGACAGAACCTTGCGGCTGGCCACTACCCATGATCGCCACCAGAAAGCCGCGTCGCATCGGAATGTAGCTGATGTCAGCGTGACCAAGACCCCCATCCTGGTACGGCTTAATGCACTGTCCGATTTTTGGGAACCACCTCTGTCGGCGACGAACTCATGAATTCAGCAGGTTCAATCCTCAGCAACATATTTTTTCTTGGTATCAAAATAACGCCTTCTGGCAATTTTCACGCAAGCGATAAGCGCTTCAGTTGATGGCGCCCAACATTTAGACCTAATAACTTCGCTTAATTCATCAATATCGGTCTTCAGATCAACTCCCTGTAATAATTGGCTAAAAAATGAATTAGCCACATCAGTCACAAATGTAAACTCAACATCCACAATAATATCAGAATTCACATCAACTATCATAATGACGCCCAAAAAACCATATAAACCTTGAAAGGCCGTTCCACGTGGTGCTGGTGCATATCCACTAACCATGATCGTCTCGTAATTTTTCGTATTATTTCCCATCCAACTCCTCCAAATATTTGTTTCCTCCAAGCTTTTACCGATCTCTTTATTGACGGTAGATTCTAGTTCCAAGTGCACCACATCGAGGTGAGTTTGCAAAACAGGACATGATGGGGTTTTCGGTAGTGTTGAAAGGCGAGAACGACACACCGAAAGGAGCCCACCATGTCCTACACGCATCTTACCTCAGAAGAACGATTTTCGCTTGAACTCTTGCTCCTGGCGGGCCTGAGTCTCCGAAAAATCGCCAGAATTCTCGGCCGGCACCATACAACCATCAGCCGGGAGATCCGGCGTAATACCGGCACGAACGGCATTTACTGCAGTCTGACAGCCCAGCGTTCAGCCGACCGGCGCAGGGCTCAGGCCAGACACTATCGCAGGCAACTGCATAAGCCTCTGGTCGACTATGTTGCCGAAAAGCTGAAGCTTGACTGGTCTCCGGAGCAGATTGCAGGACGACTTCGCCTGGATTTTCCAGATGATAAGCGCATGCGATGCAGTCCGGAAACCATCTATCGCTGGGTCTATCTCGATGCCCAGCAAGGCGGCAAGGTTTATCGCCACTTGCGTCGGCGACATCGCCGACGTCGCCGCCAGAAACGTTTCGGTCAAGGCCGGCGGTTCTTTGCCGGCCGCGTCAGCATTGCCGAACGGCCTGAAATTGTCGCGCAACGGCTTCGTGTTGGTGACTGGGAAGCCGATCTGATGCTTGGCAAGCCCGGCAAGGGTGCTCTGGTCACCTACCTGGAACGCAAAAGCCGCTACCTGTGTTGGCCATACGGGTGGCTGACAAATCGGCCAAGGCGTTCAATACGGCCATGGAAACCATCATGGCCGGCGTTCCCAGGCCATTGCGCCGTACACTAACCGTAGACAATGGTAAGGAGATGGCCCGATTCAAGGAACTGGAGGAAGCCACTGGCTTCCATGTGTATTTTGCCGACCCCTATGCCGCCTGGCAGCGGGGCGCCAACGTGAACGCCAACGGTTTACTGCGGCAGTACTTCTCCAAGGGATGCAACTTTCGCAAGTCCACCGAGGAGCAGATTCACATAGCCGTTTATCGGCTCAACCACAGTCCGAGAAAGTGCCTTGGCTACCGGACGCTCCATGAAGTGTTCATGAAAGCGATCTCTGGTGCACTTGCAAATTGAATTCGCCTATTTTATCAATGACCATAAAGGTGAAAGTGGATTTTGCGACAAGTTTTCCCGTTATATCTGTACCAGCAAAAACTTCCGCCTCACAAATAATCAATGTGCCACCAGGCTTAATCACTCTTCCGCGGCAAAACAAATATCCGCTTTCAGTGGAACGAAGAATATTAATCTTAAATTCTACTGAAACTACATCCTGAGTATCTCGGATAAGTGAAGTAGCTGCCCCTGTAGCTGCATGTCCAGATAATGTCACAAGTACTCCACCATGCACTCTTCCCAAATGCTGCCTGTGTATATTGGCAATCTCCAGGGAAGTATCACATCTTCCCACATCAACATCTTCTAGCTTTATGCCAAGAAGTGAAATAAAGTCCGCTTCATAAAAAATTCTATTAACAGAAAATTTATAATTAATATTATTTGTTCTCATCTCTGCCTTATCAATCAAACATATTGCTCAAAACACTGAAGAAATTAAAGGTCAAATATTTATAGTTTCATTCTTTCTTTAACCCACCCCTTGTCAAAAGGTGTCTCGTACAGCCAGAAGAATTTCATTTCGCTGAACTTCCACACCCCATCTTCTTTAATATATTTTTCCTCATAGCGGCCGCACATCCATCTCGCCTCTCCAGACAATGTTGCAGGCACATCTGCATACCATTTCCCTTCAGCATGATCACTATCGATGATATCAATAATTGGATTACTGACCATGTGAACAAAGAAAGTCATTGCCTCAGGAATAATCTCTTTATAGAACCTTGCGATTTCAGCATTTCCATCGTACTGTCCAAACTCATGGAAGTCCGCCTTCGCACCGCGAGCAAACAGGTTCACAACATCATCCATACGGTACTCATCACACAAATAACAATATGTGTATCTCAACTTTTTAATCTTCTCAATTTCCTCCAATGCAGTGACTCTTGCTTCAAGATCTTTTGAAGTCATATCCCATCTCCTCATGTTTTTTTCTTCAGTGTTTTGAGCAATAAACTCGATAAACTTTAGTGCGAAGTACCTCCCCGTCCTCTGGGCGGAATTGTTTACTCGCCGTCACCGCACAAACGGTTTATTAACTGCACAATTGTTTTGGCACGAGAGTAGACCGGATAATCAATAAATTTACCATCAACTTGAACAGCGACAAGTCCTAGTTTTTCTGCAGCTTCAAACTTATCAATTATACATAGGGCCTCCACAATTTCCTTTTCTGTTGGAGTATAACTTTCATGTATTACTGGACACTACTTTGGATGAATTGATAATTCACCAAACATACCAAGCTGTTTAGTATGTTCTAACTCATCACTTAGCCCTCTATGGTCGTTAAGATCAGGATAAACAGTATCAACTGGTGGATAAATACCAGCAGCTCGAGATGCTATTACTAAGTGTGTTCTAGCATATAACAGCCATTCCGAAGTCTTTGAATAATTGTCCCCTATATCCAGGGCGTAATCGAGAGCACCAAAAGCAGCCTGGAAATTTTATTGCTGGAGTCCGCTATTTCGTATGCGTTTAAAACCCCTTTGGCCGTTTCAATAAGGGGGATCAGATCATAATAGGACGTCAGGCGCTCTGCTATGGTCTTGACAATCTTGACGTCATCGGCCTTCGGCAACATGATCCCATCAACTTTAGCATCTATTGCAGCTTCAAGGTCTTTTTCCCACCATAATGTTCCAGCACTATTAATCCTGACATAACAGGATTTATCATGCTCAACGTTAATTGCAGAGGCAAAGGCTCTGCGAGCATTTCCTTTATCCGATATCGCAACTGCGTCTTCGAGATCTATAATAATGGCATCAGCTTCTGAATAAAGGCACTTATAAATGAACCGTTCATTGTTCGCCGGCATAAATAAAAAACTGCGGTTTAATTTCACATTCGCTCACCAAGTACAATTCTAAAGCAAAAGAAGAAACACTATATTGCCCCACCTTCGTGGAGATTCTCTATTTCAGCCTCTGAAAATCCCCATTCGGAAAGAACCTCCTCGTTGTGCTCTCCCGGGAAAGGCGGACACCCTTGGATCTCTGGATGCGTTCGACTAAATTTCGGTGCCGGCGCGGGTTGTACAACCCCATCAATCTCAATGAACGTCTTTCTTACCTTGTTATGTGGATGCTCTGGTGCTTCGTCCATATCCAAAACTGGGGCAAAGCAAATGTCTGTTCCCTCCATAAGAGCACACCACTCTTCTCGAGTTTTGGTTTTAAACATTTGTGTCAGCTTCTGTTTCAACTCAGGCCACTTTTCAACGTCCAATTGCGCATGAAAAGCAGGATCATCAATCCCGCAGGTTTTAAGGAACAAAGCATAAAACTGCGTCTCATAGGCAGCGATACTTATGTATTTGCCATCGGAACATTCATAAGAGTCATAAAAATGAGCGCCACCATCAAGTCTATTTGTACCTCGTGAATTATTCCATTTTCCTGCGGCCTTAAATCCGTACATATAAGTCATAAGAGCTGAAGCACCATCAGTCATAGCCGCATCTACGACCTGACCTTGGCCTGAGGTTTTAGCCTCCAAAACACCACACACAAGACCGAAGGCGAGCATCATCGCCCCGCCGCCAAAATCACCCACTAAATTCAAAGGAGGGACCGGAGGACTGTCCGGTCGGCCTATGGAATAAAGAGCACTAGTTAGTGCTATATAATTTATGTCATGTCCCGCCGCGTGGGACAGGGGACCGTTTTGCCCCCAGCCAGTCATACGTCCATAGACAAGTCTCGGATTAACCTGAAAACACTGCTCAGGGCCAAGACCAAGACGCTCCATAACGCTGGGGCGAAATCCTTCAAGCAGAGCATCGGCCTTCTCTATCAACCGCAAGGCGGTCTTGACTCCTTCTTGGTTCTTAAGGTCTAAGGCTATGGATCGCCTCCCGCGGGAAGTTATATCCAACCGGCCAAACCGTTTTTCACCCTTCCGGTCAATACGGATGACCTCTGCACCCATGTCAGCCAGCATCATCGCACAGAAGGGCCCTGGACCAATCCCCGCGAATTCTATGACTTTGATCCCCTTAAGCGGTCCCATTTGCCTATCCTTCAAACTAATCAATTTCTTAAATTATATAGGCAAGTTATTTTACCTGCTGTTTTTTCGGGCTACAGTCCTAATTGGCCCGGATGATGCTTTCTTGTAAAGCTTGTTATAAAAAAAGGCTCCAACTACCACCCTCGGATCTATCTTAAGAGTCCGTTTTTACTAAGTTTGAGTCGCAGAATCTATCGTGACCGCCAATGTGGCAGGGAGCCAACTGAATTCAGATTTCAGAAAATCATAATCTGGCCCAGATGTGATAAAAGCCGCAGTTCCTTTAATCAGAAATCCAGCACCTTCACCATGTAAGCCCGTCACCTTGCTACTACCTAAAGTAATCAGTATTTTATTGTTGTAGATAATATCAATTTCGGTTATATGCATATATCCGGCTGGAATTAACAATTGTCCATCTTGTGAAATTAACACATTTACGGATGACATCCGCTCTAAGATCGGATAACACATTTGCCCCACAAGTTCAGAGAGATTGCCGTGAATTTTATGAGCTTAATTTCTACAAACATCAAATTGATGTTCCCTACAGTCAGTCTTTTAAATAAAGATACGTTGCTTGACCAAGAGCTATTCTCTTTCCGTCTTCAGCGATTACTTCTACAGTTGACACGAAAGTTGTTTTCCCTGCTGTTTTTTTTCGGCCAACTGCTCTGATTGTACCCGACGATGCCTTACCTGTAAAACTCGTGGTCACAGAGAGTGTAACTCCTTTACGAAGTTGCCCACCTGGCCCATATAACCCTGCAAATCCAGCTACTGAATCAATGATAGAAGTTAGCACTCCGCCATGTATTATTTGGTGTCTGTTCAGATGTTGTGGTCCAACAGTAAATTCCATTACCGCGTAGTCAATGTCCCATTCCACTAACCTAAATCCCATATAAGCTAGAAAGCCATCATCTACTAATGAGTTAAGAAGTTCTCTTTTATCCATAATTTATAAGCTGATTCAGATATTACATTTGGCCCCCTCACTGGTTAAGAGAGGGGGCCAGTTTGATACTAATAAATTTAGTTCCCAAATGTTAAAATGGACATAAGAGGCAAAATATCCTTCTGATTTTCAAGGTCAACTATCATATCCGCTGACTTGCGGATTTCCGGTTCTTTCAAAAATCTGCGGGTATATTTCCTGTAAAGGTCAATAAATTGGTCAGTCGTCAACGGGCTCTTCGAGCCACCAACCGATTGCTCCATTGTATCTTTGTAAACCGTGCCATCGGACATAAAGATACGGACATCAGCAATCCCTGTCATCCATGCTCCCAATGGATCTTCTTTTCTGAGAATGACATCGACCTTCTTGCGAAGTTTTCTAACTATTGGCCGATCCCGCATTTCATCAGTAAAACTTTCAAAATCAAGATCACCATCAACCAAAACGGACGCAAGAAGGTGCTGAAAGCTGAACCTTGCAGACTCATAATCGGTGAGTTCAGGCCTATTACACATGCGATAGTCTACATCACCGACATAAACCTCTACTTTTTCAACTTTCTCTGGGTCAATATTATGTTTCTGTTGCAACGCCTTAACAATATCAATCTGACGATGGGTAAGAAAGCAGTTGGGATATTTTTTAATCCAGAAATCGTGGGTAAACCAACGGCTCCTCCCTCCAAGATCCTGAAGTTGCTCCTCGTACGGGAGTTCCTTGCCGTGTAGATGCTTTAGCCAGCCTTCGATATCATGGGTTCCCGTTAACCCCTCTTTCGCCATAATGGCTGCAAAATAACCGTCCCGACAGGCCATTGAGGACTCAAAATAATGGGCGTCAGTGCCAACATTAGCAAGATATCCTGCAGCCCTAGCGATAGAAATGCCGAGAGCATTTTGAATCTGTTCCTCAGTTAGATCCAGGACTTTAGCTGCAGAAGCAGCAGCACCCAAAATCCCGAAAAAAGGCAATTCTGTGATTCCCCGGTAAGTAATCGGAAACTTACCCAGACGATTCATTGTCTCAAACCCAGCAAGAAGAGACTCAACAACAACCTTGCCAGAAATTTTCAAATGCTCGGCCATGGGGAATACTACTGGGACAACTGTCACATCACTTGTCGCTGAAGGGAAACAATCATCCTCCAGCTCTGCAGCATGAGCAAAATGACCGTTGGCTAGAATAGCGTACTCAATAAAACATTTGAATTTAGAGCCATAAACCCCGGCATCTTCACTCCAATGACCAACCTTCTTTGCATAGGAAATAACAGGGCGAGCACTCGGCGTTGCAGAACCGGCAACCATGCCCGCCAGTGTCTTCATCGCCAACTGCTTTGCGAACAAAACCGTCTCAGGCGGTGTCGTCTCAATGGATAGATTCTTGATGAATTTTGCAAATTCTTTTGATAAGATTCCCATTTTTATCTCCTGTACATTAAGTATGATCGGCCCTTACCTGAATTATCGGGAAGAGCTTCTGACATCCCGCTAAGCCACCCCTACAAAGCAAGGAGGGGGGGGGCTATCGTGCTAAATATGCAGGGCCGCTTCAAAACCTGTTCTTACTGCGTTAATGGTAATTTTAGGCTTTTGGGCATCACCAATAATACTGAGTTCCTTAACCTTCCCATGCAGGTCGTAGAACAAACTATCATTAGGTTTCCGACCGGTACCAATCACAATTGTATCCGCCTCAATGAAGGAGGGATCGGAACCATCAGCTCCTTCTTTCAATCCGGGAGCCGCCTTACCTACACGGTCAATAACTACTCCGTTTTCTTTAATTTCGGTAACGGCTTTGCCAAGAACCATTTCTACGCCGGCTTCCTCAATCCTTGCAAGGAAGTTAAACCATGTTACACCCCCGAGTATCTCCTGCGAGGGAGCTTTTTCAAAATCGACGACAGTTACTTTTTTTCCTTTCTCCCCAAGGAACTCGCCGATCTCCAACCCGATATCATTGGCCCCAATGATAACGACCTTATTCCCAACCTCGACATCCCCCTTAAGCACGTCCGTACCGAACACAACATTCTTCTGGAGATTTCCAGCAGAATCGTAGATATTGCGAATCGGCGGAACATTCAGGCGTGAACCGCTGGCCACAATAACCGCATCTGGTTTCTCCTGAAGGATGGCATCCACCGTGGCCTCTTGTCCCAGCATGACTTTAATGCCGAGTTTTTCGATCTGCATGATCATCCAACGGGTGACACCACCAAATTCTTCGCGGGTTGGAACCATTTGTGCATAACGATTCCAGCCACCCAGCTCTTTCTCCTTCTCAAAAATTACAACCTCATGCCCCCTCAACTTCGCAATCCGTGCAGCCGTCATTCCCCCGGGGCCACCCCCGACAACGACAACCTTCTTTTTCTGGGGTGCCGGTATAATGGCGAGTTCTTTCTCTCTCCCCGCCTGAGGATTCTGTGTACAAGAAATGGGGATATCGACAAATAGGTGATCGATACATCCATGATTACATCTAACACAGGCTCTGATGTCATCAAGATTACCTTCCTTAGCCTTTTTGAGGATCTCAGGATCGCACAGATGAGCACGGGTCATGCCCACCATATCGGCACTTCCTTTTTCAAGGATCTGGTCGGCAAGGACAGGGTCAACAATGGAGTTAACCGTAAAGACAGGCGTATACTTAACCGCTTTTTTAATACCGGCCGCAAGATATTCTAGGGGAGCGAAGGGAACTTCCATGGTCGTAAGCATCATTGTTAAGCCCGTGAGAGAGTACGTACCGGCAGACACGCTTATGTATGCAAAACCCATCTCCTCAAGGAATTTGGCGATTTCCTGAGTGTCCGTGAGGCCAAGCCCTCCTTCTGCGAACTCATCAGCACTAATGCGAATACCAATAGGATAATCTTCTCCGACCTCTTCTCTACAAGCCAGATAGATTTCCTTCACAAACCGCATCCGGTTTTCAAAACTTCCACCGTATTCATCGGTTCGTTTATTGCTGTAGGGTGACATAAACTGCTCTATGAGGTATCCATGCGCCCCGTGTAATTCAACAAAATCAGCGCCAGCCAGTTTGACCCGTTTAGCACATTTGGCAAACCCCTGAACAACATCTTTTATTCTCGCAACGGTCATTTCCTCAGTGGGTTCCTGCATAATCGGACAAGGGATTGCTGACGGAGCCTCACAAGCTACACCAGTATTTGCAGTATCGCCCTGACGTCCAGGATGAAAAATCTGGACAGCGATTTTTGCCCCTTCCTTGTGGACTGCATCAACAAGCTTTTTCCACATAGGAATCTGTTTGTCATCATAAAGGCCAAGCTGATTATAAAAATCACGGCCACGATCTTTTAAAATGTACGTTGCCTCAGTGCAAATAAGCCCAACACCATTTTTAGCTCGCTCAACTAGATAGTTTATATTCCTTTCGGTAGGCGTACCATCTGGCTGCGCATACTGAACTACATGTGCCGTAATGAGAACACGGTTTCGAATTTCCACGCCTTGAATATTAATCGGTTTAAACAAATGATCTAGATTAGCCATAGCTTCCTCCTTTTTCTAAGTGAGCTGTTTACGAAGGACCGTGACACTACAACGGCACGGTCTACAATATCTGTATCTCTCTCAAGTATTCCACGATCTGTTCAGCTAGACCTTCTTCTCGTCCTTCCAAAACATCCCCGCGAGATTTTTTACTAACCCCACCAGACATTAGTGCCTTGATTTTTTCAGCAGGAGATAAGGAATCGTCTGGAGTAAACACTCCTCTCGGGTTGGCCTTGAAAACTTCCCTTGCGCCCTGCTTTATTTTGTCCGGATTGTTCAGAGTCAAACTTCCGACATCAATTGTTTCAATAGTACCTCTCAGCTTTTGTTCTAAAGTCGACATAGAAGGTAAAACTTCGCCGGGAACCACGCCTAGAACAATTGGGTACGGAACAATAAGGACCTCGCGTTTTCCCCAATCCAGTTTACGTTTTACACAAATTGTTTTTGTATTTTCATCAATATTAAGAATATTGACGATGCTTCCAAGGAAATCTATCCCCAAACATCTGGCAAGCAAAGGGCCGGTAAGACCACTGCCAAAATCAGATGTTTCCCCTCCACACAGGATGAGTTCGACGTTTTTATCATGTAAATAAGACCTGACTACTTCAGAAATATAGTGGCTATTGTGCTTTTTTATATCATTATCAAGGATGATATTTGCCTTGTTTACTTTAGGTGCTACGAATGTCTTCAGCGAAAAGATGGTACTTTCTTGTCCAACCGTAACTGACTCAACCACGTCAGGCCCTTTCTTCAGTTGAGCCATTATCTCAAGAGAGACTAAATCAGCATAATTAGGAACTTTAAGTATCGATTTCCCCCACAAGGAACATGCCTGTTCATCAACGGTTTGATTAAACGACATATCGATAACTTCACTGACAAGAACAAAGGCTTTCATAGAGTAACTCCACCCGTTTTTGTCGGAAACATACCTCTTTTGTCAATTTTGTTTTCGATTCTCTTTTTGTTTTTAAAGCACATATGGCTACCTCTAATTTTCATTCTACGTAAAAAATATAAGCTTACTTATTTAAGTTTTAACTACGCTCGAAGCAGATATTAAATGGCGATAGAGCAATGAACAAATGCTTGGGATGAAATAAACTGACGCCATCCCAATACCTTGAATTAACCAAGCCTAAAAACAACACCATAACCGCCTTCCGGATGATTCCAGTCAAGAGCACCTTCTTCGCACGATATTCTACAAGTGCCACATTCCAAGCAACCTTCGAACGAAAATACGACCTTGCTACTCTCTTCCTCATATACAAAACAACTAGCAGGGCACACGAAGGTGCAGTACCTTTCTTTGCACTTGCTGATACAAATCTCATCGTTCAAAACAATGTGTGCCTTTATATCTGGATTAAATGCTGTAAATACTATTTTTTCTTCTGCGATATTCATTACAGAACCCCTCTAATAGCACTTATAAAATCTTTGACTATATTTGCGTATCCAATTTTCTTAATTTCTTCATGAATGTGGTGCTTTATTTTTTTCTTTGAATCACCTGTAACTGCGAACAGACTAGTTGTGACATTGTTAAGCAATTCAGGGTAGTCTTTATGAAGCCTCTTGTTACTGATAAAATGTCCAGCATATCTGAACGACTTCAAGTCCGACAAAATATTATGTTCGCCCAAATGTTTCTTATAGACTGACAGTGTTTTCTTAGAAAAATCCCCTTTGCCCAATGCATGAATTACAGACTTTGCAGCGGCAATTCCAGAACCTATGGCGTAATTAACCCCCTCTAGGTTATATCCAGTGTTGAGAACAAAGCCTGCAGCATCACCCGTAAGCAACAACCGATCACCATACAAACTTGGAAGAGAATCATAATCAAGCTCCGGGATTAGATGTGCTGAGTATTCTGATGTCTGCGCACCTCGAATAAAGGAGGCGATGTAACTGTGCCCCTTGAAAGACTCCAAAACATGGCCAGGGGATAAACCCTTTTCTTTAAGTGAAGCGATTTGAGCTATAATCCCGATCGATATCGAGTCTTCATTTGTATACAAAAAACCACCGCCAACCAATCCATCTAATGAGTGACCAACAAACTCATTTGCGTGGCCTTCTTTGTCCTGAAGATTAAATCTCTTTTCAATCTCTTTTTTGGGGAGGTAGAGCGTCTCTTTCACCCCAACTGCGACATTAAAGCTATCAAAATCACTCCGTAAACCACATTTTCTTCCGACAACAGAGTTCACACCATCCGCAGCTACAACAACTCTTGCGCAAACTTCTTCACGCCCATTATCCAATATAAGTTTTATACACTCGTCATTTTTCACAACGTCCGAGACCGTTATAGCACACACCACTTCGGCTCCACGTTGTTCGGCAATATCTGCCAACCACTTATCAAATTTAGGTCGAAGAACCGTAAATCCATTGTGCGGTGGAATTAAAAAATCACTGTTATAGTGCGCAAAAGTTGTGGCACCGTTGTTTGACAGAAAGGTAATTCTCCGCCGACTCACAAAACGTTCAATTGGGGCAGTCTCCCAAAAATTCGGAATTAGTTTCTCCAGAATTCTTCCATAAATAACGCCGCCAAACATATTTTTCGATCCGGGATAAGAACCACGCTCAAGAACCAAAGGCTTTAACCCATGATCAGCCAAACATATGGCGGAAGACAGACCAGCAGGTCCAGCCCCGACAATAATCACATCATATAGATTTTTCATCGAATAACTTTCCACATCCTAATGTCATTGACTTTTTATGGCTTCTTGAATTTTGCTTGTCAGAATTGGGAGAAATCTTTTAGCGTCAGCGCACACCTTCATATCTGATATGGAAAAAATTGGTGCACTTTTATCTTTATTTATGGACACTATATATTTTGCCTTCACTCCAAATGTATGATGAGTCGATCCTGAAACCCCAACTGCTACATACAAAAATGGACTGATTTTTTTGCCAGTTCGCCCTATTTGCCTCTCGTGATCAATCCATTTATAATCAACGGCGACTCTGGTACCGCCATAACCAGCACCAAGAGTTTGTGCCAACTCAAGTATCTGATCGAAATATTCCTGCTTTTCCAGCCCTCTTCCCCCACCGACAACAATCTCAGACTCTGATATGTCTATTTCGTCGTAACGGGGAGAAATAACCTCTTTAACTATATATTCCTTGTTTACAGCATGGCTTGAAATATGTTCCAAATGGTATTTCTTTTTCTTCTTAATCAAGAGGTCTTTGAAAATATTCTTTCCAATAACTCCAACCAATATGTCTCTGGGGCTGACTTTATGTGTACTGTAAAAAAGTTTATTGAGTATGCTTTTTTTAAATATAAAATCTGAGCCAGAGCTATCTTTCTCCCACTCATCTATTCCGTTAAGGATGTTTGCACCATTTTTAATACTATATTTCAAGGCTATTTGTGATAAATCAATTGATTGTGGGAAAAACAGCCACGTTGCTTTATTTTCTTCAGCAATATTTTTCAATGCATTAACGCAAAGGTTGAAACTCTTTCTGCTGTCATCGTTATCTTGAATTGCATATGTGCGGTTTATAAATTCAGGGAGCTCTATATCTTCCAATATTTCTTTACATTTGCTGACAAAAATTGCGTCCACATGAAATTCATCCTCTTTACATAATTCAGATATAAAATTCACCACTTCTACTGTTGGATCTGACAACTCGCCCCTGTGATTCAATTCACCAACAAGAATGGTTTTAATCATGATCTTAATTCCTCATACCCACTCTGAAAAATATACTTACAGAAGACATATCACTTCAATGCAATACAGTGTTTCCCGACGGGGAATGACCCCGCCGGGAAACTTCTGCATATTTACAGCTTGCCATTCCTTTTCATTCTATTGGTCAAAAGCTCACCACCAATCAAATTCGCATGAGTAACATAGAGTGTTGACGAGCCACCGGTCGGAAAGTACGAACCATCATCGCTGCCTACGATACGTGCAACATACGCGGCCTCGTCGAAAGCCTGGGCTACGGACCGTGCCTCCTTGGCGTCACCAATGATATGAACTTCCTCCACCTTATCTTTCAGTTCGTTATAGAGCGTATCGTCCCCGCTCCGTCCGGCTGCTATGATTATCGTGTCCGCTTTGATTTTCTGCTTAGCGCCTTCGCCATCTGTGTATTCCACTCCGTCGGGAGTAATACAATTGACCTTGGCTTTTGTGATTGAATTAACCCCCTCTTGCTTCATATAGAGAGACAAAAGCATACCCCTCATCAGGTCGTGCATATAGGGGACAACGGCAACGGCATCACCTTCTTCAAGGATCGTAACGTCTTTACCTTCCCTCCTGATCGACACCGCGAGCTCAGCACCTTCGCCGCCACCAATAATCACAACATTCTGCCCAAGGGTCACTCCAGAAGGATCCCGCAAGTAATCATCGTGGTAGATCACGTTACTGTTATCGATGCCGGGAATTTGCGGCCTATTTGGAACAGCGCCCGTCGCAACAATGACAACATCCGGGGACTCTTTCTCGACAACCTCGGCATCGAGCCGGGTGTTTAGACGCACATCCACCTGCAATTTGCTCATCTGAGTGGAAAGATAGCGAATCGCGTTACGCAGATCTCTCGTATTGAGTTTAGGGTGAGCTGAAGCCACATGGAGAATACCGCCCAACTGCGAACTGGCTTCAAACAATGTTACTGAGTGGCCCCTAAGCGTGAGCACTCGTGCCGCCTCCATTCCAGCAACGCCGCCCCCGGCAATGTAAACACGTTTTTTATAACGGGCTTCCTTGATGGCGTAATCCCTCTCCCGCCCGAAAGCTGGGTTCACAGCACACATCGCTGAGTGATGATTGAAAAGATGGGTCGTACAGCACCAGTTGCAGGCAATACAACCCCGAATCTCGTCCGTGCGCCCCTCACGTGCCTTGTTCGGGTATTCAGGGTCGGCAAACATGGGCCTCGCAATATTAATAAGATCACATTGCTCCTTACGCACTGCAACTTCGGCAATTTCTGGATACATGATCTTGGCGACCCCAGTAACAAGCACGCCTTTTTCCGCGGCGAGTTTTCTTACAGCCTCGGCATACTTGACGTTTGTGGCCCGAGGCATATACATTGGAGGAATCGTATATGACAGAGCTTCTGGATTGATAATAGCCCCAGCAGATACATCAAGGACATCAATCCCCCAATCAAGGTACCTTGGCACATATTCATCCAGAAACAGGTCGAATGTGTAACCAGTCTGGTTCCCTTCTTCATCCGTTCCAGCAAACTCCTCGGCACTCATTCGCCACCAAATGGAAAAATCATCTCCTACAACTTCTCTGACTCTTTTATATATGCGTTCAGAGAAAAGTAGCTTATCTTTTCCATACTCATCAGTGCGCTGATTAAATGTCGGAGACAAAAACTGATGGGGAAGCGAGCCGTGATTGGCGTGAATCATGACATAGTCGAAACCGGCTTCTTTTGCCCTACCTGCAGCGGCGGCGTAATCGTCGATCAGCTCATCAATATCGGCAGTCGTAAGCTCACGCGTTTTAATCTCAGGATTGGTAAAACACGGGAAGGATGTAGCAGAAATCGGCTGATTTTCTCCATTGTACCGAGGATTGGCGATGGCGCCTGCATGGAAAAGCTGAATTCCGGCGAGAGCTCCACCCTGTTTAATGGCATAAGCCAAGTCTGCCAACCCACTTTTGACCTCATCGCGATCAATGGCAAGCTGACCGATAAACCCCCGCCCATCAAGCCTTACATAGGAGGCCATAACACAGATGGCCGCCGCACCACCCTTGGCTTCAGTGTAGTAATTGTCGATAGTCCTCTGATTTACAGAACCGTCCGCATTGGCATGTCCTTTAATATTTGGGGGCTGAAGGATTCGGTTCTTGAGATTTAATCCTGCTTTTGTCTTGATGGGAGAAAAGAGGTTGGGGTACTTAATTTCTCCCGCAAATTTGCCTTTTGATGTCTGTCCCATAAATATTCTCCTTTTTTGTGGTTTGTTGTTGGATCAAGCAGCCACCATCATGAACCGGGCACCATTTGAATACAGCCTAGAGGACAAATGGTTTCACAAAGCGCACAAGCCATACAATCTTCTGGCCTTGACAAAACAATTCTGTCACCCGACTCTCCAATTGCGCCTACCGGGCACTCATTTACACAAGTTTGGCACTTGTTACACTTGCTATGATCAACATTCAAGATATGCTGTGACATACAATCCACCTCCTTTCAAAAATACAAATTCATATTTTGTTGAGGCCAAAAAACATTCTTGCTCACTGCTGTCTCACAGTTTGATCAATAAAATAGAAGGCTTGGAAGCTCACTTGTGTTACAATAATTTCGCCAAAAGCACATTGAAAACAAGGAGTTCCAAGCCGTGGCACATTGCAGCACTGTTCTTTCTCAAAGTGTACGAATTTTTCCGAGACATGAATTTCAGACCCTTGCCAACAAGCATCACGTGGGGCAGAGATTCCGCTCGTTCTCACGTTGGGCATAGTTTGTCGCCATACTGACGGCTCAGTTCGCCAACCGCAGCAGTCTGCGGGACATCGTCGATAATCTCAACGTTCAGCGGAACAAGCTTTATCATCTCGGAATCAAGCCCTTCAGTCGGGCGACTCTGGCGCGTTGCAATGAGAAACAGTCGCATGAGCTCTACGAAGCGTTGTTTCAGCGTCTGCTTGGCCGTTGCCAGTGTCTGGCGCCTCGTAACCGGGCCTTCAGGCTCGATGGCAAGATTTACCTGCTCGATGCCTCGCTGGTCGACTTGACGTTATCCCTGTTCCCTTGGGCTCAGTACTAAAAGACCAAGGGAACGACCAAACTTCGAGCGGTGCGATTTGATGAGCCTGTTTCGACCGCCGAACAATAAAAAGTCACAAGAAATTCAACAGTTACAGCTTATTTAAAAATTGCGAAACAGCAGTGATTCTTGCTAAAATGCCCAGAAAAATCTTACGTTAATGGCATTACCTTTAGACGTATTCTCACCGTCTACATCCATGGTATATTTTACATCCAGGGTCATATTTGGTCTAATACAAGCCCCGATTCCAGGCGCAATCGCATAATTATGACCATCATTCCCTAAATTATTGCCATTCTCGTCATCCCCTTCCATATAACGAGTATAATCGCCCTGCATGTAGATCCACCATGGATAAGGTGCCGAAAAACGATAGCTCACACTCGAATTGACTTCGAAGACATCTCTTGCTTTTGCGTCTGAGTCCAAATCCTCAAAATTGTACAGGTAGCCAACACTCCCATCCAACCAGATGTTGCCAAATCTTTCCTGGACTCCAAGTCCAGGCATCAGCGCATGATTGTTACCACCGATGGCATTCATTATGTCACTGTCCCCAACAGGCACCTGCCAAATCAGGAAAGATTGGATATGTGTTGTTTTGGTTGGGTTATTCCATCCCAGCGAGGTATAGATAAGGGGATGTCCGAGCCCGGAAAGTGAAAAATTATCTCCTGCATCTCTAGAAGTTTCTTCTCCACTCAGATTATAAAGAGGGACAATACCCTCCAAAACATACTGATACTGCTTATCCTCACCAAAATGCCAGGCGCGGACGAGTCGGGTAAATGATGCTTCTATAGTGAGATCCTGCGATTCCTGTTTTTCGCCATCCCCAACCCAAATCTCGTCAGAACTGTAATGATAAAAATGCTGAATTAACATCGCCGTGTCAGGAAAATCATTCGCCCAAAATCCAGCCCTCGACGCTAACTGCAGCAATCCTGGGGCACTCCAAGCTGGAACCACTCCAAGGGTCAAAAAACCAACCAGCGCAAAACCAAAAAGAATCCACTTCATACTTTTCTTCATTTCTTTTCTCCTTCGATCGTTGGCAATTAAATAGCGAAAGAAAACCTCAGGAAACTTGCTATTCCCCCAATTTTTAGCATCACAACAGCACTATCAATGCGTCTTCTACACACCTTATGCTTCTTCAGCAGCGCCCTTTAGGTCGTTGCATGTGGCTGCGATACTGATTCGCAGCACTTCACTGCCCTATATTCAAGGGACGAGGCGAGAGGCAAATAATCCCCAACAAACCCGGCAGCTTCATTGCGGATTTTATTGCTTAGCTGGCGAATCCGACCAATGCCGACCAGGGCTGACAAATTAGCGCCAATCGGGGAGTTATCTAATTTAAATGGGTTGCTTAAGCTTTTTGTCTGTAATTTTTGGGCTAAAACACCCGGAGGTCTAAAATGATATAGAGGTTCTCTGCTTGGAAAGACGAAACAAGTTCGGAGAAACTCGAAGAGAAGGAAACCTGAGGCACAAAACAGCTGGAAGAATGTGGGCTTCGTTAAAGGTTTCGAAAGCCTACAATATTTGCGGAGGGAAAGCATACGGCGATCTCCAACAAATTACAGGTTAAATGTCGGGACCACCGCAGCATATGCTTAAGCTGGCCTGAACCCACACAGGATGAACTCTCGCTGGTCAACAAGAAGGTCCCGCATGAGAAGTGCCAGAAAGCATTTTTCCAAAAAAATAAAACACTGTCACACTATTGTCAAGTATTTTTTCGTTGCAGCAAAAATCTAATGAAACACATTATTTCTCGTAATATCAACCGGTTGGAGATTTTCGCCACTATTATCGTTTTTTAACTTCTAAAAAATAATCACAAGAAATAAACCTGCGTTTTGCCTCTGCTGAAAAAGGAGAATCCCCATGATCGAATTTGAAGAGATCGTCTTTCGCTGGCAACAAGGCCAGAGTCAATCCGAGATCGCCCGTTCACCTGGCTTTTCCAGGCAAATCCAGGCAAATCCTGCGCAAGTATCTGCGACTGTTCCAGGAGCAGGGCTGCCGGTTCAGCTACTCCAGCATGAAGCGGTATGTGTGCATCCTCTGTCACAACCCGGCCTAGAGAACGGCTGTGCGCCTGGAAGTGCCGCAGAGACGGCAGGCGCTGGTCAGGTTCGGCCAGATGCGCCTGTTGCTCAGCGATGCAACGAGACCGGCCCGGCGACAATGGGCCCAGCGCCAGGGGCGCTACAAGGATGTCCTGAAACGCAGCGTCTTAGGTCCCAGACTGCTAATCATTGACGAGATCGGCTACTTGCCCTTCTCGGACACGCAGGCCAACCTGTTTTTTCAGGTCATTGCCAAACGCTATGAAACGGGCTCCGTGATTCTGACCTCGAATCTGAGCTTTGGCGAATGGGACAAGGTCTTTGGCGGCAACACAGCATTGACTTCCGCCATGCTTGACCGGCTGTTGCACCATGCGCACGTGATCCAGATTCGAGGCGACAGTTATCGTCTCAAGGACAAGCGACGAGCCGGAATTATTGGCCAACAACTCGCAGCGGTTCCAGTGAACGACTGAGCCGCGAGTGGGTCAATTTTCAATTTCCAAAGAGCCAAAAAGTGGGTCAGTTTTCAGTTGCCTTTGACAGTAGTGTCTCGTCCGGCTCGGGAGCAGGCCTGTAACCGAGAAAATCAATGACTTTTGGGTAATATCGTTTGCCAATCTTCCAGCCATGCTCCCAGCTCCAGACGGTCGAGGCCGTACCCCCCAGTCTGGCGGCAAGGTCTTTTTGCTTCAGCCCCAGTTCAATCCGCTTCCGGCGCAGGTGTTCGCCCAGAGTAAGGGGCTCTTTCTCCAGATCAGGATGCTGCGGGAGTTTCAGTCTGGTGGTGATATTGAAATGCGGAGGGAGGAATTGAGGGTTGTTGGTAAAGGGGCACACACCCCTGAGGATGTGGGCCCCTTTCTCTAATTGTGCAAGGAAAAGCCCCATGGCCTCCCCATTGCCTTCGCCGCTCACAGGCGATATGCTGCAAAATCCGAAAAGAGACACAGAAGGGATCAGGGTAGGATGTACCGAAAAACCTCTACAGAGATCCTCCGCGACGGCCTGGCTGCCGCCTGGCCGATCTGCATGGGCTACTTTCCCATCGGCATGGCCCTCGGCGTGCTCGGCCAACAGGCGGGGCTCGGCCCGGCCTGGATCGGGCTGATGTCGGTACTGGTATTCGCCGGCAGCGCCCAGTTCATCGCCGTCGCCATGCTTGATGGCGGGGCCTCGGCCACCGCCATCATTCTCACCACCCTGGTGGTCAACTTCCGGCATTTTCTGATGAGCAGCGCCCTGGCCGTCCCCCTGCGCGGCATCGGCCGAAGATTTCTGCTCCTGTTCGCTTACGGCATCACCGACGAGAGTTTCGCCGTCAATATGACCCGCTTTCGCGCCGGAAACTGGGATCGCTGGCGGGCCCTGGTGGTGCACCAAACGGCCAATACCACCTGGGTGCTGGCAACCATCCTCGGCAGCCTGGTCGGCAGCCTGATTCCGCCTGGCGCCTTCGGCATCGACTTCGCCCTGCCGGGCATGTTCATCGCCCTGCTGGTGCTGCAGTTGCACGGGCGGGCCTACATCTTTACGGGAATTCTGGCGGCCGGGCTGGCCGTGATCTGGAAACTGCTGATTCCGGGCGACAGCTACATCGTCGGCGCCGCGGTGCTGGCCGCAAGCGGCGGCTACCTGCTGCGCCGTCAAAAGCGGCTGAGGGAGACGACAGGATGAGCTTCAAGCACTACCTGCTGATACTGCTCGGCATGGGGGCGGTGACCTATCTGCCCCGTCTGCTGCCCCTGCTGCTCCTTTCGCAACGCCAGATGCCAGACTGGCTGGTCGACTGGCTGGAGCTGATTCCGGTGGCGATTCTCGCCGCCCTGCTGGCCCCGACCCTGCTGTTCGACGGCCAGAGCGGCCACATCGATCTGCTGCGACCGCAGCTGTGGGTCGCCGTGCCGACCTTCCTGTTCGCCCTCAAAACCCGCTCCCTGGGCGGCACGGTGATGGTGGGGATGGGGCTCTACTGGCTCGCCGGCCTGCTCTGAACATCGACCATCGGCTCGGCGTATTTCCAGCGGTCGTGCACCCAGAACCACTGTTCCGGATAACGGCGGATGTACTCTTCGAGCAGACTGTTGAGACGGGCGGTGTCGGCGGCGTCGTCACCGCTGGGGGGAAAGGCGGGCAGGTAGTCGATGCGGCTGCGTCCGTCAGGCAGCACGCCGGTGAACACGGGCTGGATCAGGGCGCCGGTCGCCCGGGCGAGTACCGAGGCCACCGGCACGGACGGCAGCATCTCGCCGAAGAAGGGAACGGACACGCCGAGACCGGGGCGCACCTTCTGGTCGATCAGCACCCCGAGATCCTCGCCGGCGCGCAGAACCTTGATCATCGCCCGCAGCCCCCGGCTCTTGTCGACAATGCCGATTCCGTTGCGGCTGCGAATCTCCTCGACGAAACGGTTGACGCCGGGCTGCTCGACCGCCCGCACCACGATCCGCATGCCGCGGCCGGCAAGATGGACATGCACCGGCGGCAGTACCTCCCAGTTGCCCAGGTGGGCGGTCACCAGCAGCACCCGCTCGCTCTGCCGCCGCGCCTGCCGGTAGTGCTCGAAGCCGTGCACCTCCACCTGCCTCACCAGCCGGTCGATGTCTGTGTGATACGAACGCAGCAGGGCAATGGCCATGCGGCCGAGATGACGAAAGACGCGCGGACAGAGCCGCTCATCGAAACCGGCCCGGCGCAGGTTGGCGCGACAGAGCCGCGCCCGTTTCGGCAGGGCGAGCATCGCCAACTGCCCCAGAAGCGAACCGAAAGCCGTGGCCAGGGTGCGCGGCAGCAGGGAAAAGAAAGCCGCCAGGGCGCGCAGGAAACGATAGTTGAGATGATCGACCAGACGCATGGTTGATTCACAAAGCCAAGGAATGTCAGCAACGCAGGGACTGCCAGGCAAGCAGCCCCCAGCCGGCCAGAAACGCCAGACCGCCGAAAGGCGTCACCATACCCAGCCAGCGCGCCTCGGTCAATACCAGCAGGTAGAGACTTCCGGAAAAGAGCAGAATTCCGAGCAGAAAGGCACAACCGGCGCGCTGCCAGCCCTTCTCGCCGACGGCCGACTGCTGTCGCGCCAGCAGGCCGGTCGCCAGCAACGCCAGGGCGTGCAGCTGCTGGTAGTGAACCGCCTTGTTCCAGGTGGCCAGCATCTTTTCCGACAATGCGCCCTCCAGGCCGTGGGCACCGAAAGCGCCGAGTACAACACCGAGAAAGCCACCCAGCGCCCCAAGCAGAAGCAGCAGACGTCCGTCGTTCATCGGACCTCCTTTCCCACCCGGTCGGCCAGCGCCGCCAGCAGGGTCCGGTTCTCCTCCGGACACCGCACCGCCAGGCGCAGCCAGCCGTCGTCGAGTCCGGAAAAGCTCGCGCAGTCGCGCACCAGAATCCGCCGCCGGCGCAGGGCGGCGACCAAATCCGCCGCCGGTCGCAGATCTTCCGGCAGGCGAACGAGCAGATAGTTGGCGGCACCGGGGATGACCGACAGGCCGAGCTTTTCCAGGCCGTCACACAGCTGCCGCCGCCAGGCCGGCAGCTGGTCCAGGGTCCTTCGGCGATAGTCGGCCGCGGCGAGACAGGCGCGGGCGGCAGCCGCGGCCGGCACGGACAGAGTCCAGGGCGGCAGGCGCCACCGCAGCCGCTCGATGCCGGCAGCCGGCCCGGCAACAAAGCCGGCCCGCAGACCGGGGATGGCGTAGAACTTGGTCAGCGAACGCAGTACCCACAGCCGCGACCGGCGGGAAACCTGATCGAGCAGGGAGATTGAGGGGCAGAAATCGGCGAATGCTTCGTCGATCACCAGGGAGATGCGCGGCGGCAGACGATCGATCAGAGCGAGCAGAAGCTGCCGCGGCAAGGCTTCGCCGCTCGGGTTGCCGGGGTTGGCGAGCAGCAGCAGGTCGGTTTCGGCATCGAGCGCCGCCAGCAGCCGGTCGAGATCGAAGGGGCTGCCGGGCTGCCAGATCAACTCCTCGACCCGGCAGCCGGCCAGCTGCAGGGCCCGGGCGTATTCACCGAAGGCCGGCGCCAGCAGCAGCGCCCGCCGCGGTCGCAATACCTGCGGCAGCAGGTAGATCAGCTCCGTCGATCCGGCCGCCGGCAGCAGACAGTCGACCGGCAGCCGGTGTTGTTCGGCCAGCGCCTGGCGCAACGACTCGCCGTCGCGCTCGGGATAGTGCCGGCAGGCGGTCAGGGACTCGGCGGCGGCACGCATCGCCTCCTCCGGCGGCCCGAGGGGATTGATCGAGGCGGAAAAATCGAGAATGGCCGCAGGCTCCACGCCCAGCTCGCGGGCCGCGGCGAAGACATCCCCGCCGTGGGGCACCGGGTTCAGTACAGCGGCCATGTGATCACCAGCCCCAAAAGCAGAGCGAAAAACGAGGTCAGATACATCAGGCGGATCATGCGGCGGTAACAGCCGATGTCGATGCGGCGGTCGGCGTCGCCCAGCGTCGGCTTGTCGACCCGCTCGCCGAAATAGGTGGCCGGTCCGCCAAGCTGCACACCAAGGGCACCGGCGGCGGCCGATTCCGGATAGCCGGCGTTGGGACTGCTTGGCTTGCGGGCGTCGCGCAGCATCACCCGCAGGGCGTTCCAGACATTGAGCCCCAGCGGCACCGAAGCCAGCACCATCAGCAGCCCGGTCAGTCGCGCCGGAATCAGGTTGAGCAGATCGTCCAGTCGCGCCGAGGCCCAGCCCATCTCCCGGTAACGGTCGTCGGTGTAGCCGACCATCGAATCGAGGGTGCTGGCCGCCTTGTACATCATCGCCAGCACCGGACCGCCGACAAAGAGGTAGAAGAGCGGCCCGACGATGCCGTCGGAGGTGTTTTCGGCCACGGTTTCGATGCAGGCGCGCAATATCTGCTCCTCGTCGAGCTGGCTGGTCTCCCGGCCGACAATCAGCGACAGCGACCGCCGCGCCTCTTCGATGCGGCCCTGTTCAAGCAGCGTCACCACCCGCCGGCTCTCCACGTGCAGCGACCGCATGGCCAGGGTGGTGTAGCCGAGCCAGACAGTCACAGCCAGACCGGCCACCGGATGCAGGCGGGCGGCAAGGAAGATGATCGCCCAGGTCACCAGGCCGGTCGCCGCCAGGGTGGCCGCCGCCAGCAGCACGCCGGCCAGCCGGCGGTTGTCGAGCAGGGATGCGAGAACCAGCTCGAGCCGCTTGATGAACTTGCCGATGCCGATCACCGGGTGCGGCCAGCCATAGGGATCGCCGAGCAGCAGATCGAGCAGAAAAGCGGCCGCAATCAGCCCGTTCATGCCATCACTCCGTCGAGTCCGACCGCCCGCCAGAGGCGATCGAGATCGAGATGGGTCTGCAGGTGATCGGCCAGCCGGTTCAGCTCGGCCTGCAGGTTGCGGGCGTCGCCGGCCGGCTCCGGACGACTCCCCTTGCGCAGAAACAGCGGCGTCAGCACCGCGTGGCGCAGCCTCTCATCCTCGAAAATGCCGTGCAGGTAGGTGCCCCAGACCCGGCCGTCGGCGGAAACGGCGCCGTCATCGACGGCCGCCTCCCCGCCCGAACGCCGGGTCAGACGGATCAGCGGCCGCGAGGTGATGCCGCAGCGCGACACCCCGGCGTGAATCTCGTAGCCCGCCACCCGGTCGAAGCCGACAAACCCGGCGGCGGCCGCCGCCGGCAGAAAATGTCCCTCGGCCTGGTGGGTCTGCTTGCCGGAACGCAACTCGGTTTCGACGTCGAGCAGTCCCAGCCCCTCCCCTTCGGCCCGTTCCGACTCGACGCCCTGCGGATCGCGGATGACGCCGCCCAGCATCTGGAATCCGCCGCAGATGCCGATGACCTGACCGCCTTTGGTGTGAAAATCGACAATGGCCCGCGCCAGGCCGCTCTGCTTCAGCCATTCCAGGTCGGCCAGGGTGCTCTTGGTGCCGGGCAGGATGATCAGGTCGACCTCGGCCACCTGCTCCGGCCGCCGCAGATAGACCAGGCTCACCTCCGGCTCCCGCTCGAAGGGCTCGAAATCGGTGCTGTTGGCGATGCGGGGCAGACGGACCACCCCGACGCGCACCAGGCCGTCGTTTTGCTGCCGCCGGTTGTCGAGTGACAGGGAATCCTCGTCCGGCAGCTGCAGCTCGAGCCAGGGGAGCACACCGAGCACCGGCACCCCGGTGCGGCGCTCCAGTTCGGCGATCCCGGAGTCGAGCAGGGAGACATCGCCGCGAAAGCGGTTGATGATCACCCCGCAAACCAGCTCCCGCTCGGCCGCCTCCAGCAGGGACAGGGTGCCGAAGATACTGGCGAAAACCCCGCCACGCTCGATGTCGGCGACCAGGATGACCCTGGCGCCGGCCATGCGCGCCGCCACCATGTTGACAATATCCTGGCGACGCAGGTTGATCTCGGCGATGCTGCCGGCGCCTTCCATCACCACCACCTGGTGCGCCGTCGCAAGCCGGGCGTAGGAGGTGCAGACTGCCTGCCAGGCCGTGTCGCGAAAGGCATGATACTCGTGCACCCCCATGTTGGCCACCGGCCGTCCCTGAAGGATCACCTGGCAACCGGTTTCCGAATTCGGCTTGAGCAGCACCGGATTCATGTCGACGTTCGGCGCGATGCCGCAGGCCGCCGCCTGCAGGGCCTGCGCCCGGCCGATCTCGCCGCCGTCGGCGCAGACGGCGGCATTGTTGGCCATGTTCTGCGCCTTGAAGGGAGCCACCCTCAGCCCCCGCCGCGCCAGCAGCCGGCAGAGCCCGGCGGCGATCACGCTCTTGCCGACATCGGAGCCGGTCCCGGCGATGAAAATCGCCGGGGTCCGGCCAGGCTCGGGGCCAGAGGCCAGGGGCATGGGATCATTTAGCCTCGCGCCTCGCGCCTCCGGCCTCCCGCCGGCGGGGGACTCTCCCCGCCTGAGACGATAGCCGCGCGGCGTCACCAACCGCCCCCGGGCATCAACAAAAGTCGAAGAATTACCGATGATGACCAGCGAAGACATGTCGATGGTCTCGGCGGTAAAGGACGCGAGATCACTGACCGTCACCATCTCCCCCCGGCGGCAGGCGTTGCGGACAATGCCGACCGGAGTGGACGGATCGCGGTGGGCAAGGAGGATGTCGCGAGCTTCTTCAATCTGGTCCACCCGCCCCTTGCTCTTCGGATTGTAGAGGGCGACAACGAAATCGGCCACGGCGGCCGCCTCCAGCCGACGCCGGATCAGCTGCCAGTCGGTCAGCAGATCGGAGAGGGAGATGACGGCGAAATCGTGCATCAGGGGAGCGCCCAGCCTTGCCGCCGCCCCCTGCACGGCAGACACCCCGGGGACGATTTCGACCTCGACATCTTCGGGCCCCTCGGCCTGTTGCAGTTCCAGCACCAGGCCGGCCATGCCGTAGATGCCGGCATCACCCGAGCAGACCAGGGCCACCGTCGCCCCGTCCGCCGCGCGCCGCAGCGCCTCGCGGCAGCGTTCCGTCTCCTGGCGCATGCCGGTGGAAAAGGTCTGTTTGCCGGCAACGAGCTCCGGAATCAGCTCGAGGTAGGTTTTGTAACCGGTCACCACCTCGGCCCGTTCGATGGCAGCCCGCGCCGCCGGGGTGAGATGCGCCGGGTCACCGGGACCAAGACCAACGATGTAGAGCTGACCACTCATCATTTCAGACATTTCATCATTGAATAACCGTAGAAATCCGCCTCGCGCCCGTTCGCTGGCGCTCACTCAAGACGCGGAAGACCCAGAGGACATCATGGCTTGCAAACCCAGCCTTCTTTGAGGTTGCTTTCTCTGCAGCTCTGCGTCTCCGCGCGAACATGCCCTTCATTCTTTCTTCATCGCGCAATCTCCGCCACCGCCACCGTCACATTGCCGCTTTTCTTCTTTTTCACCAACAACCTGCCGCCGCCAGCGGCAAGTATCGCCGCCGGTTCGCAGACCCCCCCGGCACCAACGGCCTTGAGGGCGTGTTCGGATGTTTCGCTCGGCGCCTCGACGGCATTCAGCTGCTCCTTGCTGAAAAAGGTCAGTGACACTCCGAACCGGGCGGCGGCGGAAAGCAGGCCGCCTTCGTCCCGCTTGGCGTCGATACTGGCCAGGCAAAAGATACTCGCCGGGGCGAGATAGGCCTTTTCCATCTCGGAGCGAATCACCGCCTCGATCTCGTCGGCCTCCGTTCCCCGGTTGCAGCCGACGCCGACCGCGTAACAGCGCGGCCGCAGCGCCAACAGGTTCGGCTGCCGCTCAAGCTGCGGCAGGTGGCGGGACGTGACGAAAACCAACCCTTCGGCTCCGCAGTCCAAAGCGGCGGCGAAACTTTCGGCCGTCTCCACTCCGGGGACACCTGCAAACGCGGCGCTGACCGCTCCCTGCGGATCGACCAGGGCGATGCGGCCGCCGCGCAGCAGCAGTCCGTTGAGCAGCTTGACGCGGGCAAGCGGCTCCACCGCCATGTCCAGCCGGCGGGCGACCTCGTCCCAGGCCGGCAGTCCGTTGACATCGGTAGCAGTGGTGATCACCGCCTGGCCGCCGAGAATCTCCGCCACCTCGGCCGCCAGCTCGTTGGCGCCGCCGAGATGCCCGGAGAGTAGGCTGACGGCGAACTGCCCGGCTTCGTCGACCACCACCACCGCCGGATCACGCCCCTTGTCCCGCAGATGCGGCGCCAGCAGCCGCACCACGATGCCGGTAGCCATGATGCAGACCAGTCCGTCGACCCGAGCGAACAGCTCGGCCAGAAGATCGCCGAGACGTCCGCTGAAATAGCGGGCCGGCACTGCGCCGCGCAGCTTTTCCGGCAGCCAGAGTTCGGCCCCCTCGGCCTCGGCGGCCAGCCGGCGGGCCAGGACGGCACCGCCGGGGGTTATGGCGATGATGGCAAGTTGCATTTTTATCTCGCGCAGAGCCGCAGAGTTACAGAACAACATGTTGGCGTGCTCTGTGTCTCCGCGTCTCGAGTGAGCGCCAGCGAACGGGCGCGAGGATCATTTTCTGAAGCCGTGCGTAAAGTCCGCATCGTACAGCTTCGATCGTGCCTGCAAACCACGGCCCCTTGCCCCAAGTGCTTCGCCGACCAGGATCAGCGCCTGGCGGCGAATACCGGCCTTCGCGATTTTGCCCGCGATATCGGACAGGGTGCCGGTAACGATTTTCTCGTCCGGCCAGCTGGCGCGATAGACAACGGCAGCCGGGGTCCGCCCGGTGAAGACGCCGCCGGCCAGCAGTTCGGCGACGACTTTCTCCACCATCCCGACCGAGAGATAGAGACAGATCGTGCCGCCGTTGGCAGCCAGGCGCGACAACCTTTCCGGTGCCGGCACCGGCGTCCGCCCTTCGGCGCGGGTCATGACCAGGGTCTGGGAGACCTCCGGCAAGGTCAGTTCCTGCTTCAGGGCCGCTGCCGCCGCAAAAGCCGCTGTCACCCCCGGAATCACTTCGTAGTCGAGTCCCTCGGCGTCGAGCAGGTCCATCTGCTCCTGGATCGCCCCGTAGAGGGCCGGATCGCCGGTATGCAGGCGCACTACCCGCCTGCCGGCGCGGGCGCCGTCGGCCAGCAACCGATGGGTCTGCCGCAGATTCAGTGGCGCGCTGTCATGAATCTCGCAGCCGGCGGGACACTCCCCGAGCAGGGCCGGATTGACCAGGGAACCGGCATAGACCACCAGCTCGGCCCGCTGCAGGGCCTTCAGCCCCTTGACGGTGATCAGTTCCGGATCGCCGGGGCCGGCGCCGACAAAGAGAACGGGATGACGTTGGGGCATCGCACAATGTCTTTCAGAGTTCACCGCGAAGTCACCAAGAAGGTCGAAATCGTTTAGCGCCGAGATGAAGAGAAAACAAAACCCTCAAAACCCAAAACTGGGTTTTGGCCTTCTGCGCCTCTCCCTCTCTGCGTTTCTGCATTAAACAGGTTTTCCTGGTGCCCTCGACGTTTTGCCGGCGACCTGGAAGACGCAAAACCACGATATCTGACCGGCAACGGCGAGAAGCGGCGCATTCCTCGGGTGCCATTCATCGCCCGAAAGGGACCGTCACTGCTTGTCGGCGGAGATGATGTAGACCGGGTTGTAGGCCTCGAACATCTTGTAATCGGTCAGCGGCCGGGTACGGGCGACATTGATGGTGACCACCTCGACCCGGTAGCCGGCATTGGCGAAAAACTCGTTGGCGGCGGTCAGGGTATCGAGGGTGATGGCGTTGAGCACGATGCGCCCGTCGGCCGGCAGCCGCCGGTCGGCGACCTCGAGGATCTCCCAGAGATGGCCGCCGCTGCCGCCGATGAAAACCCGGTCCGGATCGGGCAGATCCTCCAGGCATTCGGGAGCGTCCCCCTCCACCAGGTGCACGTTGCGGGTGTTGAAGGCCTGCAGGTTCTGCTTGATGAAGGCACGGCATTCGGCATTGCGCTCGACTGCGAAAATCTTGCCGTTGGGCAGCAGGTGATCGGCCTCGATGCTGATCGAACCGGAACCGGCGCCGATGTCCCACAGCACCATGTCGTGACGCAGGCGCAGCTTGGCCAGGGTCACCACCCGCACCTCTTCCTTGGTAATCAGCTTCTTCACCGTGGCGAACTCGTCATCGGGAATGCCGAGCCAGGAGCCGCGGTCCCTGCTCTCGCCCTCGAACTGCTTGACCAGGATGAGAACATTAAGCGGCGCGGCGTCGATCTCAAGCAGGCCGCGCACGTCGGTTTCGACGATCCGCTCGTCAGCGCCGCCGAGGTTTTCGCACAGCCAGGCGGCATAACCTTCACGGCCGCGCTCGATCAGCTCGCGGGCGATGGCCGCCGGCGTGTTCACCTCGTCGGTCAGCACCGCCGCCTTGTCGTTGGCGACGATACGGTCGACCGCCAGCTTCAGGTCGCGGCCATGGGTGGAGACGAATACGGCGTCATCCCAGGGCTGGCGGATCTTGGCAAAGGCGTACTGCACCGAGGAGACGTTGGGAACGAATTCGAACTCCTCGTCCGGCAGGTTGCGCAGCAGATAGCGGCCGATGCCGAAAAAGAGCGGATCACCGGACGCCAGCACCACCGGACGGCCCTGGCGGCTTCGCAGACGCTCCACCACCGCGGGCAGATTGCTGTCGATGACCATGGTCTCGCCGCCGAAATCGGGAAAGAGCGCCAGCTGCCGCTCGCCGCCGATCAGCAGATCGGCTCCCTCGATCAGCTCCAGGGCCCGCCGGCTGAAGCCTTCCTGCCCGGCAACGCCCGCTCCCACCACATAGATTTTGTTCATGCTGCCCTCGTTGAAAGAATCAATTCGAAAAACCGCCCGCGAATTACGTAGACAACCCTGTCAAGCGCCTCGCCGCCCCGGCGTTGAATGGTTTTGAAGTCCTCCGTATTCTCCGTAAATCTGTCAGAATCTCCCCGCCACCTCGCCATCGTAGCCGACCAGGAGAATTTCTATTTTTACGCCCGGCGCCCGGTTATGCAACTCTTTCCTCGCCCGTTCGGCCACCAGTGCCACCAGCGGATGCGCGGCGCCGAGTGCGAGAAAGACCTCGCGGGCGGTGTTCGCCCCGGCTACCTGCGCCGCCGTCGCACCCGTGGCATCAACCTGCCGGGCCCAGGCCGCGAGCCGTTTCAGGTCGAGATCGGCGTTGCGCACATGGGTCTGTTCGTGGCCGCAGGCGATCTTGAGCAGCTTGGCGAACTGCGCCGCCAGCACCAGATGCCGCCCACCCTTGCGACGCAGGGCGCTCACCAGGTGGCCGACGAAATCCCCCATCATCACGAAGGCCTCTTCCGGCAACTCGGCCAGGGCCGAACGCGCCGCCGTTTCGCTGGAACGGCCGGTGCTGGCAACGATCCGGTCGCAACCGGCCGCCTGGGCGACGTCGATGGCGACATCGATGGTATCGGTCCAGGCCTGGTGGGACAGCGGCCGGACGACGCCGGTGGTGCCGAGAATCGACAGACCGCCAAGGATGCCCAGGCGGGCGTTGAGGGTTTTGCGGGCCCGCTGTTCGCCGTCGGGAATGGAGATGGTCACCCGGAAGTCGCCGGAGGAAAAGACCGAACGGACCGCCGCCTCGATCATTCGCCGCGGCACCGGATTGATGGCCGGCTCGCCGACCGGCACCGCCAGGCCCGGCTTGGTCACGGTACCGATCCCCTCCCCGCCGACAATCCGGACCTCGCCTTCGGGGCAGGCATGCCGGGAAGAGGGGGAGATTCTTTCCAGCCGGGCGTGCACCTCCACCCCGTGGGTGATGTCCGGGTCATCACCGGCATCCTTGACCACAAAACAACAGGCCTGATCTTCCCCGCGCCGGCAGCCGTGCAGGGCAAACCCGGCCCGTTCGCCGCCCGGCAACAGCAGCTCGACCCGCCCGGGCTCCTCTCCGGCCAGCCAGCGTGCCGCGCCCAGGGCCGCGGCGGCGGCGCAGGCGCCGGTAGTGTAGCCGTGGCGCAGGGAGCGGCCCATCCGGCTCAACCCTCCGCCGCCAGAATCAGCAGCTGGTTGAGGATGGCGGCGGCGATCGCCGATCCCCCCTTGCGCCCCCGGCAGAGGATGTAGGGCAGGTTCGACGCGTAGAGGGCTTCCTTCGACTCCGCCGCGCCGACAAAGCCGACCGGCACCCCGACCACCAGCGCCGGCCTGACCTCGCCCCGCCCCGCCAGGGCGAGCAGCTCGAACAGCGCCGTCGGCGCATTGCCGATGAGAAAGATCTCCGCCCCTTCGGCAACCCCCTGGCGCAGGGCGACAATGGAACGGGTCACTCCGGCCTCGCGGGCCGCGGCGGCGACCTGCGGATCGGCGACATGGCAGGCAATGCGGCCGCCCAGCGCCGCCAGGCGGTTCTTGTTGACGCCGGCCAGCACCATGTTGGTGTCGCAGTAGATACATGCCCCGGCGCGCAGGGCGGCCAGCGCCCGGCCGACCACGCCGGGAGAGAAACAGGTGGTGGTGGCAAAATCGAAATCGGCCGTGGTGTGAATGATGCGCCGGACGATCGGCCACTGATGCGCGTCGAAGCGATGCTCACCAACCTCGGCGTCGATCATGGCAAAGCTCTGCCGCTCGATGGCGAGCGGGTCACGGATGATCCCGGCCTCATCAGGTCGCCCCACCCCATCCTGCCAGCCGGCCGCGACCGCGGCGGCCTGAAAGCGCTGCGCGACCACCTCGGCCAGCAGCGGATGGTCGCCAAGCGGTTCGGCCAGCACCATCTCCAATCCGGGGTGGCGCTGCCGGGCCCGGGCCAGCTCCTGCGGCAGATCGTCGCGCAGATGACGGCCGGCGGCAAGAAGACAGGGGCAGAGCAGAACCCGCTGCGCCCCGGCCCGGACGCAGGCGTCGATTCCCTCCTGAACGCCGGGCGACTGCAGGCCGAGAAAACAGACCTCGACCGGCACGCCCCCGGTCCGTGCCGCGAGCTGTCCGGCGATGCGCTGCACCGTCTGGCCGGATTCCGGATGCCGCGAACCATGCCCGATCAGCAGAATGGCGGTTTTCATGCCGGCCCTTTCAAGTTAAACCTTGTCCCCCTTCAAGTCTCCCCTGAACAGCTCACCGGCGCCGCGCGAGGCGCAGAATTCGCCGCACATGGTGCAGGTCGCCTCGTCCTCCGGGGTGCGGCTGGCGCGGATGGCGCGGGCATCTTCGGGAAAGAGCGCCAGCTCGAACTGCTTCTCCCAGTTCAGGTCGCGGCGCGCCTTGCTCATCAGCTTGTCGCGCTCGCGGCCCTTCTCCGGGTACTTGTTCATGTCGCCGATGTAGGCGGCGACGCGGGCCGCCTTGACCCCTTCGACCACGTCCTGCTCGTTGGGCAGAGCCAGGTGTTCGGCCGGAGTGATGTAGCAGATCAGGTCGGCGCCGAACCGGCTCGACTGGGCGGCGCCGATGGCGGCGGTGATGTGATCGTAGCCGGGGGCGACGTCGGTGGAGATCGGCCCGAGCATGTAGTAGGGGGCCTCGCCGCTCATCCGCTTCTGCAGCCGGATATTCGCCTCGACCTCGTCGAGGGGGACATGCCCCGGACCCTCGACAAGCATCTGGCAGCCCATTTCGCGACCGATTTCGGCCAGCTCGCAGTTGATAAGCAGCTCCTGCACCATCGCCCGGTCGTTCGAATCGTGGATAGCCCCGGCGCGCAGGCCGTTGCCCAGCGAGAGGACCACGTCGTATTTCTTGAGGATCTCACAGACCCGGTCGAATTTTTCGTAGAGCGGGTTCTCCCGGCCGTTATGCATCATCCAGGCGACCATCGACACCCCGCCCTTGCTGACCAGGCCGCCGTAGCGGTAGCCCTGCTTGCGCAGCCGCTCCAGGGTGTAGAGGTTGATGCCGCAGTGGATGGCCATGAAGGCGATGCCGTCGGCGCACTGCTTCTCGATCAGCTCGAACAGCAGCTCCTCGTCGAGCCTGTTCGGATCGCCGTATTTGCGCGCCGCCTCGCAAAAGGCCTGGTAGAGCGGCACGTTGCCGACCGGCAGGTCGACGGCGGCAATCACCTCGCGCCGCACCCGGTCGAGATCGCCGCCGACGGAAAGCTCCATCAGGGTATCGGCGCCGGCCGCCTGGGCGGCCAGCGCCTTGCGCACCTCGGCGTCGTAGTCGACGATGTCCGAGCTGGTGCCGATCGAGGCGTTGACCTTGGTCCGCAGCCCCTTGCCGATGCCGACCGCCTTCGGCTTGCGGTTGCTGTTGTTGGGAATGACGACCTTCCCCTCGGCCACCATCTGGCGGACGAACTCTTCACTGACACCTTCATTCTTCGCCACCGCCGCCATCTGCGGCGTGACCGTGCCCTGACGGGCGAATTCGATCTGGGTTGGCACCTGTTGATTCCTCCTTGAAAAATCCACCACGAAGGCACAAAGAACACGAAGACGATCAAAACCCTGTATGACGCTGAGTTGCGAAGAGGCAGAGACGGAGAGAAAAAACCTTTGTTTCGTTTATCTTTTGTTTTCCTCCGCGTTCTCTCCCGCTCGGCGCCTCCGCGTTAAAAAATCTTCTTGGTGTCTTTGGCGTCTTGGCGGCCTGATGCTTTCCGTTCTTCACAAAACCGCACGAAATTCTCCGCCAGCGCCGGGTTGCCGGCGAAATGCAGATGCACGTAGCTGGCCAGCACGTTGTGCACCCGAAAGCCCTCGGCGCCGAGCGGCTCGCCGTTCTGGCGGCCGAGGTGATAGGCCCGTTCCACCGGTGCCGACAGCTCCAGCTCGGAGTAGTGGAACTCGTGGCCGCGGGCCAGGGTTCCGGCCGGTCCGAGGGGCGTGTCGGCGACAAAGCGCACCTGGCGATAGCCGAGGGCCCGGCGCTTCGGCAGCATCCGCACCACGCCCGGCAGTACGCCCGCCATCGGCCGGCCGTCGATGGCGGATGCGAGCAGCATCAGGCCGCCGCACTCGGCGTAGACCGGCAGACCGGCCTCGACCCGCTGGCGCAGGGCCGCAAGCAGTGACCGGTTGCCGGCCAGGCGCTCGGCATGCAGCTCCGGATAGCCGCCCGGCAGGTAGAGTCCGTCGATCCCGTCCGGCAACGCCTCGGCCAGCGGCGAAAAGAAGACCAGTTCGGCCCCGGCCGCCTGCAGCAGCTCCAGGTTCTCGGGATAGCAGAAGCAGAAGGCGGCGTCTTTCGCCACGGCAATCCGTGCCCGCTTCTTCTCATCTCCCCTTTCCGAAGAAAGGGGACGGAAGTATGGGGCGGCCTTCCCCGACAGCCCGGCCAGCAGCCGGTCGAGATCGAGATGTTTCTCCACCAGCTCGGCCAGCGGAGCATAGTCATGCCCGGTCTCGCCGGCGATGACCAGGCCGAGATGCCGTTCCGGCAACCGTATCTCCTCATGGCGTGGCAGGCAGCCGAGCAGCGGCGGCAGTCCCGGCGTCGAGGCCAGGGCCTGTTCGAGCAGCTGGCGGTGACGGCTCGAGCCGACCCGGTTGAAGACCACCCCGGCGAAACGCAGTCGCGGATCGAAATCGACGAACCCCTTGACCAGGGCGGCGGCGCTGCGCGCCTGGGAGCGGGCATCGACCAGCAGCAGGATCCGGCCGTCCAGCCAGCGGGCGATTTCGGCGGTGGAACCGGCATCCGTATCTCCGGCGGCGCCGTCGAACAGACCCATCACCCCTTCGACGACCGCCAGCCCGGCACCGGCGCAGCCGCGGGCGAAACTTTCCCGCACCGCCGCCTCGCCGCACATCCAGCCGTCGAGATTGCGGCTGACCCGGCCGCAGGCGGCGGCATGATGGCCGGGATCGATGTAGTCCGGCCCGACCTTGAAGGGCGCGACCGTAACCCCCCGCTTTTTCAGCGCCGCCAACAGCCCGAGGGTGACGGTCGTCTTGCCGCTGCCGCTCGACGGGGCGGCGATGATCAGGGGTGAGAACATAAGATCAAAATCTTATCTCGCGCAGGGACCGTTCTTTTCAGCCGTTCAGCAACTGCACCGTCGCATTGCCGTCCGCCCAGTAGTCGATGATGTTCAGGCAGCCGTAGTTCTGCTCGATGTGAAACATCCGCTCCAGCGGAGCGCCGATGGCATCGAGCAGGATCACCCGGTTGACCCCGCCGTGGGCGACAATGGCGATCTCTTCGCCGCGATGCCGTTCGATCAGCTCGGCGACCACCGGCCGCACCCGTTCGGCCATCTGCCGCAGGCTCTCGCCGCCCTCGACCTGGTAGCCGACCAGGTCGTCGAGCCGTACCTGCCATTCGTGCGGCCAGCGGCTTTGGATTTCATCCCAGGTCAGCCCCTGCCACTTGCCGATGTGCAGCTCACGCAACTCGACGCGCAACACCGGCTGCAGGCCGTGAGGTTCGGCCACCGCCAGGGCGCCAAAAACGCAGCGGGAAAGGTCGCTGGCATAGACCGCCGCCAGCGGCATCTTCCGCAACCTCTCGGCGAGCTCAAGCGCCTGCCGGCGTCCCGGTTCGGTCAGGGAGACGTCGTTCTGGCCGTTGTAGCGCTTTTTCTCATGCCCCTCGACCTGGCCGTGCCGCATCAGGTAGAGTCGCGTTTTTTCGGTCACTTTCGTTCCCTTAGCCTTTAGCCGACATCAAACCACCGCCAACACCAGAAGCAGACTCAACACCTCCACCATCTCCGAAGCCGCGCCGAGCACGTCCCCGGTGACGCCGCCGAGCCGGATCTCGAAGTAGCGGATGAGCAGCATCGCCGCCAAGCCGAGCAGGAAGAGGAGGAAGATCCCCTTCATGCCGAACAGGACGACGCAGGCCAGCAGCAGGGTGCCGGTGGCGAGCAGGCTTTCCCGCTCTCCGGCCTGGTCGACGAAGATCGCCGCCGTCCCGCCTTCGGGTCGCAGATAGCGGCAGAACGCGGCCAGCACCACCTGGATCCAGCGGCCGGCACAGGGCATCAGCATCAGGGCCGCCTTCTTCTGCTCGGGGGGGATGTGATAGAGGCTCAGGTACTTGAGCAGCAGCAGCATCACCAGGCCGACCACGGCGACGGCGCCGACCTGGCTGTCCTTCATGATCTTCAGGGTCCGTTCCCGGTCGCCGCGGCCACCCGCCAGGCCGTCGAGCAGATCGGCAATGCCGTCCAGATGCAGGGCGCCGGTGACCACGATGAGAACAAGCACCAGCAGACAATCGAGCACCGGACGGGGAACAAGCGCCCCCAGCAGCCAATCAAGAACCACCAGCCCGAGACCGAGAGCGAGGCCGACGGCGGGAAAGAAGCCCATGCTGCGGGCCAGTCGTTCTCCCGTCAGCTCGAGATCGCGCGCTACCGGCAGGATGGTTAGAAAACCGGCCGCCGCCCGGAAGTCTCGCCAGGCCTCGTTCACTGGTCGTTTCCCCGTGCCACGCCGGCTTCATCAAAAGTGAGAATCTCGCGGTAGGTGCGCAGGGCGGCCTCGATCAGGCTCATCACCAAAGCGGCGCCGGTCCCTTCGCCGAGCCGCATTTCCAGATCGAGCAGCGGCTTTTGCCCGATGCGTTCGAGCATGTGGCCGTGGCCGATTTCGACCGAACGATGCGCCATGAAGATGTAGTCGCGCACCTTCGGATGCAGCTCGACGGCGATCAGGGCGCCGGCAGTGGAAATGAAGCCGTCGACCACCACCGGGATGCCAACGGCGGCGCAGCCGAGAACCAGTCCGGCGATGCCGGCGATCTCGAAACCGCCCACCTTGGCCAACACGTCGACGGGATCGGACGGATCGGGCCGGTTGATCTCGAGGCCGCGACGGATGACGTCGATCTTCCGCTGCAGGGCCGGATCGTCGATGCCGGTGCCGCGATGGGTGACTTCCTCGACCGGCAGGCCGGAAAAAGCGGCGAGGATGGCTGATGAGGGCGTGGTGTTGCCAATCCCCATGTCGCCGGTGCCGACCAGGTCGATGCCGGCATCGACACAGGAGAAGGCCAGTTCGATGCCGGTTTCCAGTCCCTGAATCGCCTGCTGCCGGCTCATCGCCGGTCCAACGGCCAAATTGGCGGTGCCTTTGGCGATCTTCTTCTGCAGCAGGCCGCCCAGGGGGGGGAAATCGGCATTCACTCCCATGTCGACGACAATCACCTCGGCGCCGGCGTGGCGGGCCAGGGCGTTGATCGCCGCCCCGCCCTCGAGGAAATTGTGCACCATCTGCGGCGTCACCTCGGGCGGAAAGGCGCTCACTCCTTCGGCGACCACGCCATGATCGCCGGCAAAGGTGAAGATGACCTTTTTACGGATATCCTCCCGGCCGCTGATGGCGACATAGCGGCGGGCCAGTTCTTCCATCCGCCCCAGCGAGCCCTTCGGCTTGGCCTGCCGGTTGATGCGGGCCTGCACCTCAACCAGGCGGGCCGGATCGACGGGGAGGATGAGGTCGAGGGCACGGGCAAGATCGATAGGTTGCATGCGGTTCTCTCCCTGAACAGTCTATTTCAGCCGCAGCGGCAGGCCGCTGGCCAGCAGCCAGGCCTGATGCGCGCGGGCGGCGAACATCTGGTTGACCTCGCCGGCCAAGTCACGAAACAGCCGCGCCAACCGGTTGTCCGGCACAATGCCGCTGCCGACCTCGTTGCTGACCAGATAGACCGGCACCGGCAACGCCAGCAGAACTTCGAGCAGTTCTTCCGTCCGGGCCAGCACCGGCGGCGCCTGTTCACGACAGGCGAAAAACTGGTTGCTCAGCCAGAGGGTCAGGCAGTCGATCAGCACCGCCCTGGCGTCGCCAACGGCAGGCGGCAGCCGCCGGGCCAGCTCGAGCGGCTCCTCCAGGGTCCGCCAGGCGTCACCGCGCTCCTGCCGGTGACGTTCGACCCGGCAGGCCATCTCGTCGTCTTCGATGGTGGCGGTGGCCACGTAAAGCAGCGGCGCACCATGCTCTTCGCAGCGACGGCGGGCGAAGGTGCTCTTGCCCGAACGGGCGCCGCCGGTTACGAAAACCAGGGGGGCCATCAGTACTCGATCCCCGCCCGGGCGGCGATGCCCCGGTCGAACGGATGTCGGATCTTTTCCATGGATGTCACCAGGTCGGCCCGGGCAAGCAGAAAGGGGGGCGCATTGCGGCCGGTGCAGACCACCTCGAGATGCGCCGGCCGCTGCTGCAGAAACGCGAGCAGCTCCTCCTCGGTCAGATAGCCGCGGGCCAGACAGTTGTTGATTTCATCGAAAACCGCCAGGTCGAACCGGCCCGTCGCCAGCCTTTCTGCGGCCTGTCGGAAAACGGTCGTCACATTGGCACGCATCCGCTCCGGGTCGACCCGCCGGCCGACGACGCCGAGACCGGCATTCAGGATCTCGAGCCCGGAGCAATCGCGAAAAAAGCGCAGCTCTCCCGACTCCGGCTGTTCGGGCTTGAGAAAACGCACCAGCAGGCAGCGGCGGCCGTGCCCGAGAAAGCGCGCCAGCAGGCCGATGGCGGCGCTGGTCTTGCCCTTGCCGTCGCCGGTGTAGACCTGCAGCAGTCCTGTCGGGCGTCCGTCCACGAAAAAACCCCGAACCAGCCTGGTCCGGGGTCGGTTCCTTCGTCAAGAAGGGGACGCGCCCGGACCCTTCCCGCGAAAGATCCAGTCTCGGTCAATGTCCAGGCAGGTCTCCTGGCTTACGGGTCATCCTCCGATCGCGCCTTCCCACCATCGACCGGCAGTGGCTTCCGCGATCTTCGTCGCCGTTCACAGTTGCGGGGCAGCGAGGGATTTTCACCCTCTTCCCTATTCTTCCGCCGGGCGAGCCGCGGCGGACACCTGGACTTCTGTCGCTCTCCCTTTTAGCAGAGGCCTTTCTCCGGTGTCAACGGAATCGGCTCAGCGATAGATCAGCTTGAGGATCAGCAGCAGCAGGGTATTGCCGGTTGCGAGCAGATTGATGGTGATGAAGACCGGGTCGCCAACCAGAAAGGCATAGGTGGTGTAGAACAGACCGCCGACAAAGATGACCAGCAGCATCACCAGCGACAGATCGTGACTGGAACGGGTCCGGAGTACCTTGACGATCTGGGGAACGAAGCCGAAAGCGACCAGCAGGCCGCCGAGCAGCCCGAGCCACTGATAACCGTTCATGCGTCCGTCTCTCCGACCAGCCCCAGGGCTTCCTCAATCCTCTCCCACACCTCCTGTCGGCCTTCGCCGCTCAGGGCGGAAAAGACGCTGAAGGCGTCGGCAGGCAGGCCGGTGGCGGCCAGAATCGGTTTCAGCTGGCGTACCCGCTGGCTGCGCTTGACCTTGTCGATCTTGGTGATGACCGGAATGGTCGGCACCTGCAGCTCCTCCAGCCAGTCGAGCAGCTGCAGATCCTCTTCATTGGGCACCCGGCGGCAGTCGAGCAGCCAGACGACGCCGCGCAGGGTGGGACGGGTCTCCAGGTAGATGCGCACCATCGGGCCCCACTGCCGCCTGACCGCCGCCGGCACTCGGGCGAAGCCGTAGCCGGGCAGATCGACCAGACAGAAGGCCCTGTTGACGAGAAAGAAGTTGAGCAGCTGGGTTCGCCCCGGCGTACGCGAGGTGCGCACCAGCTTGCGCCGGCCGAGCAGGCTGTTGATCAGGCTGCTCTTGCCGACATTGGACCGCCCGGCAAAGGCGATCTCCGGCCAGTCGGCCGGGGGATAGCTGTCGGGACGGTTGGCGCTCTGCAGAAATTCGGCGGAACACACGTGCATGTTCGGACCCTTTCCCGGTCGTTCGGCATGAAGAAGACAGCCGGGAATGTAACACGCGCCGAACGGTACTGCCAAGTCTGCCGGCCGCCTGAAAAAGCGTTGATTTTTTCTCCCGATATTGCTAAACGTACAGAGATTATCTGTCTTTGCCGTCCGCCGCCGCGGCGGCGGACGAACCCGATCGGGCCGGTCATCCGGCATGGAATTGATCCTGACGAGGGTCGCGCACTTTTCCGAACCACTGCCTCAAGGAGATGAACTGAAATGAACGCTGCGAAGTGGGTACGCCTGTTTGCCGTTGCGCTGTTGCTTGTTGCCTTCCAGGCCGGCCTGGCCGTGGCCGCCGACGCCCGGCCTGGCAAATGCATCACCTTGGAAGGTCAGGAGGTCAGCTTCTTCAAGATCGACCGCAACCTGGTCAAGGGCTGGTGGAACGGCACCCCCATCGAGGTGCCGCTGGACACGGTTTCCGAAATCCTCTTTCTCGACAGCCCCCAGGTCAACTACAGCATGTTCGGCAATGAAATCAGCGCCGGCCAGATCGAGCTGACCCGCAAGTCGGACGGCAAGAAGTTCATCCTGAGCGACGCCTTTCTCCCCTCCGACTGCAATTGCACTTTCATCACCTACACCTACCGCAATCCCTTCACCCTCGAACTGGGCACCGAAACCCTGCCGATCGATGGACTGAAGCAGATCATCTTTGTCGACAAGTAACCGGGTAGCGACACCCCCGGATCTGTCTGGAGGGCGGGCCTGCGGGCCCGCCCTTTTCTGCTCTCTCTTCTGTCGGATCACCTTGCAAAACGCGGGAAAAGTGGTATTGGTGAAGGACCTGTTTCATCCCCCTTGCATCGCATACGGAGGTCTGACATGCTGAGCGACAAACTGCTGGATGCTCTGAACGAGCAGATGAAAAACGAGTTCTTTTCGGCCTATCTCTACATGGCCATCGCCGGATATTTCGAAGCGGAAGATCTGCCGGGCATCGCCTCCTGGATGCGGGTGCAGACCCTGGAGGAGATGACTCACGGCGAAAAGTTCTTCAACTTTATCACCGAAGCCGGCGGACGCACCGATTTTCGCGCTTTCGACGCCCCGAAAAATCTCTTCGATTCTCCGCTGGAAGCCTTCAGGTTCAGCCTCGAGCATGAAAAATTCGTCACTGCCAGCATCAACAAACTGATGGATCTGGCCAAAGAAGAAGGCAATCACGCCGCCCAGATCTTTCTGCAGTGGTTCGTCACCGAACAGGTCGAGGAAGAGGCCAGCTTCGCCCTGATCATCCGTAAACTCGAACGCATCGGTAACGACGGCAACGGCCTGCTGCGCCTCGACGAGGAGCTGAGCGCCCGCACTTTTGTCCCGCCCACCGCCGCCAAATGACCTGATCGATTTCGGGACCGCCCGGCCGGGCGGTCACCGTTCGCCCCCACTCCCGAACAGACAAATTTCATCTAACACCAATGACATGCGCTATCTGCCGGTCGTGGGCTTGCGGACACGGAGCCACACCAGCCGCGACAGTTTTTTCAACATCCTGCTAAAGTCAGCCGGCCCCGCGCCGATAAGATAGGCAAGCGGGGTCCCGGACAGGGGATGATCACGACCGGTGCCAGCCGGTTCGTCAGCTTGCAGAAAAGTCCCGCTTCCGGCAAGACGTGGTGAGCAGGCCCGCCCTGGCAGCGGGAAGCCTGAAGCGTTCTTCCGGGGGCCACCATTGGTTCGTGGGACGAAACGGGCGACCGGCGTGATCCTCCACTGTCACCCGAACGGACAAAACCCTACCTGTCACCCAGGTGGGGTTTTGTTCTTCCAACCATCGAATCTTTCCCTGCACCTGCCCTTTACCACCAGCCACGAGTGGTGAACCGGTGCCGACTGGCGGCAAGCAGCCGATAGCCGCCCCGCGCCAGAAGGCCGATTCCCGGCCAACCGAGCAGAATCGCCAGCAACCGGTAGCGTCGCAGCGGCAGAACCTGCCAGATCGCCCGCAGAGCATCAACACCAATCAGCCAGCGACCGGCGGCATCCCGAACATGCAGCACCCGTCCGAATTCCTCCCTTGCCGGAGCCCCTGCCGGGGGAAGAAAGTCCGGAATGCTGATGTCGACCAGCCGCAACCTGTCGTCAGGGCAGACGCTCCGGTAGCCATCAATCCTCCGGGAACAGAGGGGGCAGGCGCCGTCAAAAAAAATCGTCAGAGGCAACGGCCTCCCATCCGGGTGGTCTGGTACGCCCATCGTTTCAGTATACCCGGTATCGGTTCGCCGGTACCTTCCAGGATACCATCCGCAATGTTTTTCAGCTTCATCAACATTTTTTTCAACGTCCATTAAAGACCTGCCCGCGTCCGGTCGATATGAGAAACGTCAAGCGAATCGATCCGAACATGGACCGAACAACCGCAGGCACAAATCACGACAAGCTCGGAAAATAGACGGGGGGGAACACGATCATGAAATTTCACAACCTGAGCATCCGCAACCAGTTTTTCGTCGCACTGGGGCTCTTTTCCCTGCTGCTGATCACTACCGGGCTGACCGGCTTCTGGGGCATTTCGTCCCTGGGAGAAAAGACCCACCAGGCCCTGGCGACCGAAGGACAGATCGAGCAGGCCGCCGCAGCGGCCAACATGCATGTCCTCAGCCTGCGCCGTTACGAAAAGGACAGCCTGCTCAACCTGGCCGACCCCGACAAGTTCGTCTCCTACCAGAAAAAATGGTGGACGACCTATGACAAACTTCTCGCCAGCCTTGATCGCCTGGACAAGCTCTGCTTCCGGCCGGATGACAAGGCCGCAGTGCAAAAGATGCGCAGGGGAGCCGAAGCTTACCGGATCGGTATGCAAAATGTCTGGCAGGCCATTGTCGACGGTACCATCAGGGATCCGGCCGCTGGCAACCATGAACTGAAAAAATACAAGGAACCGATCCGCGAGATGAGCGAAACCACTTTCGCCCTGTCGCAGCAGGCCAACGCCAGGCTCGAAGCTCTCGGACCGGAGATCACCCGGCAGACCCGCCACTTCGCCATGATTCTTGCCCTGTTCTGCGGAATTTCCACCGTGCTGCTGCTCGCCTTCGGCCTGTACATGGCCCGCAATCTGACCCATCCGATCAAACGTCTGGTCGACATGATCCAAAAACTTGAAAGCGGCCATCTCGACATGCGTCTCAACCTCGACCGCCGGGACGAAATCGGCCAGATGGCAAAGGCAATGGATGCCTGCGCCGACGCGATCGAGTATGAAATGGTTGCCAACCTGGAGCGGCTGGCCCAGGGAGACCTGACCTTCGAAATCATCCCCCGCGACCACCGCGACCGCTTCCGCAACAGCCTGAAAAAACTGGCCGACGACCTGAACGACATCATGGAAAAAATCCAGAATGCCGGTGAACAGATCGCCGCCGGCAGCATGCAGATCTCCAACAGCAGCCAGTCGCTGTCGGAAGCGGCCACCGAGTCGGCCGCCTCGCTGGAGGAGATGTCCGCCGCCATCACCGAAATTACCACCCAGGTCAAGCTCAATGCCGAAAACGCCACCAGGGCCAACCAGGTGACCCGCAACGCCCAACAGCTGGCCGACACAGGCAATGCGCGCATGCAGGAGATGGTCAAAGCGATGACCGAAATCGCCGAGTCGGGACAGAACATCAGCAAGATCATCAAGACCATCGACGAAATCGCCTTCCAGACCAACCTGCTGGCGCTCAACGCCGCCGTCGAGGCGGCCCGCGCCGGTCAGCACGGCAAGGGCTTCGCCGTAGTCGCCGAAGAGGTGCGCAACCTGGCCGCCCGAAGCGCCAAGGCCGCCCGGGAAACCGCCGAAATGATCGAGGGCTCGGTCGAACTGACGGAAAGGGGCGCCCGATTGGCCGGCGAAACCGAAGAAGCGCTGCAAAAGATCGTCGGCAGCATCACCGAGGTTGCGACCCTGGCGGCGGAGATCGCCTCGGCTTCCAGCGAACAATCCGAGGGCATCACCCAAGTCAGTCAGGGACTGACGCAGATCGACCAGGTAACCCAACAGAATACCGCCACTGCCGAAGAATCGGCGGCCGCCGCTGAAGAGCTCTCGAGCCAGGCCGAAGAACTGCGGGAGATGCTGCGCCGCTTCAAGTTGAAAGGCAGCTCCGGCGTGCAGATGAGTGCGGTCTTCACGCCGCCGGCACCGGCACGGGTTGCGGCCACCGTCAGGTCTTCCAACAGCAGCAGCGGCTGGACCAGAATGGAATCACAGGCCGCCCCCCACAAACCGGACGAGGTCATCGCCCTGGACGACAGCGAATTCGGACGCTACTGAGATGAAAACGGCGTGTTCCCCATACCTGGCCTGCTGCCCCAAAAGTGGCGGCAGGTCAGCCACTTTTCGACCACCTGCCCCCAATCCACATCTTCATTGCCGACCGGCAATCCAAAATTGTTGAAAATTGGCTTTTCGCCTAAAGATTCGGCCAACATTAGCGATAAGCAATATTAAAGTCGGGTCTGAATCCATAAGCCTTACCGGCCCGGTGAAGGCGATTAGTGGCATTGACGAAAACACCGCCGGGAGCTAGAGGGTTGACGCAGCTTTTTCTGACAGCTTTCCAGGTCAACCCCTTCTACCCTGCTGTCCACGGCAAGTCGTGGAGGCAGGTTCGCCATCTACGAAACTCTGGATTTTCCAGGTTCGCATTCTCAGCTATGAGTTCATTACCAACCGAAAGGAAAGGCAAAATGAAAAAGCTCATCTCAGCCGTGACCCTTGTTCTTCTGATCTCAGGCTTCTGCGGTTCTGCTTTCGCCATCGACTCCCTGACCTGCTGGTTCCCCCCGGGATGGAAGAACAAAGCCGACAAGGCACGAACAATCGCCAAGGCACTCTCGGAGGAAACAGGCATCAAGATACGGCCCCGCATCGCCAAAAGCTATCCGGAGATCCTCAAAGCCTTCTCCACGAATCAACCCAACCTGGTTTATGCCGGCTCTTTCGTCCAGGCAATCATCAAAGCTCGTGGTCTTGGAACTCCCCTGGTCCAGAATATCAACGGCAAAGATCTCTATTGCGGCGTTCTGGTCTATCCCAAAGGAGAAGACCCGGTTGCAATTCTCGCCAACTATCCGGACAAAATTGCTTATGCCATCGGCGCCTCTTCTGGGGAATCAAGCGCCAAAGCGGCAACAAACGGCAAGGCTGCAATCGGCGTCGCCAACCACAGCGTGACCTGTGCGGCCGTCAAAGCGGGCAAAGCCAAGGCAGGTGTCGTAAAAAACTGGTGGTGGGAAGCCAACCGGCACAAATTCCCCGAACTGGCAATGTACAAACTGCCCGGCATATCGATCAATAAAAACCCTGACAATGTGCTGACCGCATCCAATGCCGTTCCGGTAGAGATTCAGAAAAAAATCGCCGCAGCGGCCCAAGCGCGGAAAGAGGCATTCGACGCTCCGAAAATGGTTCCCTTCGACGTCTCCCGGCTTGATTTTCCTCTCAAGTTGATGGCCAAGGGAAAAATTGATCCGATGACATACAGCTGGTAACGCGATCTCCCCGGTGACCCGGTGATCCACGACCGGGCCGTGCTTTTTCCTTGCGGGTCGACAAGGGAGTTACGACAAATGAGTATTACCAAAAAACTACCGCTGCTGATTTTCGTGACATTGACAGCGGCCTTTGTCTTGCTGGCGATACTGAATGGCGTCGGAATCACCCGAAACAATCAGAAAATTGTCTCATCGATCCTTGAACAGACAAAGACGAACAACAAGGCTTCAACAGCCCTGTTGCAAGACAATTCCGAAACCATCGCCACAAGTCTGGAGAATGCCAATCAAACAATCCGGGACATTATTCTCAATCTCTACAAAGACTCCTTCAACACCCTGGTCAAGGCGATGGCCAACCAGATTTTTCCCATGGTCGAGAATTTTGATTTCGACTCCCCACGTAAAGTAGTCCGGAAAATAATGGATTCCAACAAGGCGGTCAGCTGGGTCAAACTGACAACAGCTGAGAATCCAGAGAAGGATGACATTATTCTCTTCGGCCACTACTCCGATGCCTCGGATCGCATGAATTTCAGCCAAACAATCAAGAGCAAATTCGCGTTTCTGAAAATAGACCTGCAGGTCAACCTTGAAGGAATGCATGATTTGGCGAAGGTTGCGGCCACTTTTGAGCAGATCAACCAGCTTAACCGCCAAATGACCGAAAAACTCACAGCCCAAAGCCAGCAGGCACTGGCCGAAGCAGCAGCTTATGCGCGACAGATTGGCGACAAGGAACAGAGGCGCCTGAATATGCTTAATGCTGGACTGATGTCAGGTGCTCTGATTCTGGTTTGCAGCATTCTCGCTATCGTGGTACGGCGCATGGTTACCAAACCTCTGGTGCAAACGATGGAGATGCTGGAAGAACTGGAAAAAGGCCATCTCGACAAGCGCCTCCATATGGATCGCCACGACGAAATCGGACAGATGGCCAAGGCAATGGACAACTTTGCCGACAGTCTGGAATCTGAAATGGTCGCCAATCTGGAAAGACTCGCCAGCGGCGACCTGACTTTCAGCGTTACCCCGCGTGATGATCGGGACAAAATTCGCGGTGCATTGAAAAAGCTCGGCCACGACCTCAATGCCATCATGGAAAGAATTCATATCGCCGGCGAACAGATCGCCGCCGGCAGCATGCAGGTTTCCAACACCAGCCAGTCCCTGTCGGAAGCCGCCGCCAAATCGGCCGCCTCTCTCGAAGAAATATCGGCCGCCATAAACGAGATCTCTGGCCAGATCAAGCGCAACGCCGGAAACGCCGGCAAGGCCAACCAGGTCGTCAGTGAAGCCCAAAACCTGGCAAGCATAGGCAATGCCCGCATGCAAGAAATGGTCAAGGCGATGGCCGATATCGCCGAATCGGGCCAGGACATCAGCAAAATCATCAAGACCATCGACGAAATCGCCTTCCAGACCAACCTGCTGGCGCTCAACGCCGCCGTCGAGGCGGCCCGCGCCGGCCAGCACGGCAAGGGTTTCGCCGTGGTCGCCGAGGAGGTACGCAACCTGGCCGCCCGCAGTGCCAGGGCCGCCCAGGAAACCGCCGAAATGATCGAGAGCTCGGTCGAACTGACGGAAAGGGGCGCCCGGCTGGCCGGCGAAACCGAAGAGGCGCTGCAAAAAATCGTCGACAGCATCTCCCAAGTCTCCGTTATGGCGTCGGAAATCGCCGCCGCTTCCTCAGATCAGGCCGAAGGCATCACCCAGGTGAGCTTGGGATTGACCCAAATCGATCAGACCACCCAACAGAACACCGCCAGTGCCGAAGAATCAGAAGCCGCTGCACAGGAACTGTCGAACCAGGCCGAGGAGCTGCGACAGATGCTGCGCCGCTTCAAGTTGAAAGGCAGCTCCGGCGTGCAGGTGAGTGCGGTCGTCACGCCGCCGGCACCGGCACAGGTTGCGGCCACCGTCAGGTCTTCCAACAGCAGCAGTGGCTGGGCCAGAATGGAATCACAGGCCGCCGCCCCCAAGCCGGACGAGGTCGTCGCCCTGGACGACTCCGAATTCGGCCACTATTGAGATGAAAACGGGAGATTTTCCATGCCTGACCTGCTGTCCCTAAAAAGGCTGCAGATCAGCCACTTTCACAAACCAGCAGTGCTGAACTCGCATCTACCAAATACAAAAAGGGGCTGTCCTGGACAACTAGCCCATATGCTCTTTAACAAGTTGTTTCAACTGGGATAATTGCTCTTTTTGGTCCACCTCCGCCCTTCGGGGGCTTTTTTGTTCAAATCATATTTCCGCCTAAATCAGGTGACAACAATGCCGATATGAAAAATATCCCGTTATTCCATCGGCACACCCGTAAGGGACTCGAGGATGTCGCCCGAGCAGACCGAAGGCGTCGCCCAGGTAAGCCAGGGACTGACCCAAATCGACCAGGCAACCCAGCCAAACACCACCAGCGCCGAAAAATCGGCGGCCGCGGCCGAGGAACTGTCGAACCAGGTCGAAGAACTGCTGCTGTTGCCTGGACTGTTCACCCTTAGGACCGGGGACAATTCAACCCGACGTGACATCGCCCATCGCACATCTTGTCAGACGCTGGTGCACGACGGTCAGATATTCAACCCCCAAAAGGAGTACCCAGATGAAATCCAGTGCCCAAATCGGTCTCTGCGTCAAGCTGCCCGCTCTGATCGCTACAATCACCTTGGTGACACTCAGCCTGATCGGCATTTCTCTGGCGGTTCTCAACAAGCAGAAAAATGACGCACAGATTATCAATATTGCCGGCCGGCAACGTATGCTCAGCCAGAAAATGACCAAAGAAGCTCTTACCATCCTGGCCGGGCTAAACGTCTCCAGCACTCGCGCGGCATTGAAACAGACCCGCGAGCTGTTTGACACCTCCCTGAAAACCCTGATCGAGGGAGATCGCACACTCAATCTTCCAGCTACCGACAATCCGGAAATCCTGGCGCAACTGAACCGGGTGAACGCTATCTGGAAGACTTTTTCGCCACATGTTCAGACCGTGATCGACAGTCAGGACCCGGTTGCCATTCAATCGGCAATCAAAACCATCATCGCCACCAACCTGACTCTGCTCAGGGAAATGAACAAGGCGGTCATTCTCTACGAACAGGTTTCGCGAAAAAAAGTCAACATCCTGAGAACTCTGTTGATCTGCGGTGGTCTGATTACCTTGATCGTCACCTTCCTCTGCTGGCTGATGGTCAACCGCAGGGTGGTCCGACCGTTAGGCAGGATCGTCACCATGATCCTCGGCATGGAAACCGGCCAGCTCGACCGACGCCTGAACCTGACCGGCAACGACGAGATCAGTCAACTTGGCCAGGCTCTGGACCGGTTTGCCGCCAACCTCCAGGACGAAATCCTCACCGCCTTCGACCGTCTCGCCAAGGGAGATTTCACTTTCAGCGCCAAGGGACTGATCAGAGAACCGCTGCAGAGAGCGAATCACAGTCTCAATCGGCTGCTGGGACAGGTGCAGACCGCCGGACACGAAATCGCCGCGGCGGCGGACGATGTCTCCAGATCCAGTCAGGCGCTTTCTGGCGGCGCTACCGAATCGGCGGCTTCCCTGGAAGAAGTGAATGCCTCGATGCAAGAGATCGCTAATCAGACGAAACAGAATGCCGATAATGCCATCGCCGCCAACAATCTTTCCAGCCGGGCTCGCGAAGCGGCTGAAAAAGGAGCCCGGCAGATGACCGAAATGGTCGCCGCCATGAGCGAAATCAACCAGGCCGGCCAGGAGATCAGCAAGATCATCAAGGTCATCGACGAAATCGCCTTCCAGACCAACCTGCTGGCCCTCAATGCCGCCGTCGAAGCCGCCCGGGCCGGAACTGCAGGCAAGGGATTTGCCGTGGTTGCCGAAGAAGTACGCAACCTCGCCGGGCGCAGCGCCAAGGCGGCACGAGAGACCGCGGCCATGATCGAAGCCTCGGTCGAAAAAACCTCTCGCGGCAGCGAGATTGCCGACCGCACTTCCCTGGCCCTGGAAGAAATCGTCAACAGCATCAGCCAGGCTTCCGACCTGGTCGCCAAAATCGCCCAGGCAAGTACTGAACAGGCCCAAGGAATTGCGGAGATCACAAGTGGCCTGAACCAGATTGACCAGGTGACACAAAAAAACACTGCCAACGCCGAAAATTTGGCAAATGCAGCCGAGGAGCTTTCAAGTCAGGCCGCCCGAATGCAACAGATGCTGCGCCGGTTCAAGCTGAAAGGCAACTCGGGCGTGCAGATGAGCACTGCCGTCACGCCGTCGGCACCGGCCCCACGAGTTGCAACCACCAGGGCGTCCGACAGCAGCAGCGGCTGGAGCAGAATGGAATCACAGGCCGCCCTCAAGCCGGACGAGGTCATCGTTCTGGACGATGCTGAATTCGGCCGTTACTGAAGCCGCAGACAACTTCTTTCAGCTGCATGTGGCCGTCTTCTGCATTGAAGACGGCCTTTTTTTCATCCCGTTACCCCTTTCCCGACAACACCATACAATAAGTAAAAACTAATTATTGCACTCTAACTGCCTGGTTTATAACAACTTTTAACACGATTTACCTAAACGGATCCCTCCCTTCGCCGATCTGTTTATCAAACCTGGACCCGCCCTGACGGCCTGCTGGGCCTGCCTCACACTCTCCCTGCGAGCAGTAGGAGAATCCCACAGGGGACCGTTGCGGTTGGACCATCGACACACCGCAAGGAGGTTTGCATCCGATGTCACTGAAGAACCTGAGTATTGGCAGCAAAATCTATCTCGTTTCCGGACTGTTGATCCTGATCTTCACTACCTGCCTGTCCTGGATCTACGTTCGTTATCGCGACCAGGTGTGGCAAGGCAGTCGTCAGGAACTGGCCATGGCCGTCGATACCGCATGGGGCATCGTCGATCATTACAGCAAGCAGGCGGGTGAAGAGCTCTCGGTCAGCGAAGCACAGATGCTGGCAAAAAGCGCCATTCGTAATCTGCGTTTCGACAACAATCTCTATTTCTGGATCAACGACACGACACCGGCCATGATCATGCACCCCATCAAGCCGCAGCTCGAGGGTAAGAACCTGGCCAACGTCAAAGACCCCAACGGCAAGCATCTCTTCCGGGAAATGGTCCAGGTCACCTCCAAAGACGGCGCCGGCTTCGTCCAGTACCAGTGGCCGAAACCGGGGCAGGAGAAACCGACCGACAAGCTCTCCTACGTGCGCAAGCATCCCGGCTGGGGATGGATCATCGGCGCCGGCATCTACCTGGATGACCTCCAGTCACGCATCAGTCATGCCTTCTGGACCATCATCGGCGGCCTGGCGCTGGCCATCGTCGCCTCGATCGTGTTGGTCTTCTTCCTCGCCCGCCATGTCTCGCGCCCCCTGCACCAGACGGTGGAAATGATCGAGGAGATGGAACGCGGCCACCTCGACATGCGGCTCAACCTCAACGACCGCAAGGACGAAATGGGACGCATGGCCCGAGCCATGGACGCCTTTGCCGACTCACTGCAAAACGAGATGGTCGCGTCACTTCAGAAGCTGGCCAATGGTGATCTCGATTTCAGCATCACCCCACGCGACGACAAAGATGTACTGCGCCATTCGCTGAAGAAGCTGGAGATGGACCTCAACAGCATCATGAGCGAGATCCAGCATTCCGGCGAACAGATCGCCATCGGCGCCGACCAGGTTTCCGGCGCCAGCCAGTCCCTCTCTCGCGGCGCCACCGAATCGGCCGCCTCACTGGAGCAGATCGCCGCCTCGCTGCTGACCATCACCGAGCAGATCCAGAAAAACGCCAGTAACGCCGACAAGGCGAACCACCTTTCGAGCCAGGCGCAAAAAGCCGCCGAAGACGGCAATTCCGAAATGGAATCGATGCTCGCCGCCATGAACGAAATCGCCGAGGCGGGTCAGAATATCAACAAGATCATCAAGACCATCGACGAGATCGCTTTCCAGACCAACCTGCTGGCGCTCAACGCCGCCGTCGAGGCAGCCCGCGCCGGCCAGCACGGCAAGGGCTTCGCCGTGGTCGCCGAAGAGGTGCGCAACCTGGCCGCCCGCAGCGCCAGAGCCGCCCGGGAGACGGCGGAACTGATCGAAGGGTCGGTCGAATTGACCGACAAGGGGACCGACATCGCCAACAAGACCGCCAAGGCCCTGGAGCGCATCGTCGGCAGCATCACCGAAGTCTCCGATCTGGTGGCCGACATCGCCACAGCCTCCAATGAGCAAGCCGAAGGCATCAACCAGATCAACATCGGCCTGACCCAAATCGACCATGTCACCCAGCAGAACAGCGCCACTGCCGAGGAGACCGCCGCCTCCAGCCAGGAGCTTTCGAGCCAGGTTTCAAAACTGCAACAGATGCTGCGGCGTTTCCGGCCGAAAAGCGCCAGAGCCAAAGAATGGTCGGTCCCCCAGCCTACCAGGGCAGTGACGCCGTCTCCCAAAACCCCGCCCGCTCCAGCGGCCGCGGCATCTACTACAGCCAAGGAAAGCGTCATTCAACTCGATGACAGCGAGTTCGATCGCTACTGACCACCTCGTTCTGTTCTGCCGGCGACCCGCCGAGAGAGAGGGGGTCGCCGGCAGAAGCCCGCTCGTCATTCGCTACCTCCATCTAGGGCGGCCTTCAAATCAAACAGGCATAGACAAGAACATCGCCGAGGGCGATCTCAGTCACGACATCGAACTCAGTTCGGACAAGGACGTGCTTGGCAAGGCACTGAAGATGATGCGCGACAACCTGAACACATCTTTGCCACCATCCATCAGGACTTCCTGCGTCAGGTCGACGAGTTCAAGCAGCATTTCCAGGCCGGCAAACGCCTGATGCCGGCCGAGATCTTCAACTTCCTCAAGAAATGGCTGGTCGAACATATCAAGCGGGAAGACCGCGACGGCTACGGCCCCTACCTGCAGAACAATGTCAACTGACCACTCCCACCAAAAGCCCCCCGCGTCAGAGACGCGGGGGGCCCGATTGGCTGACTAGGCAAACTGGTCACAGACGTTCAGTCGACCAGCTCCTTCACGTCCTCCCGCCTTTCCCGGCTGAATTCCTGCCGGGCTTCGCGCCGCTCCTGCCGGTAGTCCTGCCGGTCGTCGCGCAGGTCGGCCTGCAGCTCACGTCGTTCTTCTCGCCGCTCCTGCCGATAATCCCGCCGGTCCTGCCGCATTTCCCGCAGGGCTTCCCGGCGTTCGCTCCGGTTGTCGGCATTTTTCAGGTCACTGAAATTCTGCCGCTGCTCCCGGCGGTAGACCTGACGGTCCTGGCGGCGCTCCTGCCGGAAATCGCGGACATCGCCACGAACATCCTGCCGGAAATTGCGCCGGTCGGCACGACGCTCCTGGCGAAAATCATGGCGAGCCTCTCTCCGTTCGGAACGGAACTGGCGCCATTCCCCACGGGAGGGCCGTTGCCAGGCCATCGCAGGCAGGGCCAGGGTCGTCACAAGCACCGTCAGGGTCAAAAGGGTCAGCATCGATTTCATTTGTTACCTCCTGTCTTTGTGGGTATTCGGGACAAGGTCGCGTCCTTTGCTCCCATAGACGAAGGTAGCGGGAAAAGGTTGACAGATTTTTTCAGCCGGACCAAAAGACCGAAACGGCGGTTGACTTGTCAGCCGATTCGGTCAAACTTAGGAAAACTGGAAACCATCCGGATTCCAAGCCGAATCGGTGCCTCCATGTCGACGAACGCACCGATCAGGTTCAATCCAAGGAGAGATGCACATGGATAGCCTGACCGTACAGGATGCCGTCCGGCGCTCGATCATGACCGAAAAGAGCGCCATGGATTTCTACCGCCTCGGCGCCCGGCACATGAAAAACGACCGCGCCCGCCAGACTTTCGAGCTGCTGGCCCGCGAGGAACGGGAGCACGCCAGAATGTTCCACGATCTCTACACCGGCGACGACCTTTCCGATTTCGACACCCTGATGGAGCAGGAGCCGGCGGCCGGCGACTGGCTAACCGACCTGGAAAAGAACCTGTTCGCCGATTTTGACGATCGCAAGGCGATGGAACTGGCCCTGGAAAAGGAAAAAGCTCTGGCCGAACATCTGAAGAAGATGGCCGACAGGTTCGACGACCCCGAGGTCAAGGCCGTCTTTCTCAAAAACGTCGAATCGACCGACGCTCACTATCAGATGATCGAAGCCGAATACGCCCGCCTGATGGGCATGGTACACGATACTGACGTCGATACCTTCGTCCGGGAGTAATCCCCCCCCTTCACTTCCGGCTGGGGAAAACCGCATCGATCAGGCCATTCCGTCCGCGGCCTGTCCGTCTCCTCTGACGGGCAGGCCGCGTTGTTACCGGCCGCACGAACTGCGCCGGAGCAACTGACGCCCGGCCATATGCAGGGTCGTGGCAGCGCCGGCAAGCCCTCTCCCGTCATCCGGAGAGGCAAGAACACGCCCGAATCGGGTGACCCGGAGGACGGCCATGACCGAAAACTTCGACGCCCCAAGCTTTCGCCGCCAGGTACGCGACCAGGCCCTGACCTTTCTTCGCCAGGCCCCCGCCGACCAGGCTGCGGCGGCAAAAGCCGTACAGGCCCTGGCCGAAAACTTCAACCAACGCTTCAGAAACAACCGGGCCGCCATCGCCTGCGGTCCTGGCTGCGGCGACTGCTGCCAGGTCAACGTCGCCGTTCTCGAGGCGGAAACGGCCCTCGTTCTCCAGCATCTGCGACAGAAACTCGACAGTGACGCATGCCAGGCTTTTGCCCGCCGCATCCGCCGGCTGCAGATCAGGGTCGGCGGCCTCGACGACGAAGAACGCCTGCTGACCCGCGTCCGTTGCCCCTTTCTCGACGACAGGCAAAGCTGCACCATCTATCCGGTACGCCCCCTGCTCTGCCGCGCCATGACCTCGACCGACAGGCAGTCCTGCCGTGACGCCATCGCCCTGGCCGCTCTCGGCGAGGAGCGGCCGGTACTGGTTCACCTGTTGCAAAAGGAACTGTTCGAGGCAGCTTTCCTCGGGCTGGCCGATGCCCTGGCCGCAACTGGACGGGACAACCGGAGTATCCCACTGATTACCGCCCTCGACCGCAAACTGAATCAGCCGGTGGGCAGAACTTCCGAAGACTGCTGCTGAAGGGCGATCAGACCTTCACGCAGGATGCGTGTCGCCATCTCCGCCTCGACAGGACGGCTGAAGAGAAAGCCCTGGATCTCGTTGCACTGGTGCCGCTTGAGAAATTCGAGCTGCGCCTCGGTTTCGACCCCCTCGGCGATCACGTTCAGATCGAGGCTCTGTCCCATGGCGATGATCGCCTTGGCGATGGCGGCATCGGTGGTGTTGCGATCGACCTCGCGCACGAAAGACCGGTCGATCTTGAGGGTGTTGACGGAAAAACGCTTGAGATGAGACAGGGATGAATAGCCGGTGCCGAAATCGTCAATGGAAATGTGAATGCCGATTTCCTTCATCTGTCGCAAAACGGCAACAGCGAAATCGGGATTCTGCATCACCACGGTTTCAGTGATCTCGATCTCGAGACACTCCGGCGGCAGATCGTAACGATCGAGCACCTGGCGAATCTGCCCGACCAGATTCTGCTGCTGCAGCTGGTAGCCGGAAAGATTGACCGCTACCCGAACCGGGGCCAGTCCCTCGTCGAGCCAGCGACGCAACTGACGGCAGACCTGATCCAGAACCCAGTCGCCAATGGCGAAGATGAGTCCGGTCTCCTCCGCCAGGGGAATGAACTCGGCCGGCGGCAGCAGCCCCAGTTCCGGATGTTTCCAGCGGATCAGCGCCTCGAAGGATGAAACCCGCTCCTCCTGTACCTGCACCTTGGGCTGGTAGTGGATGCGGAATTCATTCCGCTCCAGGGCCCGACGGATGCTCCCTTCGATGATCATCCGCTTTTCGCTGTCCTGATCGAGAGCCTCGTGGTAGACCATGCAGTTGTTGCGCCCCTGGGCCTTGGCTCCGTACATGGCGATGTCCGCCTTTTTGACCAGCTCCTCCGGATCCTGATGATGCCGAGGGAAGAAGGCCATGCCGATGCTGGTGGTAATGAAGAGCTCATGGCCGTTGACGACCACCGGTTCGGCCAGCACCTCGAGAATCTTGCCGGCCACCTTTTCGGCATCCTGCGGCTGCTGCAGGTTGCCCAGCACAATGGCGAACTCGTCTCCCCCCATGCGGCCGACGCAATCCGACTCCCGCAGCAGTCCCTTCAGTCGCGACGCCGTTTCCATCAGCAGTTCGTCGCCGGCGGCATGTCCCAGAGTGTCGTTGATGATCTTGAAGCGGTCGAGATCGAGAAAAAGCACGGCCAGCTCCTTCTTCAGCCTGCGCGCCATGGCCAGCGCCCCTTGCAGCTGCTCGATGAAATGCATCCGGTTGGGCAGGCCGGTCAAGCTGTCGTGATGCGCCAGGTAGTAGAGCTGCTCCTGCGCCCGCATCCGCTCGGTCACGTCCCGGCAAATGCCCCAGGCGAGCATTTCTCCTCCCTGGCGGCTGCAGGTAACACTGCCCTCGACATGTATCACCCGGCCGTCCCGACCGAAAAAACGCCCCTCGATACTGCCACCACTGCCATCGCCTCGCAGAGCCTCCTGGATAGCCATCAGGCAGCGGCCGCGCTCCTCCTTGGCCAGCACATCGGTAAACCGCAAACCGGCCAGATGTTCCGGAGCGTACCCAAGCGCCTGGTACCAGACCCGGTTGGCGTAGACGAACCGACCGTCGGACCGCACGCAGAAAATGAGATCGTTGGCGTTGTCGAGAAACTCGACCAGTCGTTCTCTGCTCTCGCGGGCGGTGCGGTTCTCCTGCCGGATCACCCGCATGAGAAAGGCGCTGATCATGGCCACCGTGGCATTGAGAACGGCCACCCAGGACCACATCAGTACCAGGAAAAGAGGATCCCGATGCAAGGCCTGGTCGACAAAAGGCATCTTTACCGGCGGCAGGACACCCCGGTACTCGAACAGCAGCATCAGTCCGTAGACGAGCGAACCGAGCAGGCCGACGGCGATGACGTAGCGACGCCTCTCGAGCAGCACCGCCGCCTCGATGGAAACCACCAGGTAGACGGGCCAGAACCAGCTCGCCGCGCCGCCGCTGAAATGGATGAGCAACGAGACCAGGCTCAGGTCGAGAACGATCTGCAGGGCGTTGATGCCGGGAAGGGTGGAAAGGCTTTCGTAGCGCCAGTACAGCAGTGCGTTATAGACCAGAACCACCACTGCGGCCAGACAGAGGATGAGAACCTGCCGGTCGGTGACAAAAAAACCGTAGCTGCTCGAAGAAAAGAGCAGGGCGGCCACCATGCCGTAGAGACCGAACAGAAGAAGGATCAGCCAGCGGGCACGGACAACGAGATGATTGCGCTCCCTGGCATCGGCGAAACGGGCGCTTCGGCCGTTGTCGTCACCGGCGAGATGCGACTGGAAAAAGGACCAGCCGTCGGCGGGCATGTCGTGTTCCGGCCTTTTCAATCCGTCCATCCTTTCCGCCAGGTCCAGAAGTCGGCCCCCTGACTCTTCGTTTACATCGGAGGGACCGGCCAAAACAGAAAAGCCTGTCAGTAAAGACATGCAAAATCGCCGCCAAGTTTTTCACAACCATTGCCCGGCCCAAACGCCCATTCAATGGCATTTTGGCGGCAAAGGACAGAAGATATGGCCTTTTGACCAAAACTTACGGTTCGCGGCGCAACCGCTCCAGGTACTCTTCCCATTCGACCGGCAGCATCGACTGCTTGCGGCTGTTGCACGCCTTGCAGGCCGGCACGCAGTTCCCCCGCGTGCTGCGTCCCCCGCGCACCAGCGGCACCACATGGTCGAGGGTCAGCTCCTTGGGATCGACCCTGGCCTGGCAGTAGTGGCAGATGCCCCTGGCGATCCGGTTCTTCCACCACTGGCTGCGGCGCAGTTCCCGCGCCCGGGCCCTTTCCCGGCGGATATGCTCTTCACTCGCTTCGAAAAAGAAGGTCATCGATCAGGCTCCCTGGCCGGCATTCTACGTGAGACGCCGGCACCGGGCAAGGACTGCCGGCTTGCCTAACGTCCCGATTTGTGCCATTAAATGAGCTTCCAACTTCGGGCGGCATGATACCGCCCGGAACAGCGACCCAGACAAGCGATGAAAATTCTGATTATCGGATCCGGGCAGGTCGGCTACTTTCTCTGCGAAAGGCTCTCTCTCGAGGGGCACGAGGTCACGCTGGTCGACCGCAATCCCGAACAGCTGAAAAGGGTTGAGGACCGGCTCAACGTTCTCGGCATCGAGGGCAACGGCGCCAGTGCCGAGGTACTCGAACAGGCGGGAATCAAGCAGACCGACATCTTCATCGCCGTCACCAACCAGGACGAGGTCAACATCCTGGCCTGCCTGCTGGCCCGCGAATACAGTGTTACGACACTGGTGGCCCGCGTCAAGAGCATCGAATACAGCGGCCGGCGGGCGGTGCTCTCCAAGGAAAAACTCGGCATCGACCTGCTGATCAACCCCGAGGACGCCGTCGCCGAAGAGATTGTCAAGCTCGTCCGCAGAACGGGAACCTTCGATGTCGCCGAGTTCGTCGAAGGCAAGATCCAGTTCCTCGGCTACCGTATCACCCGGGAAAGTCCCCTGTGCGACCTGACCCTGCGCGAACTGGGAGAGCTGAAGGGGATCTACCGTTTCGTCGTCACCGCCATCGAGCGCGACGGCAAGACCATCATCCCTCGCGGCAACGACACTATCCAGGCGGGGGACCGCATCTTCATCATCGCCCACCAGAACGATCTGCCCGCCATCCAGTACATGCTGGAACAGAAGGAAGAGAAGAAATCCCGCCGGCCTCGGGCCTTCATTCTCGGCGGCGGACATATCGGGCTGCACGTGGCCGGTGACCTTGAGGCACTGGGGTACGACATCCGCATCATCGACCGGGACGAAAAACGCTGCGAGCAGATCTCGGCGAAACTGAGGCGCTCCCTGGTCATCCACACCGAGGGAACCGATATCCAGTCCCTGGCCGACGAAGGAATCGCCGAAGCCGATTTCTTCGTCGCCGTCACCGAAAACGACGAAAGCAACATTCTCTGTTCCCTGCTGGCCAGGCATCACGGCGTCAAGCGCACCCTGACCCTGGTCAACCAGCCGGAACTGCTCAACCTGGCACCCTCCCTGGGCATTGACGCCTGCGTCTCGCCACGCATCGCCGCCGCCAGCGCCATCCTCAAGTATGTCCGCCGGGGAGAGGTCATCTCCATCGCCGCCATCGAGGGAAGCAACGCCGAGGTGCTGGAGCTGCAGGCACAGAAGGGAAGCCAAGTGACCAGCACCGAACTGGCAAACCTCAACTTTCCGCAGGGCGCCATCGTCGGCGCCATCGTCCGCGGAGACGAGTACGAAATTCCCACCGGCGCCTCGCGAATCCGGGAAGGAGACAGGGTGGTGGTTTTCGCCCTGCCCGGCGCCGTCAGCAAGGTCGAGACCTTTTTCGCCGGCCCATGAACGTTCGCCTGACCCTGCGCCTGCTCGGCGCCCTGCTGATCTTTCTGGCCGGAACCCTGCTCTTTCCGGTCCCTTTTTCCCTCTATTTCGGCGACGGAGCCACCGCCGCCCTGCTGCTCTCCGCCCTGCTGTCGGCGGTTGCCGGGGCAACCCTCTTCTTTCTCTTCCGGACTGAAAACGAACTCTCCCTGCGGGAAGGGTTCGCCGTCGTCTCCTTCTCCTGGATCCTCTTCTCCGCCTTCGGCGCCCTTCCCTTCCTCTTCAGCGGCACCATCAGCAACCCCATCGACGCCGTCTTCGAGACCATGAGCGGCTTCACCACCACCGGGGCGACCATCCTGACCCGGATCGAGGGGCTGCCCGAAAGCATTCTGCTCTGGCGCGCCCTGACCCACTGGCTCGGCGGCATGGGCATCATCGTCCTCTCCCTGGCGATCCTGCCCATGCTCGGAGTCGGCGGTATGCAGCTGTTCAAGGCCGAGGTTCCCGGCCCGACTGCTGACCGGCTGAAACCACGCATCCAGGATACCGCCAAACTTCTCTGGGGGGTCTATGTCCTGCTGACCATGGTCGAAACCCTGCTGCTGATGCTCGGCGGAATGAACTTCTACGAGGCGCTCTGCCACGCCTTCGCCACCCTTGCCACCGGCGGCTTCTCCACCCGCAACGCTTCGGTCGGCGCCTTTGACAGCAGCTACATCGACTGGATCATCACCCTGTTCATGTTCCTGGCCGGCGTCAATTTCAGCCTGCACTATCACGCCCTGCGCGGCCGCTGGCGCGATTTCTGGAAAAACGAGGAATTCCGCTGTTATCTCGGCATCACCCTGGCTGCCACCCTGCTGCTGGTCATCGCCAACCAGGGCCGGATCTACGGTTCCCTGATCGACAACCTGCGCTACAGCGCCTTTCAGGCCACCTCCATCCTGACCACGACCGGGTTCGGAACAGCCGACTACGAACAGTGGCCGGTCATCGCCCAGTACCTGCTCGCCTTTCTGATGTTCATCGGCGGCTGCGCCGGATCGACCGGCGGCGGCATCAAGGTGCTGCGCATTCTGCTGCTGTTCAAGCACGCCCACGTGCAGATCTTCCGTCTCATCCATCCGCGGGCGGTAAGGCTGGTCAAGCTCGGAAACGTACCGGTCAACCGCGATGTCATGCAGTCGATCCTCGGCTTCTTCGCCCTCTACATCGGCATCTTCGTCATTGCCTCCTTCATCATGGCCGGGACCGGCCTCGACCTGGTATCGGCCGGCATGTCGGTGGCGGCCACCCTGGGCAACATCGGTCCGGGACTGGGCAGTGTCGGTCCGGTCGACAACTACGCCCACATCGCCCCGTTCGGCAAGGCGGTACTGATTCTCTGCATGCTGCTCGGCCGACTGGAAATCTTCACCGTGCTGGTGCTGCTCTTTCCCACTTTCTGGCGAAAATAGCCGGACAGCCCCCAAAATAAAAATCCGGATGCAGCGCTTTCCCATCCCACGGCATTCGATCGACAAATGCCCAGCGGATTCGAAACCCCGCACCCGGACCTTTTACGGCTGGCCGCAAGCCCTGAAATCAGTGTTCGGTGCCGTTGCGACGGCTCCCCTCCAGCGGAAAGATGGTGACCCGGTTGCGTCCCAGCGCCTTGGACTGATAGAGTGCCCGGTCGGCGGTGTCGATGACCGTCAGCTTCTCCAGGTGGGAACTGCCGGCCTCGAAGACGGTGCCGCCGAGACTGACGGTCACCCGGATCTTTTCGCCGCCTATCTCGGTCGCAAGGCTCTCGATGGTCCGCCGCAGGCGCTCGGCAAAAACCCGCAACCCCGCGGAATCGGCATGGGGCAGAATGACGGCGAATTCCTCGCCGCCGTAACGGGCGACAATGTCAGAAGCCCTGACGGCTGCGACCGTCGCCTCGGCGATGTTCTTCAGAACCAGATCCCCCACCGGATGACCGAAACGGTCGTTGACCGCCTTGAAATGGTCGAGATCGAACATCAGCAGCGAAAAACAGCCGCCGTAACGGCGCACCCGTTCGATTTCGTGGTCGACCATCTCCTGAAAATAGCGGTGGTTGTAGAGGCCGGTCAGCCCGTCGCGCAGAACCAGCTCCCGCAGCCTGGTATTGGTCTGCCGCAACTCCCCCGCCAGTCGCTCGCTGCGCTCACGCGCCTGCTTCAGCTCCATCACCAGCTGTTCGCAGGACAGGTTCATCTCCCGCAGTTCCTCGTTGGCCTCCTCCAGCATCTGCGAGTAGGGCATCATCTCGCCGGGTTCGAGATCGAAGCTGGCGAAAACCTCGCGGGCCTTCTCCGCCACGCTGTCGACCAGCATGGTGACCGCCGGTTGGGACAGACCGAAACGGGACGTCATCAGCGCCTGCAGTTCGCTCACCTTGCGACCCATGTCCGAGCCATGATAGATCGCCGACAGCTGATCCGCGAGGTGCACCACCTCGACAGTGTCCTGCCACTTGCCCTGCACCTCGGCGGGCGCATGGTGAAAGCGAACCGGCACCGTCACCTTGTCCGGCAGTCCCCAGTTGGCGAGCAGGGTGGCCGTCAACTCGGCGTGGTCGAAGCCGAACCGCTCCTTCTCCACCACCGAAACGGGAACGTCGCGCCGGCAATGTTCGTCGAGTAGCTCGCGATAGACCACCGGATCGTCGCGCTGCAGCAGCAGGATGCCTATATCCGCCACCAGCCCGGTGACAAAGGCCTCGTCGTTGGGCTGGCCGACGAACTTGGCCACCAGCTCTGCCGCCACCGCCATGGTGACGGCCCGTCGCCAGAAGTAGTCGATGTCGAAACCTTCTTCTCCGCAGCCGCGCAGCTCCTCGGAAATGACGAAGGACAGGGCGATGTTCTTCAGGACGTTGACTCCGAGAACGGTCAGCGCCTTGTCGATGCTGGCCACCGGGTAGCGCAGGGAATACATGCTCGAATTGGCGATTTTCAGCAAGCGGGCGGTCAGGGCCGGATCGGAGGCGATGATGTCGGCCAACTGCCCCATGGAAACATTGTCCTGCTTGACCGCCTCGAGAATCTTCACCGCGATCGCCGGTGGCGAAGGCAAACGCAACCGCTGGCTTATCAGGCCTTCAATGGTCATGATTGTTCTTCCTGACGAAAAAAATTGGTTCCTTCTCCTTATCGGCAGAAGGACACCGGAATCCATGCTTTTTTTTCACGGACGGCAACGGGAAAGGCAACGGCGGCCAAAAGGCGTGAAAATACAAAAAAAAGGAGGGGAACCGGGCCGGGACACCCGCGAACCCCTCTGCACATTGCAAAAGGAAATGAAAAAGGTAGCTCGAGTCTAGAATGAAAATCTCAAAAAGATCTCAAATTTTCAGCTCCGGCCCAAAAAATTTTTTAAAAATGCCTGGCCCCACCTTGATGAAGGTGGGGCCCCCCCTCCGGACAAGGCCTGATGGCCCCTTTTCCGGGCTTCCGGAACCCCTCCTCCATCCCGGAAACCGGAAAATCCGGAACTGGCAATCAAACCCGTGGAACCTCCCTGCCGGCGCACGATACCCGACAGCCGCCCCCAACCGAACTTACAGCAGCAATTTGAACGCGCTGGGAACGTTCCTGCCATTGGGCATCATGTCGTCGCTGAAACTGACCGTTTCCGACCGGTAGAGCCGGTAACGCTCGCAATAGCGGACCAGTCTGCCGCAACAGTAGGAATCGAACAGCCCCCGCCAGGCGGCGCTGTTCTTGGTCGCGAAGCGCTGATAGAAACCGCATTGCTCGATGAATTCACAGCGTTCCATCTTAAGCTCTCCTGTTTCGCCGGTTGCGGCCAGCGACCATTGCAGTCTGCGGCTCCATTTATAGCAGCGGGTTCTCACATTTTTCTCAAATCCATCCTCCGCCGGCAAAAAAAAATAACCGGCCACCATCAGGCGACCGGTCGCTGTTGACAACCAGGCTGCTCAAAAAGGGCCGGATGCCCCCCCTCACCCGGGACAACCGATGAAACCCAGCTGCCGGCCGGTTCGCCCCCGGTCACGGCGATGGGAGAAGAAGAGCTCCTTGTGGCAGCAGGTACACTGCCCGGCAGCCTCGATGCAGTCGTCGGCGATGCCGGCGGAGGCGAGCTGCTGCAGGCAGGCCTGGCGAAGATCGAGCTGCCAGTGGCCAAGGCGCGTCTCGCGGGCGATGTCGTTCCAGGCAATGCCGGCACGCCGAAAGGCTTCGCGCACCGGCCGATCGACCTCGTAACTGTCGGCACAGACTCCCGGTCCGACCGCCGCCACCAGCTCTTCGGGAAAGACCTGCAGCTGTTTGGCCAGAGCCTCGACGGTCCGTTCGATCAGCCTGGCCGCCACGCCCCGCCAGCCGGCATGAACAGCGGCCACCACCCTTTTTCCCGGAGCAGCGAGCAGAACCGGAAAGCAGTCGGCAACAAGAATGCCGATCAGCATGCCGGGCTGGTTGCTGATAATGGCGTCGCACTCGACCTGCTGAAAATGGCTCAGGTCGGGATTCGGCTGGTCGATCAGCAGAATATGGTCCCCATGCACCTGGCGGACCGTCAGTAACTGGTGCGGCTCGAGCCCGAAGGCGTGGGTCAGGGTCGCCCGGTTCCCCTCCACGTTGGCCCGCAGATCCTCGGTGTTCAGTCCCAGATTGAGTGAATTGAAGGGGGCGCGGCTGACGCCGCCGTTGCGGGTGGTGAATCCAGCCGGCAGCCTGTCGCTGCTCCAGTCCGGTGCCAGATAACTGATCTTGCCTTTGCGTCTGAGTTTCATGCCGTTTCGCCTTCGTCGCAATCGACCTGCCAGGAACCAACCGCATCCCGGGTCGATTCGGCAAGTCCGTACTTGTCGTCGAGATAATCGAGAATCCGGCCGATATCGTCCGGCAGGGGGCTGGTGAATTCGAGCTGTTCACCGCTGACCGGATGCCGGAAACCGAGCAGCCGTGCGTGCAGCGCCTGCCGTTTCAGCCCCTCGACAAGCCGCCGCAGCACCGGGTCGGCGAGAGCTCGCGCCCGTCGCGGCTGACCGTAAACCGGATCGGCAACCAGAGGCAGATTCATTTCCGAAAAATGAACCCGAATCTGGTGAGTCCGCCCCGTTTCCAGCGTCAGCTCGAGCCAGGTCAGCCTGTCCTGGTCGAAGCGCCGCAACACCTCCCAGCGGGTCACCGCACGCCGGCCGCGCCGCGCCCGGCCGCTCATGCGCTTGCGGTCGACCGGATGCCGGCCGATGGGGCTGTCGACGACACCGCGATCACGCTGCACATGGCCGTGCACCAGGGCCAGGTAGCGGCGGCGGATGCTGTGCCGCCGGAACTGCTCGGCCAGATCCTGGTGGGCCCGGTCGGTCTTGGTCGCCACCATGACCCCGGAGGTGTCCTTGTCGAGGCGATGAACGATGCCCGGCCGCAGTTCGCCACCGATTCCGGCCAGATCCCGGCAATGATGCAGCAGGGCATTGACCAGGGTTCCCGAAGCATGGCCCGGCGCCGGGTGCACGACCATCCCCGCGGGCTTGTCGATCACGACAAGGTCGCTGTCCTCGTAAAGAATCTTCAGGGGGATATCTTCGGGAAGGGCGACGATCGGTTCGGGGTCGACGGGTCGGACCAGAATCTCTTCGCCGCCCCGCAGCTTCAGGCTGGCCTTGACGGCCGCCCCCGCGACTTCGACCCTGGCGTCATCGATCAGTTTACGGATCTGGGCGCGGGAAAAATCGGTAAGCTCGGCCGCCAGAAAACGATCGAGCCGCTCCGGTTCCCGCCCCGGAGCGAACAGCAAGCGGATCGGCTCCGCCATTTACCAGATGGAACTCTCGATCTTGCCGGCCTGGCGGATCATGACGTCGACCACCGCCCGGTCGTAGAGATGATCGCGGTTGGAAAGATCTGGAGAAACCCGCGAGTGGAAGTGTTCACGCCCTTCCTGCAGTTCCTCTTCGAGCAGCTCGAAGATGTTGTCGTTCTTGATGCCTTCCCTGACCTTGTCCTGATTGTAAAGGGCAATGTCGGAAATGATTGCCCTGGCCAGGCGAAACGCCAGTTCCGGATTGTCGACCAGACGAGCCATGCATCCTCCCTGCCGGACAGAGAATCGGGCACCGCCGCACCAGCACAACGGTTCGCCCCGCAAACCTTAGCACAGATCACCGACACTTGAAACAGCGCCTTCGGCGTATTCAGCTCTCACTCCAGGCTGCCAAAAGATCTGCCCCGACACTATCTGCTGCAGGTTACTTAAAGGATTCAAAAATGTCAAAGCATACCGCGTCACAGGCAACGAAGCAGGGTCAGCAGTTCGGCATGCCCTCCCCGCAGGTCGGCCGGGAAGGATTCCTCCCGTTCGATCAGCCAGGAATCGACCAGAAAGGTCGCGATGCCGATCTGGCCGGCCGCCATGTCGTGACCGGTGTCGTTGCCGATCATCAGCACCTGCTCCGGGGCGACGGCAAAGTGTCGCAGCAGGTCGTGAAAATAATCTTGCTGCGGCTTGCAGTACCGGCTGCGGTCCCAGTCAGTCACCAGATCGAAAGGGTAGCCGTCAAGTCCCGCCCAGGCAAGACGGGCGTCGATCGCCGCCTTCGGAAAGACCGGGTTGGTCGCCACCACGACCCGGCACCCGGTGGCGAAGGCGGCGTCCAGCAGTGCACTGGCGGTCGGCACCGCCTCGACCAGGGGGCGAAGCGTCGCCAAGCCATCACGGCAGAAATCTTCGACCGCGCGCGCCAGCCGGGCAACCGGCAGCCCGCTGCTTTCGCTCAGAAAACCGAAGAAGCGCTCGGCGTTGGTCATCCTGCCGTCTCCGGCGGAAAGGAGCAGGCGGATCCCCTTGCGCGCCAGGCGCTGGAAATCAGCCGGCGGCAGTTCTCCGTCGAGACGGGCGGCGATTCCAGCCAGGTAGGCGGGGATGAACCGGTGCATCTCGACCCGCAACAGGGTCCCGTCGAGGTCGAACAGGAGCAGTTTCAGCCGTCGGGCCCTCAGCCTGCGCGCCGCCTCCTGCATCAGCCGCCTCCCCGCCGATGGAAGAGAATCATGCCGGCCACCACCAGCAGAATGCCGACCAGATGATAGCCGTGAAAGCTCTCGCCGAGAAACAGCACCGCCATGCCGGCGGCAAAGACCGGTATGAGATTGATGAAGAGTCCGGCCCGGTTGGCTCCCAGCCGCTCGACGCCCCGGTTCCAGCAGAAATAGGCGACCAGAGACGGAAAGATGGCGACATAGAGCACGCTGCCAACCACCGGCAGGGTGACCTCCGGCGGTTCGACCCTTCCCAGCTCCCAGACAAAGAGCGGGACCAGCATGAGCGTGCCCAGGGCGATGATCACCGTCAGAAAGCTCAGGGGGTGCACCGGCGGCCTCCCGCGCAGCAGGGCCGAATAGAGCGCGTAGGAAACGATGGCGATCAGCATCAGCAAATCGCCCTCGACCAGATCGAGCCGCAACAGGGCGGCCGGGTCGCCGTGCAGAACGATCCAGACCGCTCCCGCACAGCAGAGTCCGACACCTAGAAACTGCCGCAGGCTGATGCGGTCGCCATAGAGAAAAAAGCAGCAGACGATGATGGCGACGGGCATGATCGACTGCATCAGGGCGCAATTGAGGGCGGTCGTGGTCCGGGTGGCGGTATAGAGCAGGGTGTTGAAGCTGGCGATGCCGAGCAGGGCTGTCAAAAGCAGGTTGCGCCAGCCGGCCAGGAGCCGGTACCGGTCGCGCCAGACCCGGCGCAGGGTCAGGGGGGCAATGAAGAACAGGGCGCCGGCCCAGCGCAGAAAGGAGAGGGTGACCGGCGGGATGAGATCGACGACGCCGCGCGCCAGTACCACGTTGCCGGCCCAGAACAAAGGCGGCAGCACCAGCAGAAAGCAGGCGCCCGCGTCCAGTGGCTGTCGATTGAAACTGCCCGGTCTGTCCTTCATTCTTCCTGACTGCGAATCCCGAATCCGTCGCCCGCCGCCGCTCCCGCCGACGACCGGCGTTGAAAGCCTTCAAATACCTGTTTGATGTCAGTAATTTCTTGACGACAACGCCCGCGACAGGCTAAACAGGAAAAAACATCTGCAAGGTCTTATGGTTATGAATGATATCAGGGAAGAAGTCAAAGAATTACAGATCGGCCTCAAGGTTCGCCGTCTGCGCCAGAACCGCCGCATGACATTGCAGGATCTCGCCGATCAGACCGGGCTGTCAAAGCCTCTGCTGTCACAGATCGAGAACGACCAGGTCATTCCGCCGCTCGCCACCCTGCTGCGCATTTCGAAGGCCTTCAAGGTCAGGATCGAAAACTTTTTCCAGGAAGAGAGCGCCAGCGAAAAATGTATCCTGGTGCGTTCCGGCGAAAGCCGCAAGCTGATCCAGCGTGGCCTGAGCCGCGGCGGATCGCCACCCTACATCTATCATTCCCTGGCCTATGGCAAGAGGGACCGCAACATCGAACCCTTTCTGATGGAATTCCAGGCCCGCAACTGGGAAGAGGGGTTGCTGGTCAGCCACGAAGGACAGGAGTTTCTCTACCTGCTCGAGGGCGAGGTGGAGTTCCGCTACGGCGACCGGGCCATGCACCTGAAGGCCGGCGACTCCCTCTTCTACGACTCGAACGAGCCGCACGGCTACATCGCCGTCAGCGAAACCCCGCCCAGGGCGATTGTCGTTCTCTACTCCCGGGAAGCCTGACCCGGTCTTGACAAGCCCCCGGCGTCGTCTAACATTGCCTGCAGGCCGGTTGCCGCCGTCAGCGACATCCCGCCCGGCCTGTGCGGCCAACCGGAAAAAAAACACACAGGACAGGAGGTTCGCCATGGCAAAGGTAGGTGTCATTCTTTCGGGTTGCGGTGTCTATGACGGCAGTGAAATCCACGAGGCCGTCATCACCCTGCTGGCTCTCGACCGGAACGGAGCCGAGGCGATCTGCATGGCGCCGAACATCGAGCAGATGCATGTCGTCAACCACCTGACCGGCGAACCGGCCGAAGGGGAGAGCCGCAACGTCCTGGTCGAATCGGCCCGCATCGCCCGCGGCAACATCCGGGACATCGCCACGGTCAAGGCGGACGAACTCGACGCCCTCATCCTGCCGGGAGGGTTTGGCGCCGCCAAGAACCTGTGCGACTTTGCCATCAAGGGCCCGGAATGCGAGGTCAATCCCGAAGTCGCCCGCCTGATCAGGGAGATCGTCGCCGCCAAAAAACCGCTGGCGGCCGTCTGCATCGCCCCGGCCCTGGTCGCCCGCGTTCTCGGCGAGGACAAGCTGACACACCAGCTCACCATCGGCAACGACGCCGACACCGCCGCCGCCGTGAAGAAGATGGGTGCCTCCCATATCGACTGCCCCTGCACCAGCTTCGTCATCGACCGCGACAACAAGATCGTGAGCACTCCGGCCTACATGCTTGCCGGCGGCATCGCCGAAGCGGCCGAAGGCATCGAAAAGACGGTCAAGGCTCTGCTCGAGCTGATCTGACAGCCCTCAAGAAAGAAAGGTTCAGGCCGATGGACAAGTACCGTTGCGTCATTTGCGACTACATCTACGATCCGGCCGAAGGCGATCCGGCCAACGGCGTCGCTCCCGGCACCGCCTTCGAAGACCTGCCCGACGACTGGGTCTGCCCCTTGTGCGGCGCCGACAAGTCGAATTTCGAAAAGGTCTGAGTGAACCGTCCTTCGCCAAACGCCCCGCCGCTTTCGGCGGGGCGTTTGGATTGATGCCCGACAATCTTTTTGACCACGGCGGACCACACCACCGCCCCTGCCCCGGATCGACAGCATGAACCGACCTCCCCGCAAACCGGACTGGCTCAAGGTACGCTTTCCGGCCGGAAGCAATTTCGCCCGCATCGACCGTTACCACCGCCGACAGGGACTGCACTCGGTCTGCCGCAGCGCCGCCTGCCCCAACCAGGGAGAATGCTGGAACCGGGGCACGGCGACCTTCATGATCCTCGGCGACCACTGCACCCGCGACTGCCGCTTCTGCAACGTCACCGGCGTCCCTCCGCTGCCGGTCGATCCGGAGGAGCCGGCACGGGTGGCGGCGGCGATTGCCGAGCTGAAACTGCGCCATGCGGTCATCACCTCGGTAACCCGGGACGACCTCGCCGACGGCGGCGCCTCAGCCTTCGCCGCCGTGACCCGCGAAATCAGAAACCGCCTGCCGGATTGTCGCATCGAACTGCTGATTCCCGACCTGGCCGGCAACCACGACGCACTGCAGGTCATTCTCGACAGCCGGCCGGACATCCTCGGTCACAACCTGGAAACCGTTCCCCGGCTCTATCCGACGGTGCGTGCCGGCGCCGACTACCGCCGATCGCTCGAACTTCTGCGGCAGGCGGCCGAACGGGCCCCTGGCATTCCGACCAAATCGGGCCTGATGCTCGGGCTGGGCGAGCAGCGCAGCGAACTGCTGCAGGTGATGCGCGACCTGCGCCAGGCCGGCTGCGGCCGGCTGACCCTCGGCCAGTACCTGCAGCCGACCCGCACGCACCAGCCGGTCGCCCGCTACCTTCCTCCGGAGGAATTCGCCGAGCTGAAGGCGATCGGCCTGCGGCTCGGGTTCGAACATGTCGCATCCGGCCCCCTCGTCCGTTCTTCCTATCAGGCCGAAGAACAGCATCTGGAGGCAGAACATGGCCATCAGTGAACACTGCCGCACCATTGTTCTCGGCAGCGGTCCCGCCGGCCTGACGGCCGCCATCTACGCCGCCCGGGCACAGCTCGAACCTCTGGTCATCACCGGCCAGCAACCCGGCGGCCAGCTCACCGGCACCACCGAAATCGAGAATTTTCCCGGCTTCCCCGAAGGGATCGACGGCAACGAACTGATGGACCGCATGCGTCGACAGGCGGAACGCTTCGGCGCCTGCTTCTTTGACGGCAGCGCCAGCCCGGTCGAACTGGACAGGCATCCCTTCCGGATCCACTTCGAGGACCGGAGCGCGACCTGCGACAGTCTGATCGTCGCCACCGGAGCCACGCCCCGGCAGCTCGGCCTGCCGGGCGAGGTCGAGCTCTACGGCCGCGGCGTCTCGGTCTGCGCTACCTGCGACGGCTTCTTCTACCGGGGCAAGCGGGTGGTGGTGGTCGGCGGCGGCGACACGGCCATGGAAGACGCGGTCTTTCTCACCCGCTTCGCCGAGAAGGTGACGGTGGTGCACCGTCGCGACAGCCTGCGCGCCTCGCCGCCGATGCAGAAACGGGCGCTGGACAATCCGAAAATCGATTTCATCTGGAACTGTACCGTCCGTCGCATTCTCACCGACGCCGGCGGCGTGACCGGCATCCGCATCAAGAACCTGCAGACGGACGAAGAAACGGAACTCGCCTGCGACGGGCTGTTTGTCGCCATCGGCCACGATCCGAACACCGGCCTGTTCCGGGATCAGCTCGAACTGACTCCGGACGGCTTCATCGTCACCACGGACGGCTGCCAGACCAGCGTGCCGGGCGTCTTCGCCGCCGGCGACGTCCAGGACGCCCATTTCCGCCAGGCCATCACCGCCGCCGGTACGGGCTGCCAGGCGGCGATGCAGGCCGAGCGCTTCCTCGAAAGCCTGAAGGGAAACTGATCTTCGGAGCCGGCCCCCCACCGGCAAGGCGGCGGCCGACAAGAAGACCGGAAAACCGATGGGAGAACCGGGCGAAAAGAGCGCAGGCGGCTATAACGGAAACCGTCCTGTCAGTAGCCGATGCCGGTATCTTCGGGATGAACTGTCGGTACGAGCTGGTTCTGGCGGGTTGCCAGGCTGATGCAGAGCCGGGCGATCAGCTCGTGCATGATGATGGTGTGCGTGTTGTCGATGCGCTCGAAATAATCCTTGATCTTGCGTTTGAAACAGAGATCGCCGCTCAGATCGACCATGATATCGATCGACTCACCCAGGGCCAGAATTTCCATCGGATCGAGGGTCGTGTCGATGCCCTCGTTCCTGGCAAGCTGAAGACCGGGGGCCGACTCCTCCAGGTCGCAGACCCCCACGATCCGGATGTAATCGTACTTGAGCATCTCCCGCAGGAAGGTCGCCCCCGTCCTGCCGGCACCGATCAGAGCTACGGTGACCTGCTCCATGCCGCCCCCCTTTCGCACCGCCAACCTGCACTCCCATTTCAGATTACCAGAGACGCCGGGAAAAAAAAGCGCCGGCCGTGCTATGATTGAAGAACAGGCCGTGCCGCACAAAAAAGGGGCGAGCGCATGATCAGGGTCAGATACAGAAACGGACGCTCCGGGCAGATCACCTCACGGCAGCTCGATGCCCTGATTGCCCGGGGAACGATCGTCGCCTTCAGACGATCCAGCGGCTGGGTCGATGTCGAAACCGACCCTGTCAGACGACAGACGCCCCCGGACCCCGTACAGCCGGAGCGCAGGGCCGGCATGGTCTATGCCCAGATCCTGGCCCGGCTCGACGAGATGTCCCGCCCGCCAAAGTCGTGACGACGGCTCCATCCTGAGAAACGCCATTGGCCATCCCGCCCCCTCCCTGTCGGTCCCTGTTTTCGCCTCTCCCCGTCCAGCCGGGTCACCGCCCATTGAAAGCCCACCCGCGGCTGATATAATCGTCTGTAAAATCGGTTTCTTACCCCTTGCGAGGACATTACCGCACCCACCATGGACATCCTAGCCAACGCCGGCCCGGAGTGGCTGGAAAACCAGTACCGACTCTGGCGCGACGATCCCGCCAGTGTGCCCGACGATCTGCGGGCCTTCTTTTCCGGCTTCGAGATAGCCGCCCACGATGGAGACGCCGCTCCCCGCGATCTTGTCCGCAAACAGGCCGCCGTCGAGCTGTTGATCCAGCGCTACCGCGAAATCGGTCATCTGCAGGCCTGCACCGATCCTCTCGACCCCTGCCCGCCGCCCCATCCCGCCCTGGCGCCCGAGACCTTCGGCCTGGAACAGAGCGACCTCGACAGCGTCTTTCACCCCGGTGATCTCGTCCCGAACGGCGCCACCCTGCGCCAGATTCTCGACCGGCTGCGGCAGACCTACAGCCGTACCGTCGGCGTCGAGTTCATGCACATCCAGGACCAGACCGAACGGGAATGGCTGCGCCGAAAAATGGAGGAGAGCGGCAACCGGCTGCAACTGAACCCTGACGAAAAACTCGCCATCCTGCGCAAGCTGCAGGAGGCGGGCCTGTTCGAAATCTTTCTCCACCGCCGCTTTCTCGGCCAGAAACGGTTCTCCCTCGAAGGGGGAGAAACAATGATCCCGCTGCTCGACGAGATCACCCGCAATGCGGCGGCGAGCGGTGTCTGCGATCTGATCCTCGGCATGGCGCACCGGGGCCGGCTGAACGTGCTGGCGAACATCTTCGGCAAGCCGCTGCCGAACATGTTCGCCGAGTTCACCGACAACGTCGAACTCGCCTTCGTCGGCGAGGGGGACGTCAAGTATCACAAGGGTTATTCCTGCGACCGGGAATTTCCCAACGGCAGAAAACTGCACATGTCGATCGCCTCCAATCCCAGTCACCTGGAAGCGGTCGATCCGGTGGTCATCGGCAAGTGCCGGGCCAGACACAGCAACTACGGTCCCGGCGGCCGCAAAAAGGTGCTGCCGGTACTGATCCACGGCGACGCCGCCTTCGCCGGCCAGGGGATGGTCGCCGAAACCCTCAACCTGTCGCAGATCGACGGCTACCAGGTGGGCGGCACCATTCACGTCGTTCTCAACAACCAGATCGGCTTCACCACCTCGCCACAGCACGCCCGTTCCACCCCCTACGCCACGGACGTGGCCAAGATGCTGATGGTGCCCATCTTCCATGTACACGGCGAAGATCCGGAAGCGGCCGCCCATGTCGCCCGGCTGGCCGTCGAATACCGGCAGACATTCGGCCGTGACGTCATCATCGAAATCATCTGCTACCGCCGTCAGGGACACAACGAAGGGGACGATCCGTCTTTCACCCAGCCGCTGATGTACGAAAAGATCCGCCGGCGCCCGCCGGTGCACGAGGTCTATGCCGCCCGACTGATCGAGGAAGGGATCGATCCGGCCGCCATCAGGGCCCAGGCCGACGCCATCAACGCCCGGCTGGAAGAGGCGCTGGGTGGGGAAAGCGTGCCGATCGGTGCCGGCTACCGCGGCAAATGGAGCAACATCCAGCGTCATTACGAACCGGTGGAGATCACCACCGGCGTTCCCGAAAACATCCTGCGCAAGCTGGCCGTCCGTCTCAGCAGCATACCGAAAAGTTTCTCGGCGCATCCGAAAGTCGTCCGCCTGCTGGAAGCCCGCAGACGCATGGCCGAAGAAGGCAGCGGCATCGACTGGGGGACGGCCGAAGCCCTGGCCTTCGCCACCCTGCTGACCGAAGGCACCCCCATCCGCCTCTCGGGCCAGGACTGCCGCCGCGGCACCTTCAACCATCGGCATGCCGTGCTCATCGACACCACCAACGACCAGCCCTACGTACCGCTCGGCTTTCTCTCGCCGACCCAGGCTCCGATCCAGGTCTACAACAGCATGCTGTCGGAAAACGCGGTTCTCGGCTTCGAATACGGCTATTCCCTGGAAATGCCCGAAGGACTGACCATCTGGGAAGCCCAGTTCGGCGACTTCGCCAACGGTGCCCAGGTGAGCATCGACCAGTTCATCAGCAGCAGCGGCTCGAAATGGGACCGCACCAGCGGCCTGGTGATGTTCCTGCCGCACGGCTACGAGGGCCAGGGGGCGGAACACTCCAGCGCCCGCATCGAGCGCTACCTGCAACTCTGCGCCGACCACAACCTGCAGGTGGTCTTCCCCAGCACGCCGGCGCAGTTCTTCCACCTGCTGCGCCGGCAGATGAAGGTTCCGTGGCGACGGCCGCTGATCGTCTTCACGCCGAAGAGCCTGCTTCGCCACCCGGATTGCCGCTCGAGCCTGGCGGAGCTGAGCCAGGGACGCTTCCGGGAGATCCTGACTGATTCGGCGGCGAAAAAGGCGGTGCGCACGATCCTGCTGTGCAGCGGCAAGATCTACTTCGAGCTGGCGGCGCGCCGGCGGGACGAAGAGCGGGACGACGTCGCCCTGGTGCGCATCGAACAGCTCTATCCGTTGCGCGAGGATCTTCTCGCCCAGGCCCTGCAGAGCTACCCGAAGGCGGAAACCTTCGCCTGGGTGCAGGAAGAGCCGGCCAACGGCGGAGCCTGGAGCCACCTGCGGCCACGCCTGACCGCCCTGCTGGGGAAAGAGCCGGTCTATGTCGGACGACCGGCGATGGCGGCCACCGCCGTCGGCAGCCACCGGCAGCATGTGCGCGAACAGAAGAAACTGATCAGCAAGGCGTTCAGCCTGTGACCTGTTCGCCGACAACCGTCCAGGGGGAAGGAAACATCATGGATATCATCGTCCCGGAAGTGGGAGAATCGATCTTCGAGGCCGAGATCGCCAAATGGCATGTCGCCGACGGCAGCCAGGTCGCCAAAGACGACCTTTTATGCGAGCTGGAAACCGACAAGATCTCTCTCGAACTGCACGCCGAAACCGCCGGCACCATTCATCTCGCCGCCGCCGAAGGCGACACGGTGAAGATCGGCGCCGTCATCGCCCGTATCGAGGAGGGCGGGGCAGACAAAGAGGCACCGGTGGAAAAGTCCGGGGCGCCCGAAGCCGAGATCCCGGCCGCATCAGCTGCAAAAGAAAGTCCCGCTCCTGTTTCAGCGCCGACTCCTGTCCCCGCTGCCGCCCCGCAACCGGTGGCAAAATCGGCAACCGACCGACCAGCTGAAGCGGAAAAACCGGCCCCCCAAGGCGGTCCGGCCATACCGAGTCTCGATCTGCCCCAAAAAGTCGATGACGATCGCGTCACCCGGGTGCCGATGACCCCTATCCGGCGCAAGATCGCCGCCCACCTGCTCGCCGCGCGGCAACAGACTGCCATGCTCACCACTTTCAACGAGGTCGACATGAGCCGGATTCTGCAACTGCGGCGCGAGCACGGCGAAGCCTTCAAGGCCAGACACGGCGTCAAGCTGGGCCTGATGTCCTTCTTCGTCCGGGCAGTGGTCAACGCCCTGAAAGAGGTTCCCGAGGTCAACGCCCGCATCGACGGCGACGACATCGTCTACCAGCACTTCTACGACATCGGCATCGCCGTCGGCGGCGAAAAGGGACTGGTGGTGCCGGTCATCCGCGATGCCGACGGCCTTTCCCCGGCCGAGATCGAAAAGACGATCCGCGACTTCGCCGACAGGGTGCAAACCAACCGCATCACCCTGGCCGACCTGGAGGGGGGGACCTTCACCATCAGCAACGGCGGCGTCTACGGCTCGATGCTCAGCACACCGATCATCAATCCGCCGCAGACCGGGGTGCTGGGCATGCACAACATCCAGGAGCGGGCGGTCGTGGTCGATGGCGAAATCGTCATCCGCCCGATGATGTACCTCGCTCTCAGCTACGATCACCGGCTGATCGACGGCAGGCAGGCGGTCGGCTTTCTGAAACGGGTCAGGGAGCAGCTCGAGCAGGCAGAGGCCGGGCATCTCGGGCTCTGATGCAAAGGGCCCGGCAGACGCCGGGCCCGAAACTATTGACAACCCGGGCCGGTCAAAAAGGCCCGGACAGCAAACTTCCCGCCCCCCGGGAAACGAGACGCACTCAAGTCAGTACGTCGAGTTTCGAGGGACGAGGGCGACACCGTGAGCAGGCCTTTTTCAACTGCCTGCCTGCTTTTTCAATCTCCGCAATTCCAGATCGATCATCTGCTGCAGACCGTTCAGGCTGCGGTCGCGTACCAGTCGGCCATTGATGTAGACCGTCGGCGTTCCTCGCACGCCCAGCTGCTGTCCCTGGCGCAGGTCCTGCTGCACCTGACCCTGCAAAGCGCTGTCCTGCATGTCGCGGTCGAACCGCGCCAGGTCGAGACCGACCTTGCCGGCCAGTTCGCGAATCTTCTGGTCGCTGAGCCGATTGTAATTTTCGAACAGCAGGTCGTGCATCTCCCAGAACTTGCCCTGTTTTCCCGCCGCCAGCGCCGCCAGCGCCGCTTTGCGGGCGAACCTGTGCATCGGAAGAGGGAAATTCTTCAGCGCCAGCCGGACCTTCTGCGGGTTGCGCTCCAGAATCTGCTTCAGCACCGGGGCCAGTCGGGCGCAGTAGGGGCACTGGAAATCGTCGAAGACGACGATGGTGACCGGAGCGTCGATGTTGCCGCGCACCGGGGCATCCCCCACATCGACACTCTGGATGACGTCGAACCCGAGATACTCCACCGTTGTCTTGCCCTCGCGGCTGAGCAGCACCAGATTGTCCCCCTGGACGATCAGCCCGTTCACGTCGGGGCCGACCTCGGTCGAACCCTGCAGTCGCCCGTCGAGGGCAAACATGTAGAGCGTTTTTTCTCCCAGCACGAAGAAGGTCCGTCCGCTTGGACTGATGGCCATCTGTCGAACAGGTTCCGGAACCTGAACCCGCCGAACGACCCGGGATTCAATCTCGCCAAAGACATGAAGAGGCAGCAGGCAGAGCAGCAGAACCAAAAAAGGCAATGAAACAATACGCATGGCCGAAATCCTTTCCTGTGGATTTCGGCACAGGATAGCACGACTCACCACCATGGGGAAATTCGATCGGACAGACAATTTTTTGCTTGCATTTTTCGGCCGGCAACCTAGAATGTCGACATTCGACACCGGAGGAGGCCATGGCCATACCGAAAACGACCTACAAGGATTACGTCACCCAGTTCATCTACAACGGCATCATGGAGCGTCGCTTCAAGCCGGGGACCCGGATTCTGGAGAACGAACTCTCCATCGAGCTGGGCATCAGCCGGGCGCCGGTACGCGAGGCACTGCGGGAGCTGGTCGGCGAAGGCCTCCTCTCCTACCAGCCACAAAAAGGGCACACCATCACCCGACTCGATGCTGACCAGGTCATCGACTGTTACGAAACCCGGGGCGTGATCGAAGGCTACGCCGCCGCCCTGGCCACACCGCACCTGACCGAAGAAGAGCTGGAAGAGCTGTTCACCCTGACCGAGCGCATGACCCGTCACGCCAGAAAAAAACAGCACCGGGAACTGATCGAGCGGGGCGAGGAATTCCATTCCCTCATTCTCTCCCGCTGTCCCAACAGGGAACTGCTCGCCTCGGCGGAAAAACTGAGCCGCAAACTGCACATCCTCTTCTTCCATTACTGGGGAACCCTCTACTCGGCGGAAGAGGTCGCCAGCAGACATCGCCTGATCGTGGAAAGTCTCGTCAACAAGAACGCCGGGCATATCGAAGAGACCGTGCGCCGGCATTATTTCGAAACCGGCCGCAAAATCGCCAGTCTGCCGGAAATGATTCCGAACAAGGAGACGTCATGACCCCCAACGGCGTGCACGAAGTGCATCTGAACCTCAATGTCCGTGGTCTGCCCCTGTCGGCCACCCTGGAAATCAACGAACGCTCCAACCGCCTGATCAAGGAAGGACGTCGGGTCTGCAAGCTGGGTCTCGGCCAGTCGCCCTTTCCGGTCCCGCAGCCTGTGGTCGAAGAACTGCGGGCCAACGCGCACCAGAAGGACTATCTGCCGGTGCGCGGTCTCCCGGCCCTGCGGGAAGCGGTGGTCGACTACTATGAGCGCACCCAGGGCCTGACCTATCGCCCGGAGCACATCCTGGTCGGCCCCGGTTCGAAAGAACTGATGTTTATTCTGCAGCTGGTCTATTATGGCGATCTGGTCATCCCCACCCCGAGCTGGGTGTCGTACGCGCCCCAGGCCCACATCGTCGGTCGGCATGTGCAATGGGTTCCGACCTGGGCCGACAACAAGTGGCTGCTCACCCCGGACGAACTCGACCGGCTCTGCCGCAAGGACCCGAGCCGACCGCGCATCGTCATTCTCAACTACCCGAACAACCCGACCGGCTACAGCTACACCGACGAGCAGCTGCAGCAGATCGCCGAAATCGCCCGCAAGTACCACGTCATTCTGCTTTCGGATGAAATCTACGGCGAGCTTCAGTACGACGGCGGGCACTGCTCCATAGCCCGTTACTATCCGGAAGGGACCATCATCAGCAGCGGGCTGAGCAAGTGGTGCGGCGCCGGCGGCTGGCGGCTGGGAACCTTCGTCTTTCCGGCGGAGCTCGACTGGCTCGCCGAGAGCATGGCCTCGGTCGCCAGCGAAACCTTCACCGCCACCAGCGCCCCGATCCAGTATGCCGCCGTGCGGGCCTTTGCCGGCGGCATGCGCATCGAGCGCTATCTCTGGCAGTCGCGCCGCATCCTCCAGGCCCTGGGACAGCACATCCACCAGCGGCTGACCGGCTTCGGCATCGAACTGGCCCAGCCCGATGGCGGCTTCTATCTTTTCCCCGACTTCGCCCCGCTGAAAGACAGGCTGCAGGCGAGGGACATTTATAACAGTCGCGATCTTTGCCACCGGATTCTGGAAGACACGGGAGTGGCCATGCTGCCCGGCGTCGCCTTCGGCAGACCGGAGGAGGAGCTGACCCTGCGCCTGGCCTTCGTCGACTTTGACGGCGCCCGCGCCCTGGCGGCGGCCGAACAGATCGAAGCGGGCAAGGAACTGGACGAAATCTTTCTACGCCGCAACTGCCCCAAGGTGCTGACCGCCTTCGACCTGCTCGAGGAATGGATCAGCGACTAGCCTCTTCTTCCCTCCGTCTGCCGATGGGAACCACCAGCACCGGCCGAACCGACTTGCGCAGCACCTTTTCGGCGACACTGCCGAGAAAGGTGTGCTCGACGAGGCCCTTGCCGTGCGTCCCGCAGACGATCAGATCGGGATCGAGCCGGTCGGCGGCAGCCAGGATGGTTGCCGCCGGCCGGCCGTAATGCACTTCGATGCCGACCACCCTTTTCAGGTCTTCCGGATGATCGTTCAGCTCCTCGGCGGCAAATCTTTCCAGCCGCTGGCGGATGGTCACGGTCAGTTCCTCCCGGTTGCGATCTTCCAGGGCGGCAAAGGCCTCCTCCCCCATCGCCGCCGCCAGATAGTTTTCCATGGCCGAATCCAGTGCCGGCATGACATGAAGAATGTTGATCTCGGCGTCATAGACCCGTGCCAGACTGACGGCATGGCGAAAAGCCAAAGCCGAATTGGACGACAGATCCGTGGTATAGAGGATGCGTCGATAACCTGGAATCATCACCTGTCTCCTTTCCTGAGTCTACCTCACCATCCACCCGGGTGAACGGCGGCACCTTCGGGAGGTTCTCCGGTTTCAGGCCATGGCCTCGGCGCGCCGCTGGCGCATCTTCTGCCAGGCAATGACAAGCACGAGCACGATCACCCCCGGAATATAGGCCACATAGTGGTTTTCGATGCCGAGCAGGTCGCCGAAAAAGTCGGGACGGAACATCATCGCCGTCACCAGCAGCAGCAGCGGCACATCCCACCAGCGGTTGCGATAGGCGAACCAGCCCTGGGTGGCGCCGGCGAAGGCGAAGGCACCGAGGCAGGTCATGACGAAAATGAGGATGGCCAGTCCCCAGCTGTTGATGTTCCAGAGCAGCAGGTCATGGTTGAAGATGAACATGAAAGGGAGAATCGCCGTACGAATGTCGTACATGAACCCCTGCAGACCGGTCGGAATCGGCTCGCTGCGGGCGATGGCGCTGGCGGCATAGGCGGCCAGGCCGACCGGCGGCGTGTCGTCGGCCAGAATACCGAAATAGAAGCAGAACAGGTGGGCGGCGATCAGGGGGACGAAAAATCCCTGCCACTCGGCGATGGTGACGATGGCCGGCGCGGTGAGACTGGCCATGACGATATAGGTCGCCGTGGTCGGCAGCCCCATGCCGAGCAGCAGACTGGCAAAGGCGGTGATGCCGAGCATGGCGTAGATGTTGCCGCGGCTCAGGGTGTCGATGACGTCGGTGATCAGGCCGCCAAGCCCCATGGTGACCACACCGACGATGATGCCCGCCGCTGCCGTGGCCACCGCCACGCTGACCATGTTGCGGGCGCCGGCGACCAGCCCGCGAAAGATCTCCTCGCCGCCCCGGCGGAAGCCTCCCCCGATCGTTCCCTCGCCCCGCAGGAGCGCCCGCAACGGATGCTGAAGCAGCATGATCAGCATCAGCACCATGGTGGCGCGGAAGGCCGCCATGTCGGGCGAATGGCGGGGAACGATCAGTTCGTACAGCAACACCAGCAGCGGAATCAGATAGTGCAGGCCGCCGACGAAGGTACTGAAGAACCTGGGGAGATCGGCCTTGGGCAGCCCCTTCAGCCCCAGCTTGCTCGCCTCGATATGGGTGAGAAAGAAGAGGGTCGCGTAGGAGGCGAAGGCGGGAATCGCCGCCGCCTTGCAGACTTCGAGATAGGGGATGTTGACATATTCGGCAATGATGAAGGCCGCCGCTCCCATGATCGGCGGCATGATCTGGCCATCGGTGCTGGCGGCCACCTCAATGGCCGCCGCCTTCTTCGGCGGATAGCCGACCTTCTTCATCAGCGGGATGGTGAAAGTGCCGGTGGTCACGACATTGGCGATCGACGAGCCGGAAACCAGACCGGTCAGACCCGAGCTCATCACCGCCGCCTTGGCCGGCCCCCCCTTGTAGCGACCGAGCAGGCTCATCGCCAGATCAATGAAGAACTTGCCCCCGCCCGCCTTTTCCAGCAACGCCCCGAACAGGACGAAGAGGAAGACGATGCGGGCCGACACGTCGAGAGGAATGCCGTAGATCCCTTCGGTCGTCAGCGATATCTGGGTGATGTAACGGTTGATGCTGACCCCCTTGAAGGAAAGGAAGTCGGGCATATAGGGGCCGAAAAAAGCGTAAAAGGTGAAGACCAGGGCGATGATCGGCAATGCGGGGCCGATGGTTCGCCGTGCCGCCTCGAGCAGACAGACCACCAGCAGAAATCCGAACACCAGATCCCTGGAAATCGGCGCCCCCACCCGGGTGGACAGGCCTTCGTAATCAAGAGCGATGTACAGAGCCGCCACGATCGCGATCAGGGCCAGGACCATGTCCCCCCAGGGAACCCTGCGCTTCTCGCCCAGCCAGCGCAGTCCCGGCAGGCGGATCTCACGCTTGAACGTCGGATAGGACAGAAAGACGATGGAAAAGGCGAAGGCCAGGTGGATCGCCCGGGTATAGGTTGAATCGATCAGCAGCCAGCTGGCCAGTGAGAGCTGAAAGAGTGACCAGCAGACACCAATGACAGGAACCAGAAAACGGGTCCAGTCCCGGGGGCGGCGCAAACCGTACTCTTCCTGCTCCATCAGGCGCTTGGCCTGCTCGCTCCCCTCGACGGCCTGAGGCTCCCCCACATTGTTCGTCGTTTGCTCCGACATGCAAATCTCCCCCTTGCAAAACGACAGAAGCCGCCCCCAGGGCGGCTCCTGCACAGACCACGAACGTCGTACTTTTCAGTGGAAAAGGACTGCAAAAAACCGCCTATTTCATCAAGCCGACTTCCTTGTAGTACTTCAGGGCGCCGGGATGGACCGGGGCCGACAGACCCTGCAGCATGCTCTCCTTGGTCAGCACGGCGTAGGCCGGATGCAGCTTCTTGAACTCGTCGAAGTTCTCGAACACTTCCTTGGTGATGGCGTAGACGATGTCGTCAGGCACATCGGCGCTGGTGCAGAAGGTCGCCTTGACGCCGAAGGTCTCGACATTCTTCTTGTTCATCACCCCCGGATACTGGTCGACCGGAATGAACGACGGCGCGTAGTAGGGGAACTTGGCCACCAGCTTGTCGACGATGGCCTTGGGCACCTCGACGAAGTTGACCTTGCGGGCTCCGGCGACCGCTTCCTTCACCGAGCCGTTCGGATGACCGACAGTGTAGAAGAAGGCGTCGATGCGGCCGTCCTGCAGCATGCTGGCCGACTCGGCGGCCTTCAGTCCTTCGGCCTTGAGGTCCTTCTTGTAATCGATGCCGGCGGCCTGAAGCAGGTCGATGGCGTTGCCGCGCTGGCCGGAGCCGGGGTTGCCGATGTTGACGATCTTGCCCTTCAGGTCGTAGACGGTCTTGATGTTCTTGTCGGCGGCGGCGACGATGGTCACCGACTCGGGATGGATGGAGAAGACGGCGCGCAGCTTCTTCTGCGGCTTGCCTTCCCAGTCGGCGGTGCCGTGATAGGCCTGGTACTGGCGGTCGGACTGGACGACGCCGAACTCGAGATCGCCGGCCATGATGGCGTTGACGTTGAACACCGAACCGCCGGTCGACTCGACGGTGGCGCGCAGATGGTACTGCTTGCGCTTCTTGTTCACCATCTTGGCGATGGCGCCGCCGGTCGGATAGTAGACGCCGGTGACACCGCCGGTGCCGATGGTGACGTAACGGGTGCGAGCGGCCATGGCCTGGGGTACGACCAGCACCAGGGCAACCAGCGACGCCAGAGTCATCATCAAGAATCTTTTCATCTTTTCTACCTCCTTTTTTCGGGTTTGACCTCCAGAACAGACAGAGGAAACGGCATGAAACAGCCCATCCGGCCGGCTTGGCCCGGATGTTGTGGACCGAATCGCGAACCGGCCTGAATCTCAGGAAGAAACAGCAGCTTTTCTACCTGAACTCGTGAGTTTATGCTGGATGGAAAGTGCAAATACTTGGCCTGGATGAGTTTTCCAAAAATCTGAGGTGCACCCACAGGTTCACTGGCGATTTTTGGAAAGCTCAGGCAGGTCAATGACTTGTGCTATCCGCCGGCAATGAACTCACTGATTCAGTTTTCTACTATAGCAGGGAAGATCGAGGCTGCAACCCGGGCAGCCTTCCGTCGTTTCCGGAAGGCCGCCCCAAGAATCAGAAAGAGTTGAGGCGGCGGATGAAAGCCTTCAGCAAACCGAAACTGCGGTTGTTGAACTCGAAGACAAGGCGGGGCAGATGCAGCAGGTCGGGCTGGTCCTGCTCCTTGGGCAAGGGACCGGTCAGGCGGAAATGCCCGCCTGGCGCCAGAATCTCGGCGAACTCGTCCTGCAGAATACGCAGATGGTCGGTGTCGATAGCCCTGTTCAGCCGGATCACCAGCAGATTGCCGACATAGCGCATGGAGTGATAGACCCGGTAGAAGCCCCTGATCAGGGCCACCGCCTCGGCCGGATCGCGGGTTATGGAGAAAAGGCTGAAGTCTTCCCCCGATATCAGTCCCTTCTTGAGCAGGGTGTCGCGGATGAAACCGAACAGGTTTTCCCAGTAGTCTCCATCGTCCTCGTCGATCATCACCAGGGGAATAGGCGGATTCTTTCCGGTCTGGATCAGGGTCATGGTCTCCATGGCCTCGTCCAGGGTGCCGAAGCCGCCAGGGAACAGCACCACCGCGTGCGCCTCCTTGAGAAAGGCAACCTTGCGATTGAAGAAATACTTGTAGGTGATCACCCGTTCGCTGCCGTTCATCACCGGGTTGGTCTCCTGCTCGAAGGGCAGGCGGATATTGACGGCAAAGGAGTTCTCCACTCCTGCGCCTTCGTTGCCCGCCTGCATGATGCCGCCTCCACCACCGGTGATGACCATGTAGCCGGCCTCGGCCAACAGCCGGGAAAACTCGACGCATTTGCGGTAGATCGGCTCGTCGGGCGTGGTGCGGGCAGAACCGAAGATGGTTACCTTCTTGCGGGTGCGATAGGGACCGAAAACCTTCGAGGTGTAGCGCATCTCCTTCATGGTGGTGCGCATCAGCTTCAGGTCGGCCAGATAGTCGGTCTCCTGTCCTGCCTTCAGGGCACTGATGATCATCTCCCGGATCATCTCCGGATGATGGACATCGGCCCTGCCGAGCAGCCGATCGATCATGTCGTCTATATCGCCATTGGTTCGGGAAAAATGCAGTTCCATGGGCGTCCTTTCGAGCAGTTGTCGTTGTCCTCCCTTCTATATCATGTCGTCGGCTCTTTGCCAGCCTTTAGCAACCCGTCCAGGCCATGCCGCTGCACGGCGATCCAGATTCCGCGCAGACCGGCGCCGGCGTAACGGTCAGCGACCTCCTGATAGCAGGCGCGCAGCTCCCTTTCCAGGGCGTAGAACCGGCGCCGCTGCGCTTCGTCCAGTCTTTCTTCCACCGCCTCGCAGAGGAAGGTGACGCAGTTGAACGGACGCCGCTGCGGCGGCCAGAGGCAGCCATCCACGCCGAGCAGGGGACAGGTGGCGGTGAAGTCGGGTTGTGGCGGGGTTTCACTCCGCAACAGATAGGAAAGCAGGTTCGGCAGGGTCAGGTGATGCAGGCCGCGGGCGCAGCAGGCGCCCCGGCAGTCGCGGCAGATTCCTTCCCCTTCGGCCAGCAGGAAGAGGGCATGCAACTGCCGCTGCAGCATCTCGATCCGTCCTACCCGCTGCCACAACCATGTCCGTTCGGTATCCGGCAAGGCGGCAAGATCATCCACCAGGCGGGAGAGAATGACATGCCAGTCGTGATGACGCTGGTGTGCAGTCATGGGATACGCTCGGCAGCCTCGGGCTGCATGCAGGCAGGAGGCGTGGCATACGAATCGCCAACCTCGAAACGCGAATCGGGCATCGAAAATGTGAGTTGAACCGGTCGGACTCTTTGTTCAGCAGCTTCCACGGGGAGAAAAATCACTCAGAAAATCCTCAAGCACGAACAGTTCAAGGCGGCTCAAATGTCGTCAGATGCAAGGCGCCTCACCTCCTGAGGAATGAGGCGTAGCGAAAGTTACGGCGGAATGACGAAGGAGGTGAGCAACGCAGCAGATGGCGGCATTTCAGCCGCCCTGGCATCAAAGGGTGCAGATGCAAGACTTGCGAACCTTTCGCCCGCAGGCGTAGCCGGAGACTACGTCGAGGACCGAAAGGCGAGCGTAACGCAGCAGATGCATCCTTCTGGCTGGTCCCTGGTAAAGAAGAGGTGGTCGAAGAGCCCCGTAAGCCGGGTTCTGTCCCCCGCGGCGGTTACCCCCCGCGGGGTGGTGATCATTCATCTAGGATCGCCGTCGCCGACGACCTCGAGCAGCCTACCCGGGAGCTTCGGACGGGCCGCCCTCAAACGCTCCCCTATTCGGCCTTGCTCCGGATGGGGTTTGCCGAGCATCCGACGTCACCGCCGGACCTGGTGAGCTCTTACCTCACCCTTTCACCCTTACCCCGGCGCCTCCGTCGCTTGCGCGACGCCGGCGGCGGAGCGGTCTGCTTTCTGTGGCACTTTCCCTAGGGTCACCCCCGGTTCCCGTTAGGAACCATCCTGCCCTGCGGAGCCCGGACTTTCCTCCCGTTCCACCGGCCGGGCCGGCGGAACCAGCGATCACCTGGAGCTCTTCAACCACCTGTCGATGCCGACAGCGTGAATCAACCCTGCTCCACGATATAGAGCAGGCGGTTGCAATGGGGACAGTCGAGTATGCGATCAACCCGGAACAGGTCGTTGTAGAGCTGCGGCGGCAGATGCATGTTGCAGCCGGTGCAGGCCCCGTTTTTCGCCTCGACCACGGCCTGGCCGCCCCGGCGGGCGAGCAGGGTCTGGTACCGCTTGCGCACCCCGGCCGGAAGCTTCTCCAGCAGGTCCTCGCGCCGGCCGGCAATCTCCTCGAGCCGCTGGGCAAAGGTAGCCAGCTCGGCATCGACCTCGGCCTGACTGGCGTCGACCTGTTCACGGATGACGGCCAGTTCGGATTCCTTCTCACCCCGGTCACCGGCAAGCGCCTCGAGCTGCGCGTCGATCTCGCCCATCTGGGTCTGAAGCTCGCGGATCCGGGCCTTGGCAGTGTCGATCTCCTTCAGGACGGCCACATATTCCTTCTGGGTCTTGATCTCCGGCAGGCGGGCGTCAGAACGGGTGACATTCGCCTGTTCCTGTTCCATGGCCGCGGTCAGTTCGCGTCGACGCGCCTTCAGGCTTTCCATCTGGTCGGCCAGGCCATCGACCATCTCCTGAACGCGGGCCAGCTCCTGGCGCTTTTCCTGAACGCGGGTCTCGAGAGTCCGTTTCTTGCCTTCGAACTGACTCATCTCTTCGTCGAGAACCTGCAATTCTCTCAGTACCCCTAGTTGTTCACGCAATGTTCAACCTCCGTTTTCCCGGTTAGACCCCGGACAGATCCTCAGATCAGCTGAAAAGGATCCGTTTCGTCCGTCAGGGCCAGAAATTCGATGGGCCACTTCTTCTCTTCGGCCGCCGCGCACAGGGCTGCGGCGAGACCTTCGACAGCTATCTTTTCGGTTCCGAAATGCCCAGCGTCGATCAGGGCGATGCCGAGCTGTTCGGCCTCCCTGGCCTCGTGATACTTGACATCGCCGGTCACCAACACGTCGGCCCCCTGCCGGTGGGCCTGGTGCAGCAGAAAGGCGCCGCTGCCGCCGCAAACCGCAACCCGGGCGACCTTCCGCGCCGGGTCACCCACCAACCTGAGATGGTCGAGCTGCAGACAGTCCTTCAGCTGCCGGGCGAAATCGGCCAGCGACACGGGTTCGGCCAACTCACCGATGCGTCCGAGGCCGATGTCGGTGCGCAGGTTTTTCAGCGGAAGCAGGTCGTAAGCGACCTCTTCGTAGGGGTGCGCCTTCAGCATCTGGCGAATCGCCTTGTCGGCCTTCTCCCGCGGCAGGATAACCTCGAGCCGCCATTCGTCGACTGTTTCCAGCTCGCCGGTGCGCCCGATGAAAGGCCGGGTTCCGGCCCCCGGCCGGAAACTGCCCTGCCCCCGCACCCGAAAGGAGCAGCAGTCGTACCCGCCGACATGACCGGCACCGGACGCAAAAAGGGCATCAGCGACCTTCTCCTGATGCCCTTCCGGTACATAGACCACAAGCTTGTAAAGTCCTTCGTCCCCCTCCGAGAGCAGAACGGAGCTCCGGCACAGGCCGATCCGGTCGGCCAGCCAGTCGTTCAGCCCGTCGCGGGCACGGTCGAGGTTGGTATGGACGCTGACCAGGGCGATGCCGGCCTGGATGGCAGCATAAACGGTGCGGCCCACCTCGTCGGTGGGCGCAATCCTTTTCAGCGGCTTGAACAGCAGGGGGTGATGGGCGATCACGGCCTGGGCATCCTCGGCGCGCGCCCGTGCCACCACGCGGCTGTCGATATCGAGACTGACCAGAACCCGTCGGACCTCGGCGGCACCATCCCCGACCTGGAGACCGACATTGTCCCAGTCCTCGGCCAGCTGCGGCGCATAAAGCCGGTTCAGCAGCCCCAGCAGGTCGTTGAGGCGTATGACTCGTTCTTTTTTCGCCATGGGCAAAATAAAAGAGTGCAACTCCAGACCGGTTGCACTCTTTCAGACTCTTGATTGAGAAAATATCCGGATATGAGCTTCTGACTCATGTTCTCCCTGTGGTGGGCCCACCAGGATTCGAACCTGGGACCAACCGGTTATGAGCCGGTGGCTCTGCCAACTGAGCTATAGGCCCGTCAAGACACGAAGATTGTAGTTTATGCCCGGCGTTCAGGCCTGTCAAGCCCCTGCAACGGACTTTTCAATGCTCCGGGGCGTCGACAAAGCTGCGCAGGCGTTTGGCGCGGCTGGGATGCCGCAGCTTGCGCAGGGCCTTGGCCTCGATCTGCCGGATGCGCTCACGGGTGACCTGGAAATCCTGACCGACTTCCTCGAGAGTGTGATCCGATTTTTCCCCGATGCCGAAACGCATACGCAACACCTTCTCCTCGCGCGGAGTCAGGGTCGCCAGCACCTTGGCCGTCGAATCGGCCAGGTTGCTCTTGATCACCGCCTCCAGGGGGGAGACGACGCCCTTGTCCTCGATGAAATCGCCCAGCGAGGAATCCTCCTCCTCGCCGATCGGGGTTTCGAGGCTGATCGGCTCCTTGGCGATCTTCAGCACCCGACGCACCTTCTCCAGCGGCAGCTCCATCCGCTCGGCGATCTCTTCAGGCGTCGGTTCGCGACCCATCTCCTGCACCAGCTGCCGGCTGGTTCTGATCAGCTTGTTGATGGTCTCGATCATGTGCACCGGTATGCGGATGGTGCGGGCCTGATCGGCAATGGCGCGGGTGATCGCCTGCCGGATCCACCAGGTGGCGTAGGTCGAAAACTTGTAGCCACGCTGGTACTCGAACTTGTCGACCGCCTTCATCAGGCCGATGTTCCCCTCCTGGATCAGGTCGAGGAACTGCAGGCCGCGGTTGGTGTATTTCTTGGCAATGGAAACGACGAGCCGCAAATTGGCCTCGACCAGCTCGGTCTTGGCCTGCTTGGCCTTCCACTCGCCCTTCTGAACTTCCTTGAGCGATTCGATCAGTTCCTCCGGCTGAAAACCGGATTCCTCATGGACCTTGAGGAATTTGCGTTCCGCCGCCTTGAGCCGCTTCTCCACCACCAGCAGGGTTTCGACGGGCACCTGCAGCTCCTCGGCGATACGATGCGCCTCGTCGTCGCTCTGGCGCATCTTCTTCAGCAGCGGCTGAATCTCCTTCAGCGGCCTTCCAAGCTCCTTCTCGCAGGCGGCGATCTCCTGCTGCCCCTTCTTGACCTGCTCGCCCAGTTCCTTGAGCCGGTCGACGATCTTGGACACCTGGTGATCCTTCAGGCGGATCTGCCTGAGCAGCTCGGAAATCCGCTCGCGCAGCTCGGCACACTCTTCCTCGAGCTTCTTCTGCTCCTTCTTGCCCGCCTGGCCGGCCTGCATGGTTTCGCGCTTCTGCCGCAGCTCCTCGTTCAGCTCGGCGATCTGCGCAATCAGAGCTGAAACCCGTTCGTGCTGCTTCTGGGCCGCCTCGGCTCCCTCTTCCTCGTCATATTCCTTGGTGATCTCGGCGACGTTGATCTGCCCCTTGGCCAGTTTCTCGCCGAGAGCGACCACCTCGCGAAAGGCGATGGGCGTCTTGAGCACCACCCGGGTGACCTGGGCCTCGCCCTCCTCGATGCGCTTGGCAATCTCCACCTCGCCTTCCCGGGTCAACAGCGACACCTGCCCCATTTCACGCAGGTACATGCGGACCGGATCGCTCGTCCGGCCGACGGAACCGGCCTCGAATTCCTCCTCGTCCTCCAAGGCGGTGGCGGCCGGCTCCGGTTCGTCCCCCTTAGGCGGCGGCACCTGTCGTTCGGAATCGACAACTTCGATGTCCAGTTCGCCGAAAAGACTCATGACGTCATCGAGCCGGTCGGAGGAAATCACGTCCGACGGCAACACGTCATTGACCTCGTCGTAGGTGAGGTAGCCCTTCTCCTTGCCCAGATCGATCAGCTGCTGAACTTCGTCCATCGAGGTTTTTTTCGACATTCCCTGCTTTCTCCTCGTCATACCGCCCCATGGGCGGTTCCTGCTGATTATGTCAGTCGGTCGTCCTGAGACGTCGGCTGAGATCCTGTTTCTGCTTGAGCAGAGCCGCCAGCTGCGCTCTGTCACCGCTCCGCTGCGCTTCGGCGATGGCGGCCGTCAGCTGCGCACTTCGCCTCTTCAGGCGCTCGCGTCGCAACCGCCGGCGGCATTCGTCCAGCATCCGCAGCGGGTCGTCGCCGAAACGCGCCCTGTCCTTTTCAAGAATACCCGACAAAAGCACTCTTTGCCGCGGTTCGACATTCTTCATGACGGAAGGGACATCCCCTTCCCTCTCCCGCAAGCTAATCAGCGAACGGGCGAGGTCAAGGGCCAGCGGCTGCAGGAAGATCTCCTCCAGGTCGCTCTTTGCCAGTTCCGTCGTCGCCTCCGGCACCACCGCCAGCAGATGCAGAAGCATCTCCTCGGCCGGATGCAGCGGCGTCCCTGTCGGCGTCTTTGCCTCCTCCGGCACCGCCTTTCCTGCCGCTCCCCCCGAGCGCACCGCAACCGGGGCAGCGCCACCGCGGGCAAGCTTGCGGCGCAGAACCTCTTCGGCCAGCCCCGTCTGCCGCGCCAGCCGCTGCAGATAGAGATTCTGCTCGATCTCGCCCGGAAGCAGCCCGATCCGCTGCAAAATCTCGTCGACCGCCTGCGCCCGTTCCCGGATGCCGGGGGAGGCGGCGAGCCGCCAGTCCATGAACCATTCGATGGCCGGCGACGCCGCTTCCAGGCGGCGTTCCAGCTCCTGTCTGCCACCGGAGGCCAGAAAGGAGTCGGGATCCTCGCCCGGGTCCAGGGCGAGTGTGCGGACCTCCAACCCCTCGGGAAGCGCCGCTTCCATCGCCCGCAGCACCGCCGCCTGCCCGGCCCGGTCCTGGTCGAAAAGCAGAACCAGGCAATCGGCGAACCGCTTCAGCAGCCGGGCATGGTCGCGGGTCATGGCCGTGCCGCAGGTAGCGACGGTGTTCTTCCAGCCGGCACGGTGCATGGCCAGCACGTCGAAATAACCCTCGACGACGATGGCCCGGCGGCTTTTGCGCATCGCCTCGCGGCCGGCAAACAGGCCATACAGCACCCGTCCCTTGTGGTAGATGGGTGACTCCGGCGAATTCAGATACTTGGGGCCGTCCTCCGACAGGGCCCGGCCGCCGAAGGCGACGATGTTGCCGTAATGGTCCTCAATCGGAAACATCAGCCGGCCGCGGAACAGGTCATAATCGCCGCGCCCCTGCTTTCCTGGCCGGATCAGACCCAGACGGCGCGCCGCCTCGAGATCGATCCCCTTTTCGCGCAGATGCCTCGCCAGCCCCTCCCAGGCGTCGAGAGCGTAACCGAGCCGGTAGGCCCGGGCCAGCTCGCCGTCGTAGCCGCGCCCGCGCAGATAGCGACGGGCCGGTTCGCCGACCGGCTCCTTCAGCAGCAGGCGCTGAAAATAGTCACAGGCCTCACGGTTGACGCGGCGCAATCTGTCCAGTTCCCGCCGGCGCGCCTCTTCTTCGGGATCGCTCCGCTCCTCGGCGATTTCGATCCCGACCTCGGCTGCCAACTTGTGCACCGCCTCCTTGAACTCGAGCCCCTCAATCTTCATCAGAAAGGCGATGGCGTCGCCCCCCTCGCCGCATCCGAAACAGTGAAAGGACTGCCGGTCGCTGTTGACGTTGAACGAGGGGGTCTTTTCCCCGTGAAAGGGACAGAGACCGAAATTGTTGGCGCCGCTTCGCCGCAGCTGGACATAGCGTCCGACCAGTTCGACCATATCGACCCGGTCACGAATCCGCTCGATGGTCTCCTCCGGGATCCGTCCCATCAGCTCTCCAGTTCGACAACGGTCACGTTGTCGCCGCCACGGCTGACATCGGCCGCGTGGAAGGCGGTCACCGCGCGATGCCCGGCCAACAGGTCCCGCACCGCCCGACGCAGAATCCCCTCGCCGCTGCCATGCACGATCTCGACCTGCCGGCACCCCTGCAGCAGGGCCTCGTCGAGAAATTTCTCCACCTTCGGCAGGGCGTCATCGACCCGCTGCCCGACCAGAACCAGTCGCTCCGGCAACCGGTCGGCTGTCACCCGGCTCTGCACCCGAACCCGCTCCTTCGGCGGCCGGCCGGCCGTCGCCGGTTCCAGGTCGGCCAGTCGGCATCGCAGGCGTTTGCCGCCGACCAGCAGATCGATTTCGTCGCCGTCGACACGCAGCACCTCCCCTTCCTGGCCGAACAACCGGTGCCGCACCCGGTCGCCGACCCTGGGCCGGTGCAATCTTTTCCGGCGGGAAGGCGCGGCCGCCGGCTGCAGTGCCTCTTCCAGCTGCCGAATCTGCGCCGCCCGCTCGGCCCGCTGCGGCGTCGACAGGCCGCCTTCGGCCGCGTCGACAATCTCCTGCAGGCGCCTTTCCGCCTGGCGGACCAGCTTTTTCGCTTCCCGGCGCGCCCGGTCAAGCAGCTCCTGCCGCTGCTGTTCCAACTGGTGCAGCAGCCGGGTGCGCTTGTCCCGCTCCTGTCGCGCCCGCCGCAGCAATTCCTCGGCTTCGGCCGCTTTCGCGCGGGCCGTCTGCAACTGCCGGTTGAGTTCCTCGAGCAGCTCCTTGCCGGCTTGTTCCCCCGGCTCGAGATAGCCGCGCGCCCGCTCGAGCACTGCCGGCGGAAAGCCGAGACCGGCGGCGATGCTCAAAGCACCACTGGCCCCGGGAATGCCATAGTTCAGCCGGTAGGTCGGCCGAAAATCGGCGGGATCGAATGCGACCGCCGCGTTGCTCATGTCCGGCTCGAGCTGGGCGAAGGCCTTCACCAGATGCAGATGGGTAGTCGCCACCACCCGCGCTTCCTGCCGCCGCAAATGGTCGAGCAGCGCCATGGCCAGGGCGCTTCCCTCGGCGGGGTCGGTGCCGGTGCCGATCTCGTCGAGCAGCACCAGCACGTCCTCGCCTGCCTGCTCGAGAATCTGCCGCAACCTCAGCAGATGCGCCGAGAAGGTCGAAAGGCCCTCGGCGATGCTCTGTTCGTCCCCGATATCGGCCAGTACCCGCCCGAACAGCCAGGTGCGACTGTCGGGATGACAGGGAATGTGCAACCCCGCGGCCAGCATCAGCTGCAGCAGGCCGAAACTCTTCAGGGCAACGGTCTTGCCGCCGGTATTGGGCCCGCTGATTACCAGAACCCGGGTCCGGGCATCGAGTTCCAGGTCGACCGCTACCGCCCGCCCGGACGCCGGTTTGCCTGCCGCGTCGAACAGCAACAGCGGATGCCGAGCCTGTTTCAGGGCGATTTCCGGCTGTTCGCTGAACCGCGGCGCACAACCGTCCATGTCGCTCGACAACCTGCCGGCGGCCAGCCGCAGATCGAGCAAGGCCAGCAGCTCCTGGTTGCGCTGCAGTTCCGTCGTCGCCCTCCGCACCGCACTGCTCAGGCGCCTGAGTATCCGCAACACCTCCCGCTGCTCCGCCCGCAGCAGGTGGACCAGTTCGTTGTTGGCCTCGAGAATGGCGGCCGGCTCGACATAGAGGGTCTGGCCGCTTCCCGATTCGTCATGTACGAAGCCGCGCACCAGCCCGCGGCGGTCGGCGCGCACCGGCAGCACATAGCGTTCGCCGCGCAGGGTGATCAGCTTTTCCTGAAACGCGGGCGCCAGCTGCTCGTCATGCAGCATCCGCTCCAGTCGCTGCCGGATGACGTCGCGCAACTCGCGGATACGGCCGCGGATTTCCGCCAGCTCGAAAGACGCCGAGTCGAGAACCTCCCCCCGGGAACCGATACTCTCCCGGAGGGCTCCGAGAAGGCCGCGCAGCGGCTCGAGGGCCGCGGCATGGGCCGCCAGACCGGGAGCCGTCTCCTGTCGGAACCAGGAGCGGCATTCACCGGCGGCCGCAACAGCTTCGGCCACCCGCAAAAGCGCTTCGGCTTCCAGCCAGGCATCCTCGGCCTGAACCCGTGCCAGGAGCGGCCGCAAATCGGCGACGCCCGCCAGCGGCGCCTCGCCGGCCTCCGCCAGCAGCCGCCTGGCCTCGCCGACCTCCGCCAGCGCCTGCAGCGCCTGGCGGCGATCTCCGAGCGGGGCCAGCTGGCCGGCCAGTATTCGTCCGGGCTCGGTCCGGGTTCTGGCCTGCAGCAGCTGGCGAATCCGTTCGAATTCGAGAAGCCGCAGCGCCTGTTCTGTCAGAGAACGCTCTTTGTTGTTCTGCAACATCACCGGTCCGGGATCCTACCCCTTCTGCAGCAGGGCCCGGCTGCCGCGCATGGTAGCCTCGCCGAGCGTCACCAGCGGCGGGGCCAGCTGGGAGGCCTTGAACACCGGCGTCAATCCCCACGGCAGGGGCCGCAGGCTGAGCGCGAACATGATGATCGCCAGCAGCAACACCCCCTGCACCAGCCCGAAAAAAGCCCCCGTCACCCGGTTCAGTCCGCCGAGAAAAACCATCTTGACGAACCGTGAGAGCAGAAATCCCAGCACCGCAAACAGGGCGACGCAGGAGAAGAACAACAGCAGAAAGGCTATGACCACGCAAACCTGGGCCGGCCAGTCGAGAACATCCATGATCGTCTCGGCCAGCGGCCCCTGGTAGCGAAAGGCGAGAAAGCCGCCCAGCAGCAGCCCGATCAACGAACAGACCTCTCGCAGCAGCCCGCGCAAGGCGCCCTTGACCAGAAAAAACAGCAGAACGACCAGGATGAGGATATCGACCAGGTTCATCCGGCCCCAAACCTCAGCCGGCCAGATGCGCCCGGACCAGTTCGCTGACCAGCTTGCCGTCGGCTCGGCCGCGGGTTTTCGGCGTCAGCTCCTTCATCACCCGCCCCATGTCCTTCGGTCCCTGGGCGCCGACAGCCGCCGCCGTCTCGGCGATCAGTGCCTTAAGCTCCTCCTCGCTCAGCTGGGCGGGAAGAAATTCCTGCAGCACCTGCAGCTCGGCCTCCTCCTTGGCCGCCAGTTCCGGCCGCCCCCCCTCGGCATAGGCGGCGGCCGACTCCCGCCGCTGCTTGGCCAGGGACGAAATCACCCCGATAACGGCGTCGTCATCGAGGGGGTTGCCCGTCTCTATCTCCTTGTTTTTGATCGCGGTGCGAACGCCGCGAATGGTATTCAGCCGCAGGCTGTCCTTGGCCTTCATGGCCTCTTTCATCGCCTGGGTCAGTCTGTCTTGCAAGTTCATGGCATGAATCCTTTCCAGCGTAAACAGAAGCTAGAAACGCAAAGAGGGCGTCCTGAACATCAGGCGCCCATCGTAATGAATATTACATGTTATGACCAAATGAAAAAACCGGCAAGAACTTTTTTGCCGCCTGCCGCCTCAGGAAGAGCGACTCGCCTTCTCCTCCAGTCCGGAGACGCCAAACCGGCGCCGCAGTTCGGCATAGACCCGCTCGGGCTCGATGTCGTAATGCCCCAACAGGACCAGGACATGAAAAAAAAGATCGGCCACTTCATAGACGATCTCGTCCCGATCTCCCCCCTTGCCGGCGACGGCCGTTTCCGTCGCCTCTTCGCCGATCTTGCCGAGAATCTTGTCGAGCCCCTTGGCGTAGAGGGAAGCAACGTAGGATTTTTCCGAGGGGTTGCGCTTGCGATCCTGGATGACCTGGTAGATGGCTGTCAGGATGTCGGTTTCGGAGGGATTCCGCATGGTTCAAACTCCGCTGTGGGGACGCACCGGCACGCCGTGCCGGCGCAGATATTCCTTGCACTCGCCGATGGTGTATTCGCGAAAATGGAAGATGCTCGCCGCCAAGGCCGCCGAAGCGCCGCCCTCGACCAGACCTTCGCGGATATGCTCCAGGTTGCCGACTCCGCCCGAGGCGATCACCGGAATGTCGACCGCGTCACTGACCGCCCGGGTCAGGGCGATGTCGTAACCGTCTTTGGTGCCGTCGCAGTCCATCGAGGTGAGCAGGATTTCGCCGCTGCCGTACTCCTCCATCTTCACCGCCCACTCGACGGCGTCGATGCCGGTCGGCTTGCGGCCACCGTGGGTGTAGACCTCCCAGCGCTGCGGATCGGAGTCCGGTACCCGGCGGGCATCGATGGCCACCACCGTGCACTGGGAGCCGAAGCGCTCGGCCGCCTCGCGCACAAAATCGGGATTGAACACCGCCGCGGTATTGATCGAAACCTTGTCCGCCCCGGCGTTGAGCAGGTTGCGGATGTCTTCGCAGGTCCGCACCCCGCCGCCGACGGTCAGTGGCATGAAAACCCGCTCGGCGGTGCGCCGGACCACGTCGAGAATGATGCTGCGATTGTCCGACGAGGCGGTGATATCGAGGAAGGTCAGCTCGTCCGCCCCCTGGGCGTCGTAGGCCTCGGCCGCCTCCACCGGATCACCGGCGTCGCGCAGGCCGACGAACTGAACCCCCTTGACCACCCGGCCGTCCTTGACGTCGAGACAGGGAATGATGCGTTTGGTCAGCATAAGTCTAAAACCTTCTGGGCCACCAAGACACCAAGAACTCCAAGAAATTCAAAAGCCAGTTCTGGTTTTGGACACTTAAAAAAATCTTGTTCGAAGGTTTCTCTTGGTGTCCTTCGTGTCTTGGTGGCTAATTTAATTCTGTTTGGTCAACGCCACCGCCTCGCGCAGGTCGATCGCCCCGGAATAGATCGCCTTGCCGGTGATCACGCCGGTCACCCCGGAGACTTCGATGGCCATCAGCCGGCGGATGTCGTCGAGACTGGAGAGCCCGCCGGAAGCGATGACCGGGATGCTGATCGCCTCGGCCAGAGCCCGGGTCGCTTCGATGTTCGGACCCTGCATCATGCCGTCGCGGGCGATGTCAGTGTAGATGATTGCCTCGACCCCGAAACCCTCCATCTCCTTGGCCATCTCAGTGGCTTTTTTTTCGGTCACATCGGCCCAGCCGCGCACCGCCACCAGACCGTCCTTGGCATCGATGCCGACCACAATGTGGCCGGGAAACTTCCGGCAGGCCTCGGCGACCAGCGCCGGGTTCTCCTTGGCGACGGTGCCGAGAATCACCCGGTCGATGCCGAGTTCGAGATAGGCCTCGATGGTCGCCAGGTCGCGGATGCCGCCGCCGAGTTCGGTCGGAATGTCGATCGCCGCCACGATCGCCTCGATCGCCGTCCGGTTCTTCGGCTTTCCGGCGAAGGCGCCGTCGAGATCGACGATGTGCAGCAGCTCCCCCCCCTGCTCCTGCCAGGTACGCGCCTGGGCGGCGGGATCGTCGCTGTAGACCGTATCCTTCTCCATCAGCCCCTGCTCCAGACGGACGCAGCGGCCTTCCTTCAGATCGATGGCGGGTATGACCAGCATGGTTGACCTTTCTATTTAAATTCTCAACGCAGAGGAGAAATGTCGACCTCTGGAAATTCGTTTTTCTCAGCGGACTCTGCCCCTCTGCGGCAAAACAGGTTTCCTGGTGTTTCCGGCGCCTTTATGGCAGCCCCATCAAAGCTCCCCGAAATTCCGGAAAATCCGCAATCCCACGGTCTGGCTCTTCTCCGGATGAAACTGGGTGGCAAAGATGTTGTCCCGCCAGACGGAGGCGCAGAACTCGATATCGCCGTAGCGGCAGGTCGCCGCCACGTCGGCGTCGCTGTCCGCATCGCAGTAGTAGGAGTGAACGAAATAGAGGTAGCTGCCATCCTCGATGCCGTGCCACAGGGGCGACGGACGTTTCAGGCTCACGGCGTTCCAGCCCATGTGCGGCACCTTGAGACGCTCGCCGCCTTCCTCCATGCCGGCCGGAAAGCGCAGCACCTTGCCCGGAATCAGGCCCAGCCCCCGGTGGCGGCCGAACTCCTCGCTTTCGTCGAACAGCAGCTGCATGCCGACGCAGATGCCGAGCAGCGGCCTGCCAGCGGCGACGTGCGCCAGCAACGGCTCGACAAAACCGCCGTCACGCAGCCGGTCGATACAGTCGCGAAAGGCCCCGACTCCCGGCAGCACCACCTTGTCGGCGTTTTCGATATCCCGGGGATCGGCGCTGACCCGCGCCGCGAAACCGAGCTTTTCAAAGGCCTTGGCGACGCTGCGCAGGTTGCCTACTTCATAGTCGATAATGGTAATCATTCAGTCCGACGGCGGATGAAAAAGGCCCATCTGCTTTACGCTTGGGTTTCGATCTTTGACGCAGTTTACAGCGCCTCAGACCTCAACCCTGCGCAAGCCTTGCAGCTGAACTTTTTGCTCCGCCTCACCTCTCAACGTTCGCGAAATTTTTCCACCCAGGAAGTCGGAACTCCCTATTCAAGTTTTCCCTTGCTCGACAGCACCCCGTCGATGCGCGGGTCGAGGCTGCAGGCCTCGTCCAGGGCTCGGGCGAAGGCCTTGAAGATCGCCTCGATGATGTGATGCAGGTTGTCGCCGTAGGCAAGATTGACATGCACATTGACCCCGCCGTGGTTGCAGAAAGCCGTAAAGAACTCCTCGACCAGTTCGGTTTCAAAATTGCCGATCTGCGCCTTGGGGATGGCGACATTGAACACCAGGTGCGGCCGTCCGGAAAAGTCGAGGATCACCGAGGCCAGCGCCTCATGCATCGGCATGGTGCCGCGCCCGTAGCGACGGATACCGGCCTTGTTGCCGAGCGCCTGCTTGAAGGCCTCGCCCAGGGCGATGCCGACATCCTCCACCGTGTGGTGGGCGTCGATCTCCAGGTCGCCCCTGGCCGCCACCTGCAGATCGAAAAAGCCGTGACGGGCAATCTGCACCAGCATGTGGTCGAAAAAGGGCACCCCGGTGTCGACGGCATGTTCACCCCGGCCGTCGAGAACAAGCTCGATGCGAATTTCGGTCTCAAGGGTCTTGCGGTCGATTTTCGCGGTCCGTGACATGGTCAAGTCTCCTGGACAGCCAACAGCCAATGATCATAGGCGCCTCGCGCAGAGACACAAAGACGCAGAGCAAAATAAAGGAATCGCATGCCTTCTCTGCGCCTCTGCGTCTTGAGCGAGCAACGCGAGCGGGCGCGAGACGGTCCTAGCTCTTCTCCAGCCGTTTCGACACCGATTTCGCGTGCGCCTCCAGCCCCTCGAGGGTGGCGAGCCGCTCGATGGCACCGCCGAGGCGTTCCAGCCCCGCTTTCGAGAAGGAGATGATGCTCGATTTCTTGACGAAATCGTCCAGCGACAGCGGCGAGAAGAAACGCGCCGTGCCGCCGGTCGGCAGGGTGTGGTTCGGTCCGGCCAGATAATCGCCGGCCGCCTCCGGCGTATGGTGGCCGAGGAAGATGGCGCCGGCATGGCGAATCAGCGGCAGCAGGCCGAAGGGGTCGGCCACCGCCAGTTCCAGGTGCTCCGGCGCAATGCGGTTGGAGAATTCAGCCGCCTCGGCCAGATCGCGGGCGAGGATGATGGCGCCGTAATTGTCGATCGATTGTCGGGCGATCACCTGCCGCGACAGCTGCACCAGCTGCCGTTCCACCTCGGCGGCCACCGCCTCGGCCATCATGCGGCTGGTGGTCACCAGCACCGCCGACGCCAGTTCGTCGTGCTCGGCCTGGCTGAGCAGGTCGGCGGCTATATGGGCGGCTTCGCCACTGCCGTCGTTGATCACCAGGATCTCGCTCGGCCCGGCGATCATGTCGATATCGACCTGGCCGAACACCAGTTTCTTGGCGGTGGCGACATAGATATTGCCAGGACCGGTGATCTTGTCGACGCGGGGAACACTCTCGGTTCCGTAGGCCAACGCCGCCACCGCCTGGGCGCCGCCGATGCGGAAGATGCGGTCGACGCCGGCGATTTTCGCCGCCGCAAGCACATGCGGATTGGCTACGCCGTCCGGCATCGGCACGGTCATGATCACCTCGCCGACGCCGGCCACCTTCGCCGGCACCGCGTTCATCAGCACCGACGAGGGATAGGCCGCCTTGCCGCCGGGAACATAGATGCCTACCCGGTCGAGCGGTCGCACCATCTGGCCGACCATGATGTCGGTCTCGTCGGTCGAAAGCCAGGTTTCCTGTTTCTGCTTGCGGTGATAGTTGGCAATCCGTTCGGCGGCCAGCTCCAGATCGGCCATGGCGATGGCATCGACCTGCGCGCAAGCCCGCTCGATCTCCTGCGCCGTCACCTCGATGCCGACCTCATCGAGGCGCACCCGGTCGAAACGCTCAGTCAGCTCCGACAGGGCGGCATCGCCCCGTTTGCGCACCTCATCGAGGATCGAACGGACCGTCTCCTCGACCCCGACGGGGACCTCGTCCCCCCGGTTTTCGATGGCGGCGAAGGTGGCTGCAAAATCGCTGTCGGACAATGTCAGTATGCGCATACGTCGGCTCCTGTCCGTAATGCGAACGCTAACGGGAAATGCGAACCTCGTCGTCGATCACCTGCTCCAGATCGGCGAGGATCCGGCTGATCCGCCGGTGCTTGGTCTTCAGGCTGGCCCGGTTGACGATGAGCCGGCTGGTGATTTCGGCGATGGTTTCCACCTCGACCATGTCGTTGGCTCTGAGGGTGCCCCCGGTCGAAACCAGATCGACAATCCGCTCGGCAAGCCCGACCAGGGGTGCCAGCTCAATCGATCCGTAGAGCTTGATGATCTCGACCTGGATGCCACGGGCGGCGAAATAACGCTCGGTGATGTTCGGATACTTGGTGGCGACCCGGATGTTCGACCAGCAGGCCGGATCGTCGTCCCGGCGCAGGGCCTTGGGCTCGGCGACCACCAACCGGCAATAGCCGAACTTCAGGTCGAGCGGCTCGTACAGGTCCTTCCCCTGCTCCAGCAGGGTGTCCTTGCCGACCACCCCCAGATCGGCGCAGCCGTACTCGACGTAGGTCGGCACGTCGGTGGCCCGCACCGCCATGAAGCGGTACTTCTGCTCCGGGTTTTCGAAGACCAGCTTGCGGCTTTCGCCCTCCATCTCCGGACAGGTAATGCCGATGCGGGCGAACAGCTCCATGCTGTCCTGCATGATGCGTCCCTTGGGCAGGGCAAAGGTGATCCAGTCGCTCATGTTCCTCCGTTCGGGCCGGACTCTCGTACCAGGGTGCCTAATCTAACGCGAAAGCGGTCGTGTTGGCAAACGGGACGGCGGCAAGCCGCCCGGACTACTCCCGCAGCCGGCGGATCTGCGCCCCCAGTCCGGCCAGCTTCTCCTCGATATGCTCGTAGCCGCGGTCAAGATGGTAGATGCGGGAGATGGTCGTCACCCCCTCGGCCGCCAGGCCGGCCAGCACCAGCGAGGCGCTGGCCCGCAGGTCGGTGGCCATCACCGGCGCCCCCTTGAGGGCATTGACTCCCCGCACCGTCGCCGTGTGGCCGGCGATGCTGATGTCGGCGCCCATGCGCTGCAGTTCGCAGACATGCATGAAGCGGTTTTCGAAGACATGCTCGCTGATCAGGCTGCTGCCGTCGGCCAGGCACATCAGGGCCATGAACTGGGCCTGCATGTCGGTCGGGAATCCCGGGTGGGGACTGGTGACGATCGAAACCGGCCGCGGTCGCTTCGGTCCCCGGACGCGGATGCCCGATTCCTCCTCGGTGATCCGCGCCCCGGCCTCGCGCAGCTTGGCCAGCAGGGCCTCGAGATGTTCCGGCCGCGCCCCGCGCACCAGCACGTCGCCGCCGGTGATGGCGCCGGCGACCAGAAAGGTGCCGGCCTCGATGCGGTCGGGCATGGTGGCGTGCTCGTAGGGAGCCAGATCGTCCGCCCCCTGGATATGGATGGTGTCGCTGCCGGCCCCCTCGACCAGGGCTCCCATCTTGTTGAGCGCTTCGGCCAGGTCGACGATCTCCGGTTCGCGGGCGGCGTTCTCCAGCACTGTTTCCCCCCGGGCCAGCGCGGCAGCCATCATCAGGTTTTCGGTACCGGTCACCGTCGGCAGATCGAGATAGATGCGGGCGCCAACCAACCGCTTGGCGCGGGTTTCGACATACCCCTGGTCGAGGTCTATCTCGGCGCCCATGGCCGCAAGACCCTTCAGGTGCAAATCGATGGGGCGGGCGCCGATGGCGCATCCCCCCGGCAGGGAGACCCGCGCCCGGCCGAAGCGGGCGGTCAGCGGTCCAAGAGCCAGAACCGAGGCGCGCATGGTGCGCACCAGCTCGTAGGGGGCCTCGATCGAGGCCAGGTCGCGGGTGTCGACGCGAAAGGTGCCGTTATTGCGGTCGACGCGGGCGCCGAAGATGGCGAGCAGCCGCTCGACGGTATCGCAGTCGCGCAGCCGCGGCACGTTGTCCAGGCGGCTCTCCCCCGAAGCCAGCAGGGTGGCAAAGAGCAACGGCAGCGCCGCGTTCTTGGCACCGCTGACGTCGATCTCGCCGCACAGCCTCTGTCCACCCCTGATTTCGATCTGGTCCATAAACAAATCAGGCGTTGGGCGCCGGGCACCGGGCACCGGACATAACCGCCTTCCTTCTCTCAGTTCCTCAATCTGCCGATCCGGCGTGCCGCCCGCCGACGACGCGCGGCACGCCGGCATAGTCGTCGCGGATGAACAGCTCAGTCAGGCCGGCTTCGGCGAACAGCTCTCGCACCGCTTCGGCCTGGCCGATGCCGACCTCAACCAGCAGCCAGCCGCCGGCAGTCAGCCGGTCGGTCTGCCGGGTCAGGGCCCGGTAGGCGTCAAGACCGTCGGGACCGCCGTCGAGGGCTCCGACCGGTTCGAAATCCCTGACTTCGGGCATCAACCCGGCCAGATCAGCCCGCGGAATGTAGGGCGGATTGCTGACAATCAGCGGCCAGGGTCCGGCCGGCAGTTCTTCGAGACGTCCCCGCCGAAGCTCGAAACGCTCCGACAGCCCGAGCTCCTCGGCATTGCACCGGGCGACCCGGAGGGCCGCCGGCGACAGGTCGACACCCAGCGCCCGCCAGTCGCTCCGCTCATGCAGCAGGGCCAGGGCGATGCAGCCGCTGCCGGTGCCGACATCGAGCAGCGCGGCCGCTTCTTGCGGCATCCGCTTCAGGGCCTCCTCGACCAGCACCTCGGTGTCGGGCCGCGGTATCAGTACACCCGGTTCGACATGGAGGGTCAGCGACCAGAATTCGGCCCGACCGAGGATGTACTGCAGCGGCTCGCGCGCCGCCCGCCGTTTCACCCGCTCGCGAAACCGGGCCAGCTCGTCCGCCTGCAGCGGCCGGTCGAAGTTGAGGTAGAGCCCGACCCGGTCGAGATCGAGCAGATCGGCCAGCATCAGTTCGGCGTCGAGACGGCCGTTGTCGACGCCCTTGCTCCGCAGGTGCTCCGCGGTCCACTGCAGCACACGCAACAGGGTCCAGACCTCGGCCAATCAGCCCTCCTGCCCGGCCAGCAGCTCGGCCTGGTGATGGGTGACCAGGGCGTCGATCACCTCGTCCAGCTCCCCCTGCATGATCTGGTCGAGCTTGTAGAGGGTCAGGCCGATGCGGTGGTCGGTGCATCGCCCCTGGGGAAAATTGTAGGTCCGGATCCGTTCGCTGCGGTCGCCGCTGCCGACCTGCGACTTGCGGTCTGCCGCCTGCCTGGCCTGCTGTTCGGCCTGCATCTGGTCGTAGAGCCGCGCCTGCAGCACTTTCATCGCCTTGGCCCGGTTCTTGTGCTGGGATTTCTCGTCCTGGCAGGAGACGACCAGGCCGGTGGGCAGGTGAGTGATGCGAACCGCCGATTCGGTCTTGTTGACGTGCTGGCCGCCGGCGCCCGAAGCGCGGAACAGGTCGATGCGCAGATCGGCGGGATTGATCTCGATGTCGACGTCCTCCGCCTCCGGCAGCACGGCGACGGTGCAGGCCGAGGTATGAATGCGTCCCTGAGCCTCGGTTTCGGGAACCCGCTGCACCCGATGGGTTCCCCGCTCGAACTTGAGCCGGGAGAAGACCCGGTCGCCACTGATCAGCGCCACCACTTCCTTGAAGCCACCGATATCCGACTCCGAGGCGCTCAGCAGCTCGACCTTCCAGCCCATGCGCTCTGCGTAGCGGCTGTACATCCGGAACAGATCGCCGGCGAACAGGGCGGCCTCGTCGCCGCCGGTGCCGGCCCGGATCTCCAGGATGACATTCTTGTCGTCGTTGGGGTCCTTGGGCAGCAGCAGCAGCTTCAGCCGTTCGGCCAACGACTCCTTCTCGGCCTCGAGAGCCGGGATCTCCTCGCGGGCCATCTCCCGCAGATCGGGGTCCTCGTCCCGCAGCAGCTCGCGGTTTCCTTCCAGCTCTTCCAGAACCTTCTTGTAGCGAGCGTAGGCGGCGACGATCTCGGCCAGCTCGGCGTGTTCCCGGGTCAGTGCCAGGTAGCGCTTCTGATCGGCCATCACTCCGGGATCGGCCAGCAGTCCCTCGACCTCGCGAAAACGGTCTTCGACTTCGTCCAGCTTTTGAAACATGCCCTACCTAGAGTTTGGCGAATTCGTCGCGCACATCCTTGATCGCGCCACAGGTCATGGCCCCTTCCGGACAGGGGCCGGTCAGGCAGCCGGGGCCGGCGTCACCGAAAATGACCGGCGCCACCCGGCGGACCAGCCGCAGCATCTCGGTGGCCAGGGCGCGGATTTCCCACTGGGCCCGCCGGCAGCAGCGCAGATGAAAGAAATGCCGCAGCTCGCGCGCGTTCATGGTCAACAGCAGCTTGGTGGCGGCGGCGTTGGGCAGCACGAAGCGGGCATCCTCGGCGGGGATGCCGCGCTCCAGCAGGCGGGCATAGACCCGGCCGGCCTCGGCCATGAAATCCTCGAACAGCGCCCGGCATTCGGGATCGGCGGCGACCGATTCGGGAATCACCCGCTCGAATCCTTCGTGGCTGGCGACGTAGCGCTGGCTCTGCTGAGAAAAAGAGGCGATGCGGTGCCGCACCAGCTGGTGCGAACAGGCCCGGCTGATCCCCTCGATGCCAAAGGTGAAGGATGCGTGCTCGAGAACGGAAAAATGCCCGAGGCCGACAATCTTGCGCAGCAGTGCCGCCTGCTCGGCCTCGTCGCGGGCCATCAGCTGGTCGATGTCCGCGGCCGAATAGCAGAGGCGGGCGGCGGCAGCACAGGCCCGTTCAGGATACGGGGTATAGGTCAACAACTGAACACGCATAAAAAGCGGGGCTCCGTGTCGGCACGCCCACCGGACTCGACTACGGACCGACATGGACACGCCGGGATGCCGAAAAAAAGAAACGGCCCGCCGGGCCGTTTCTCGTTGCTTATTTCTGGCCGTACTTCTTGCGGAACCGCTCGATCCGGCCGGCGGTGTCGACCAGCTTCTGCTTGCCGGTGAAGAAGGGATGACAGGCCGAGCAGATTTCGGTGGTGATGTCGCCCCCCTTGGTCGACCGGGTCTCGAAGGTGTTGCCGCAGTGACACTTGACGGTCACCGGTTCGTATTTGGGATGGATACCTTCTTTCATGTCTGACTCCTTGCGCCTGGTCCTGTTACAGGCCGAGATTCACGCCGCTACGGGCGAAAGGAAGTAACTAGCACTTTTGCCGCCGATTTGCAAGCCCCTCGTTGCCGTTACTGGTTCATGTTGTCGAGAAACTCCTGGTTGCTGTCGGTTTCGCCGAGCTTGTCGAGCAGAAACTCCATGCTGTCGACCACGTTCATGGTCGAGAGCACCTTGCGCAGCAGCCAGACGCGCTGCAGGGTCGCCTGGTCCACCAGCAGCTCCTCGCGGCGGGTGCCGGACTTGTTGATGTCGATGCAGGGGAAGGTACGCTTGTCCATCAGCCGCCGGTCAAGGTGCAGCTCCATGTTGCCGGTTCCCTTGAACTCCTCGAAGATGACCTCGTCCATCTTGCTGCCGGTATCAATCAGCGCGGTGGCGATGATGGTCAGGCTGCCGCCCTCCTCGATGTTGCGGGCGGCGCCGAAAAACCGCTTCGGCTTGTGCAGGGCGTTGGAGTCGACCCCGCCGGAGAGAATCTTGCCGGACGGCGGCTGCACCGTGTTGTAGGCCCGCGCCAGGCGGGTGATCGAATCGAGCAGGATCACCACGTCGCGCTTGTGCTCGACCAGGCGCCGGGCCTTCTCGATGACCATTTCGGCAACCTGCACGTGGCGGGTGGCCGGCTCGTCGAAAGTCGAGGAGATGACCTCTCCATTGACGCTGCGCTGCATGTCGGTCACCTCTTCCGGGCGCTCATCGATCAGCAGCACGATGAGGTAGACCTCCGGATGGTTGCTGGTGATCGAATTGGCGATGTTCTGCAGCAGCATGGTCTTGCCGGTGCGCGGAGGAGCGACGATGAGACCGCGCTGCCCCTTGCCGATGGGCGAAACCAGATCGATGACCCGGGCCGACATGTTGTCGCTGGTGGTTTCCAGGATGATCCGATCCTCCGGATAGAGGGGGGTCAGGTTGTCGAACAGGGTCTTGTCGCGGGCGACCTGCGGATCCTCGAAATTGACTTCCGAGACCTTGAGCAGGGCGAAATAGCGCTCCCCTTCCTTGGGGGGGCGGATCTGGCCGGAGACGGTATCGCCGGTACGAAGGTTGAAGCGGCGGATCTGCGAGGGCGAGACGTAGATGTCATCCGGGCCGGGCAGGTAGTTGGCATCCGGAGCGCGAAGAAAGCCGAATCCATCCGGCAGAATTTCCAGGACCCCTTCGCCATAGATGGCTCCGTTCTTCTCCGCTGTCGAATTGAGGATGGCGAAGATCAGATCCTGCTTGCGCATGCCGGAAGCGCCCTCGATCTTCAGCTCCTTGGCGATGGCATTGAGTTCGGTGATTTTCTTTTCTTTCAGTTCCTTGAGATTCATGGGGCTCCTCACAGCCGTCGGTCAGCACTGATCCCCACGGAACCGGCCGCAAAGACAGCCGGCGCCAGGGAACATTTCTGGCAGGTCATGCATTGATTGATGGGACTGATATCCACTCCGGAATCGTCAGTATCTTCTATTCGGCTATTCGGCTTTGTTCTGGGAAAGGTATAAGATTTTTTCAGCAGCTCAACAGGCAGGGAGGTCGCCGCGGACACGTGCCGTTCCAGTATAGCAACCGTCCCGCATCAGACAAGTCACGGGGATCAATTATATTCAGACAACGATGTATGCCTTGTTTTCGCGTGTTTCAACAAGTCGGAATTCGGAAATGTCGGGCCGGCAGGACAACCGCAGACAACAGAGCCTATTTACTCCGCCCTCCCACCGATGTCAACGAAAAATAGCTTTCCCCCTCCGCATAACGGAGAAAAACACCGTCCGAACGGACGGTCGCTAGAGCAGACCGCCGAGCAGCGGCGCCAACCCGCCGGTCAGGCTGTCAAAGAGATCGGCGTAAGGCTTCGGCAGTTTCTGCGACCCGAAGACTCCGGCATCGACCTCTCCGAGAGCCCGATCGAGACCGTCCAGAGTGACGAATTTGATCTTCACCCGGTCGGTCCGATTGTAGTAGGCCTCGTCGAAATCGGGGTATTGCAGATCGAGAAAGGTCGCGCTTCCTTGCGCCGGGTAGTCCCAGGCGAGGGTCCCGTCCGGCAGCACCACCACCGCCCGAACCTGCACCGACTGGTAGGGAGCCTCAAGATAGTTGACCGGGATGCGGTCGCGACGGGTTTCCACCCGCTCGATGCCGCTCTGAATCACCACCAGCAGACCGTCGACCACATAATCGGCCGCCACCTCGGACACGCCCTGCGCGCTGAAAGAATAGTCACGGTAGAACCGTCCTCCGTCCCCGGTCAGACGGCTACCGGCGACAAGACGGCGGAAAAGGGAGGCCGGATCGCCCTCGACCAGCCGCACGTCGAAATAGCGCTCTTTGCTGCGCAGCTTTTCGACCAGAACGGCCGCCTTGCCGCGGTTGTGTTTTTGCAGCAGCGCCACCAGCTCAGCGCTCTGCGGATGGCTGAAGGATCCGGCGTCGACCAGAATCGGAACCACGCCCAGGGTCTTGACCCGGGCGCTGTACTCGTCCCTGGCCAGATGGAAACGGCCGCCGCTGCAGGCAGTGACGGCAAGAAGCAGCAGAGAAACCAGCAACAGACGCATGACAGCCCTCCGAAAAGGTTGTGGGCGGACGACTTCTCGCCCGTTCAGAACCGTGCCGGACGCGAGGGTTTTCCCACGTGTTCGTCGATTATAACCCGCAACCGACGGATCGGCCCAGCTCTTTTCGGAACAGGGCGGACCACCCCCTTGACAGACCGCCGGCAAGAACCGATGCTAGGTCGCGACCGTCAGCGCGACTGTCATCCATCTCAATCGATTCAGGGAGGATCCCATGCTACCGAAACGACTCATCATTCTCATCGCCATGTTCATCTTCTCGACCCTGTGGACAGGCCAGGCCGCTGCCGCCAGCCTGCAGCCGACCGGCCTCGAAGACGCCGTCACCCTCGGCGCCGGCAAGGGAAGTTTCCGGCTCGGTGTCGCCTATCTCGAGGACGCTCCCCTTCTCTTCCAGCGGGAAGGAACCGACCGCACCCAGATCTCGGTTCCCGAAATGGAACTGCGCCTCGGCCTCGGCAAGCGGGCGGAGGTCATGGCCCGCTACGATCTGCTGCACGTCAACCAGACCGGGCAGGACGGCGAGTTCGGCAGCGGCGACCTGCTGCTCGGCACCAAGGTCAACCTGCTGCCGGAAGACCTGCAGCTGCCCGCCATCGGCCTGCGCTTCGCCACCAAACTGCCCGCCGCCAGCGAAAATGACGGCCTTGGCACCGGCGAAACCGACGTTTTCGTCGACCTGCTGGCGACCCGCAACTTCCCCCTGTTCAGCGCCTACGGCAACCTCGGCCTCGCCGTGCTCGGCAATCCGGCCGGCAAGCAGGAAGAGAAGCTCCACTATGCGGCGGGCGTCAGCGTCCCCTTCAAGGCCAGCGGCATCACGGTGCTGGCCGGAATCGAGGGACTTGACCTGAACGATTCCCTCAACGATCGCGGCAGCCTGACGGTCGGCCTGCAGTACGATTTCGGCCAGGCCCTGTTCGACTTCGGGGTCAGCAACGGCTATCGCAGCCGCAGCGAGGACTGGGGCGTCCGCGCCGGCCTGACCACCCTGTTCGACCTGCCGGCCGGCTGGTAATCAGTCCTCCGCCGGCAGATCGGGCACCGCCGCCTCGCGGGGCAGTCTTTCGCGGGCGAAATGCGCCACCCCCCAGGCGAGGATCTCGGCCGGCGGAGCTCCCCTCAGCTCCGCCGGCACCTTCTGGCCGAGAAATTCCAGCGCCGCCGCCAGCCAGCGCCCGGCCGCCCGAGGGCGCAGGGGCAACGCGCCATGCCGCTTGCTCAGCTTCTGCCCGTCCGCCGCCAGCGCCAGCGGCAGATGCAGGTAGCGCGGATGCGGCCACCCCAGGCACTGATGCAAGTAGATCTGCCGGGGTGTCGAGCCGAGCAGGTCGGCGCCGCGCACCACCTGGTTCACCCCGCTGTCGTGGTCGTCGACGACCACCGCCAGCTGATAGGCGAACAGGCCGTCGGCGCGTTTCAGGACAAAATCGCCCACCGCCGTCAGCAGGTGCTGCTCCTGCGGTCCGAACAGACCGTCGCAAAAACCGACCACCTCGTCCGGCACCCGCAGCCGCAGGGCCCGCGGCTTGCGGCCCGCGGGCAGACCAAAGCGGCAGGTTCCGGGATAGACCGGCCCTTCCTCGCCCGGATGCGGCGCGCTGGCCAGGATCTCGCGTCGCGAACAGCCACAGTCGAAAACCAGCCCCCTTCGCCGCAGGGCTTCGATCACCGCGCGGTAACGCTCGTCCCGCCGGCTCTGCCAGAGAACCTCTCCGTCCCATTCCAGACCGCACGTCTCCAGCCCGCGCAGGATCTCGTCCGCCGCACCGGGCACCACCCGAGGCCGGTCGAGATCCTCCATGCGCAGCAGCCAGCGCCCGCCAGCCTGGCGTGCCAGGCAATAACTGCCCACCGCCGCCACCAGGGAACCGAAATGGAGCGGCCCGGTCGGGCTGGGCGCGAAACGGCCGACATATTCCGTCGTTCTGTCTTCCCGAGTCATAACGGGTATTGAACATGCCGCCGACGCCGACAGCTGTCAAGAAGGATACGGCCTGAAACCGGATGCCACCGCCCCCCCCCCGGCTTTGCCTTCGCGGTAAAGCCGGGTATAATGGCTCGATTCAAAACCTCGAGTCGCCTGACCGGTAACGAAGTATTGCCGGATGTCGGGAAAGGGAGGACGGAATCATGCGAAAACTCTTTGCAGCCTGGATTCTCGGTCTCGTTATGACCGCACTGCCAACCGCCGGTCGCGCCGTCGAAGCACAACTTGTCTCCGGCGCCGGCCCCTCGACCAAGATCGTGCAGCTCTTCTTCGAGCATTTCGGCAAAGATCCGGCCTGCAGGAACTACAGCTTCACCGTCCCCGCCCCGTCCATCAAGCACCGGGGCGGCATCCAGGCGTCCGACACCTACCTCTTCGGCCGCACCGGCAGACCCCTGAACACCAAGGAACGCGGCATTGGCAAAGAAGAGATCTTTCTGGCCAAGGTGCCGATCACCTTCGCCGTCGGACTGGAGACCGGCGTTCAACAGCTGACCCTGAAACAGATCGAACAGATCTTCACCCGTCGGATTACCAACTGGAAAGAGGTCGGCGGCAACGACGGCCAGATCCTGCTGGTCGGCCGGGAAGCGACGGAGGCCCTCTTTTCGACCCTGAAGCGGGACTTCCCCTTTTTCAGGGAGGTGACCTTCGACCGGATTTTCCGCCGCGACCCGCAGGTGGTCAAATTTCTCATGTCCCCGGCCGGCAGGCTGGCCATCGGCTTCGGCGCCCAACCCAATTTCCGCAAGCACAACCAGCTCCGGGTGGAAGGGTTCTCCTCCGGCGTCAGCCTCGGCCTGGCCTACGACCTGAAAAACGCCGACCATCCCGTCGTCAGGGCCGCCCGCGCCTACGCCGCCAGCGACGAATGGAAGCGGCTGGTCCGCCAGGCCGGGCTGCTGCCTGCCGGCTGAGACTGCCGCAACCTCTCTTGTTCAGCTTATCAAGCAAAAAGGCGGCGCCGTGCCCGATCGCACGGCGCCGCCTTTTTGCTGCCCGAATCCCGCCATCCGTCTCGGCAGCCATGCCCGGACGAACCAGGATCCAGCCTCCCCTGCGGCAGTAAAATCCGGAGCCGGATTCGGCTTATTGACAAAACCGCAAGGAAAAAGTATTTATAACCGCATTTGTCATTTTGGTTGTTTACCAACCTGAATCCGTAAACTCCATTACCGGCAGACAGCACAAGTTATTGTCCTGCCTGAGCTTCCCAAAAATCGCCGGTGAACTATGGGTGCACCTCAGATTTTTGCAAGCTCATTCAAGCCAAGCACTTGCACTCTCTATCCGGCATGAGTTCACGGATTCAGGCATCAAGGAGTTCACCGTGATCATCACCCGCGCCACCGAATACGCCATCCGGGCCCTGCTCCACCTGTCGAAACAGCCGCGCGGCCAGATCGTTCTGAAGAAGGACATCTGCGCCGCCCAGGACATCACCCCGGCCTTTCTGACCAAGATCCTGCAACCGCTGATCAAGGAAGGGATCGTCGGCTCTCAGCGGGGCGTCGGTGGCGGTTTCTACCTGATCAAGGCTCCGGAAGAGATTACCCTGCTCGACGTGGTCAGGGCTGAAGAAGGGCCACTCTATCTCAATCACTGTATCGCCCAGGAAGGAATCTGTGAAAGAGACGCCTTCTGCCCCACCCACGGCGCCTGGAAAGACATCCGCAACGAGCTGATGCAGACCCTCGCCAAGTACACCTTCGCCGACCTGGTCGCAACCGAAGCCAGAAATCTCGAAAAGCTGGGGCGATCCAGCGGCCATTCAAAGGCAGGCTGCTGAAAAAGCCTGTCCGTCTGGTTGACAGTCCGGAAAGCAGGCTATTCGACGAAAAAGCCGCCGACCCGCCAGTTGCCGTCATCCTCCAGCATGACGGTCACCGTCTCCTCGGCGCCCTTGCGCCGTTCATAGTCGGCCGTGAAAATCAGGGTTATGAATTCCCCCTTGTTGTTGCCGCTCGCCTCGGTGGAGTAGCGGATCTCCTTCTCCTTGCGCTCCAGCATCTTGCCGTACTGGACACGAAAGAGCTTCAGCTTGCCGGCCCACTTCTCCTGCGGAATCTTGTCCCGGATCAAAGCGGCGCTCATGTTCCAGCTGTCGGCGAACTGATCGCCATCCACCATCGCCAGAAACCGCTCGGTCGCGGCCCGCGCCGACGCCGCCTTGGCCGGATCGATCTTGTTCTCGACCCGCGGCCAGAGAATGATGGCGAGTCCCGCCAGAATCAGCACCGTATGTATCGCCAGACGTCGAATCGACATCCCGTCCTCCCTGTTGCGAACTGAATTTCGAACGCTGTTCGAGCCGATACTATAAGGGCTGGAAAGGCCGAGGGCAACCATTTCCCCGGCGGGATGCCGGCCGCCGGCAAAAAAACACCCTGGAGACCAGGAGGGTGAGTCATCCAGGGCGAAGAGGGAGGCGGCGTCCCGCCTCCGTGAAGGTCTGTGTTCCTTGCGCGTTTCAACTAGATTATACCGCCGCCTACCGTGCCGGTCAAACAGGCCCATATATAAAAACGCCGCATTTTCGCGCGGCGTTTTTCAAGAGAAGAAAAGGGACAGATCTTATTTTTTCACCAGAAAGAGCCGCCCCAAACCTGAACAGGTTCGAGGCGGCTCAAACGTCGTCAGATGCAAGGCGTCTCACCCCCTGGGGAATGAGACGTAGCAGCAGCTACGTCGGAATGACGAAAGGGATGAGCAACGCAGCAGATGGCGGCATTTCAGCCGCCCCGTTACTTGACCACCTCTTCCGGGTAGGCATGGACATGGTGGATGCTGAGGTCCGGACCGCGGAACTCCGCCTCCTCGTCCAGCCGGAACCCGACCGTCTTCTGGATGACGCCGTAGACGACGAACCCGACCACCAGCGCGTAGGCCGCCGCCATCACCGTGCCGATCAGCTGGGAGATGAAGCTGACACCGCCCATGCCGAGAAAGAGGGGCGAACCGAAGATGCCGGCAGCGATGCCGCCCCAGCTGCCGATCAGGCCGTGCAGGGGCCAAACCCCGAGAACGTCGTCGATCTTCAGCTTTTCCTGTTCGAAGCCGAAACCGTAGACGAAGATCAGGGCGCCGATGCCGCCGATGAAGAACGCGGCGATCGGATGCACGATATCGGAACCGGCGCAGATGGCGATCAGCCCGGCCAGGGCGCCATTGTGAACGAAACCCGGGTCATTCTTGCCGGCGACCAGGGCGAACAGCACGCCGCCGACCATGGCCAACAGCGAATTGACCGCCACCAGTCCGGAGATGCCTTCCAGGCTCTGGGCGCTCATGACATTGAAGCCGAACCAGCCGACCGCCAGAATCCAGCTGCCCAGGGAGAGGAAGGGAATGTTGGAGATCGGAATCGCCTTGCTCTTGCCGCGCACCCAGCGACCGAGACGCGGCCCGAGGACGATCACCGCCGGCAGCGCCAGCCAGCCGCCGAGGGAGTGAACCACCACGCTGCCAGCGAAATCGTGGAACCCGGCACCGAAGGTCTTTTCCAGCCAGCCCTGCAGGCCGCTGCTGTTCTGCCCCCAGATCAGGGATTCGAACAGGGGATAGACAACCGCGGCGAAGATACCACCGGCGGCCACCTGCGGCCAGAACTTGGCGCGTTCGGCGATGCCGCCGGAGATGATCGCCGGGATGCAGGCGGCAAAGCAGAGCAGAAAGAAGAAGCGCACCAGCTCGTAGCCGTTGTTGTCCCCCAGCAGGGAACCCGCCGGCGCCAGGAAATTGACCCCGTAAGCGAGCGGATAGCCGATCAGAAAATAGACAACGGTCGAAACCGACCAGTCGGTGAGAATCTTGACCAGGCCGTTGACCTGGCTTTTCTGACGAACCGAACCGATTTCGAGAAAGGCGAAGCCGGCGTGCATGGCAAAAACCATGACCGCACCCAGCATGAGAAAAAGGACGTCACCACCGTGACGAAGCGCAACAACAGTGGACTCCATTTGTCCTGAACCTCCCGGAATTTGTCTGCCGACTCCATTGTCGACCGCGACCAGCCATTACAATATGCATACCAGCCGTCCATCCGGCCCGAACCGGGCCTTTTCCCCGTGCGACGACACACCACCAGCCTTATTTTTAACCAGTGCTGCCTAAAAAAAAGGCACGAGCCACTTTCTACACTAAATTACCGTTATTTATTTTGCGCGATGGCTATTTTTTTCTTGACTTGTTGTGCGTGTTTTTATAGTCTCCATTCCCGACCAACTTAATCGTAAATAACCGCAAGAAAATCGGACCCCGAGCAGAAACCATGGAATCGACGCGACGCAGCCTGGCCAAGGCCATCTCCTGGCGCCTCATCGCCACCACGATCACCGGTACGCTGGCCTTCGCCCTGACCGGCGAACTGGCCTTCGCCGCCCAGATCGGCCTGGCGGACACCGCCCTGAAAATCTTCATCTACGTCGCCCACGAAAGACTCTGGAACCGAATTCCCTTCGGACGCGAAAAGCAGCCGGAATACTACATCTAAAGAGAGGCGAATGGACATGAGCAGCACGGCCGCCCGAATCGACGAAGACCACATTCTCAGCGCCGAAAAGATTTTGCGCCAGGGCCTGGAACGGGCCGGCGGGCGCGTCGCCCTGGCCTGTTCCTTCAGCATCGAAGATGTCACCGTCATCGATCTGGCGCACCGGGCCGGACTTGAACTCGGCGTCTTCGCCATCGACACCGGACGCTTGCCGGAGGAAACCTACATCGCCGCCGAATCGGTGGCCCAGCGCTACGACCTGCAGATCGACTGGTACTTCCCCCGTGCCGAGGCCGTCGAACGGCTGCAGCGGGACAAAGGGCTGTTCTCCTTTCGCGAAAGCCTCGAAAACCGCCACCAGTGCTGCGCCGTGCGCAAGGTCGAGCCTTTGCGGCGCGCCCTGGCGGAGCTGTCAGGCTGGGTGACGGGGCTGCGCCGCTTGCAGAGCGTGACCCGGCAGGATCTGCATCCGATCGAAATCGACCGTGCCCATGGCGGGCTGCTGAAAATCAATCCGCTGTGCGACTGGAACCACGACCAGGTCCGGGACTACGCCGAAAGCAGGCGCATTCCCGTCCACCCCCTGCACCGGCGAGGCTATCCGAGCATCGGTTGCGCCCCCTGCACTCGGGCGGTGGCCAAGGGCGAGGATATCCGCGCCGGCCGCTGGTGGTGGGAAAGCCCGGAACACAAGGAATGCGGACTGCATCGTCAGGAGGCGAAAAGCGGCCAAGAGTGAAAGAAGGGGCAAGGGAGCGAAGGCCGCAACAGACTGAAACGAACCACCAGCCAATCCATTGGATAAGGGCGAAAAAGAACCGTCCGAGAAAAGAAACCATGACCCATCTGGAACAACTCGAAGCCGAAAGCATTCACATCATGCGGGAAGTCGCCGCCGAGTTCGAGAACCCGGTGATGCTCTACTCGATCGGCAAGGACTCCTCGGTGATGCTGCACCTGGCCCGCAAGGCCTTCTACCCGGGAAAGATCCCCTTTCCGCTGCTGCATGTCGACACCACCTGGAAGTTCCGCGACATGATCGCCTTTCGCGACCGGATGGCGGCCGAGCACGGTTTCGAGCTGATCGTGCATGTCAACGAGGAGGGTGTCGCCCAGGGGATCAATCCCTTCACCCACGGCAGCGCCCTGTACACCGACGTGATGAAGACCGAGGGGCTGAAGCAGGCGCTGGACAGGTACGGTTTCGACGCCGCCTTCGGCGGCGCCCGCCGGGACGAGGAGAAGTCGCGGGCCAAGGAACGCATCTTCTCCTTCCGCAGCGCCAACCACCGCTGGGATCCGAAGAACCAGAGGCCCGAGCTGTGGAACCTGTACAACACCCGGGTGCGGCCGAAAGAGAGCATCCGCGTCTTCCCCCTGTCCAACTGGACCGAGCTTGACATCTGGCAGTACATCTACCTGGAGAACATTCCCATCGTGCCGCTCTACTTTGCCGCCGAGCGGCCGGTGGTCGAGCGCGACGGCATGCTGATCATGGTCGACGACGACCGGCTCGAGCTGCTTCCCGGCGAGCAGGTGCAGAAAAAGATGGTGCGCTTCCGCACCCTGGGCTGCTATCCGCTGACCGGGGCCATCGAATCGACGGCCACCACGTTGCCGGAGATCATCCGCGAGATGCTGCTGACCCGCACTTCCGAGCGGCAGGGGAGGCTGATCGACCACGACCAGGCCGGCTCCATGGAGAAGAAGAAGGCGGAAGGATACTTTTGAAAAACGGTGTCGGCGAAGGCAACCCCCTTCGCCCTTCGCCGAATCTGGAGCTTGTATGAACAGCCAATCGGAACTGATTGCCGAAGACATTCACGCCTACCTGAAGGAACAGGAAGAGAAGTCCCTGCTGCGCTTCATCACCTGCGGCAGCGTCGATGACGGCAAGTCGACCCTCATCGGCCGGCTGCTGTGGGACTCGAAGCTGATCTTCGAGGACCAGCTGGCAGCGCTGCAGGCCGACAGCCGCCGCATCGGCACCCAGGGGGACGACATCGACTACGCCCTGCTGCTCGACGGTCTGCAGGCCGAGCGCGAACAGGGGATCACCATCGACGTCGCCTACCGCTTCTTCAGCACCGACCGGCGCAAGTTCATCGTTGCCGACACCCCGGGCCACGAGCAGTACACCCGCAACATGGTGACCGGGGCCAGCACGGCGCAGGTGGCGGTGATCCTGGTCGACGCCCGCAAGGGCGTGCTGACCCAGACCCGGCGGCACAGCTACCTGGTGTCGCTGGTGGGCATCCGGCACGTGGTGCTGGCGGTGAACAAGATGGACCTGGTCGACTACCGGCAGGAGCGGTTCGAACAGATCCGGCGCGACTACGAACTGTTCGCCGGCAACCTCGGTTTTGACGAGATCGTCGCCATCCCCATCTCGGCACTGAAGGGTGACAACGTGCTCAAGGCGCGCGGGAACACCGAGTGGTATGACGGACCGAGCCTGATGAACTACCTGGAAACGGTTCAGGTGGAGGACGAGACGCGGAAGAAGCCGTTCCGCTTTGCCGTGCAGTGGGTCAACCGTCCGAACCTCGATTTTCGCGGCTTTTCCGGCACCGTCGCCTCGGGGCAGATCGCCGTGGGTGACGAGGTGGCAGTGGCCGCCTCGGGGCAAACCAGCCGCGTCAGCCGCATCGTCACCATGGACGGCGACCTGGAGCAGGCCCGCGCCGGTCAGGCGGTCACCCTCTGCCTGGCCGACGAAATCGACATCAGCCGGGGGGATCTGCTGGCCAGACCGGATGAAGCGCCGCATGTCAGCGACCACATGGAAGCCAAGCTGGTATGGCTGCACGAACAACCGCTGCGCATCGGCGCCGAATACCTTCTGAAATCCGGCAACCGCACCCTGCCCGCCCGGGTGCGTCAGCTCCGTTTCCGGGTCAACGTCAACACCCTCGACCAGGAGGAAGGCGGCGCCCTCGCCCTGAACGAAGTCGGCGTCGCCCGCATCGAACTTTCCGGAGCCCTCGGCTTCGACTCCTACCGGGAAAACCGCGCCACCGGCAGCTTCATCCTCATCGACCGGCTGACCAACGCCACTGTCGGCGCCGGCATGATCCACCAGCCGCTGAGCTCGACGGCCGGCGACGGACAACCGCTGCGTCTTACCACCACCGACCGTGCTTTCGCGCTCGGCCAGCAGCCGCTGCTGATGCTCTTCCCGGACGACCGGCCGGAAACGGCCGGAGAACTGGCAGAAATGACCGAGAGCCTGCTTCACCGGCAGGGACGGCACACCATTCTGTTCGACGGCCACGCCTTTTTGCGCCAGAGCGCGGATCTGCTGGCGAACGACGTCGGACCGGACCCGGCGGCGCTGTTGCCTCTGGCCCTGCGGCCCCTGCTGCAGGCCGGGCTGCAGGTTCTGGTCACAGGCCCTGCCGACAGCCTGAACCGGCTGGCCCGGCAGCCGGACATTCTCGGCGCACAGGATCTGGCCGTGGTCGAAAGCAAACAGCTTCGTTTGCAGCGGCAGGACCGGTCGGCCACGTCCCCCCTGACGACAACGGACAGTGGCCGGCGGGCCCGGCAGATCGTCCAGGCCCTGCGCAGCCTTTTCTCCATGGTTTGATGTCAGGGTCGAGTTTGCTATGCTGTGCGCTTTTCCATCGGCGGCTGCCGGTGGTGACCATTCCACAGCAGACAGAGGTGAAACACGCATCATGACTTTCGATCCACAGCAACTGCGCCTTGACGGCATCTATCAACAGGCGGGTGACGATCGCTGGATGCAGCGCATCAAGATCCCAGGCGGCGTCCTGTCGAGCGAACAGGCGGAAAAGATCGCCGAAATCGCATCGAAGTACGCCGGCGGCCGGCTGCACCTGACCACCCGCGGCAGCGTCGAACTGCACGATCTGCGCAGACACGACCTGCGCGAAGTCCAGCGGCAGCTCGCGACCGTCGGCCTGACCGGCCGCGGCGCCTGCGGCGGCGCCGTCCGCGGCATCGCCTGCGGCAGCAGCTTCGGCCCCAACTTCGCCAGCTGCCAGAGCCTGGCGCGGCGCCTCACCCGGCACTTCACCGGCAATCCCTGGTTCGAGGGACTTCCGAAAAAGTTCAAGATCGGCATCCTGGGCAGCGGCGACGGCAAGCGCCATCTCATCCAGGATGTCGGCCTGGTCCACGCCGGCATAAAGGACGGCCGGCCGCTCTGGGATGTCTGGTGCGGCGGCGGTCTCGGCCGCGAGCCGCAGGCGGCTCTGCTGCTGGCCGGGCGGGTGCCGGAAGAACGCATCATCCCCCTGATCGAGGGCATCCTCCACGTCTACCGCCAGGGAGTCGAAAAAGGAAAACGGCTCAAGCACCTGATCCGCCAGGTCGGCGAGGAAGAATTTCGCAACCGTCTGCGCCGCTTCACCCCCGAGCCCTACGCCCCGGTCGCCAACAGCGGCTTCGGCACCACCCTGAGCCTACAGACCGACGAAGAACCGCTGCGGGTGCAGGTCTTTGCCGGCGAACTGCCGGCGACCAGCCTGATCCGCCTGGCCCGCCTGGCCCGCGACTACACAGGCGGCTGCCTGGTGCTCGATGGCGAGCAGGACATCCTCCTGTTGCCAACCAGCGAAAAGAACCGCGCCGCCCTGCAGCAGCGCCTGGTGCTGGCCGGTCTCGGCGAATCTTTGACCGCGCCCGCGCCCTGCTTCCGGGTCTGCCCCGGCAGCCACGACTGCCGCATGGGACTGGCCCCGACCCGCGATATCGCCCGCGACATCCTGGCCGGGCTGCCGGCAACCGCCACCGGCACCAGCCTGGCCATTTCCGGCTGCCCCAACGCCTGCTCCCAGCCGCAGCTGGCCGACTACGGCATCATCACCCGCCGCCTGACGAAGGACGAACAGGGACGGCGGATACCGCTGTTCGACCTGCTGCGGGGAGAAAAAGACGGACTGGCGACGCCAGTGGCGGAAAATTTGTCCCTGCAGGACTTGCAAACAAGGCTCAAAGAGGTATTTAATACCAGCAACTGACTCGGGATTTTCAGGCCTGGGCCGACGCTATTCTCACGCTTTTGGCTCAACTTTAAGCAAAGGAGCAAAAACCATGGCGCACATCTTTCAGGACAACTCCCTCTCCATCGGCCACACTCCCCTGGTACGACTGAACCGGATTGTGCCGGAAGGAGCCGAAGTCTACGCCAAGATCGAAGGCCGCAATCCGGCCTATTCGGTCAAGTGCCGCATCGGCGCCTCGATGATCTGGGACGCCGAAAAGAAGGGACTGCTCGGCCCCGGCAAGGAGATCGTCGAACCAACCAGCGGCAACACCGGCATCGCCCTCGCCTTCGTCGCCGCCGCCCGCAATATCCCCATCACCCTGACCATGCCTGAAACCATGAGTCTGGAACGACGCAAGGTGCTCAAGGCCTTCGGCGCCAACCTGGTGCTGACCCCGGGCGCCAAGGGGATGGCCGGCGCCGTCAGCGCCGCCGAGGAACTGGCGGCTTCCGATCCGAACCGTTATGTGCTGCTGCATCAGTTCAAGAACCCGGCCAACCCGGCCATTCACCGGCAGACCACCGGGCCGGAAATCTGGGAGGCGACCGGCGGCGACGTCGATGTCCTCATCTCCGGCGTCGGCACCGGCGGCACCATCAGCGGCATCAGCCAGTTTTTCGAGCAGGACAGGGGCAGGTCCCTGCACTCGGTCGCCGTCGAACCGACCGACTCGCCGGTCATCAGCCAGAAGCTGGCCGGCCGCGAACTGCAGCCCGGACCGCACAAGATCCAGGGGATCGGCGCCGGCTTCATTCCCGACACCCTCGATCTCTCCGTTGTCGACCAGGTGGAACAGGTCGGCAATGACGAAGCGATCGACTTCGCGCGCCGGCTGGCGAAAGAAGAAGGCATCCTCTCCGGCATCTCCAGCGGCGCCGCCGTCGCCGTCGCCGCCCGCCTGGCGGCACTGCCGCAATTCGCCGGCAAGAAGTTCGTCGTCATCCTCCCCGATTCCGGCGAGCGCTACCTGACCAGTGTGCTGTACGAGGGGATTGTATAAAATGTATCAGCTGTAAGCTGTAAGAAGGAAGCAAAACCTCGGAAGCTGGTTGACAATCTGTCATCTGTTCTTTATGGTTTTGCTTAACAATTAGACTGTTCCGGAAGCGAGGGATTTTACGTCAAATCAAGGAAGCCAAGACCTGACAAACGAGGCGTGGAACGCCACGTCGAGCGAAGGCAGGTTGCAGGCTGACGCAGAGTTGGCGTAAAAGCCCCGCGCCCTGGCAGTACATACTCATCGAGAGTGGCGGAGGGAACAGGCCCTGCGAAGCCACGGCAACCGCCGATACCGATCGGAAAGGTGCCAATTCCTGCTCCGGATGATCCGGAGAAAGATGAGAACGGCGCTTCAGAAAAGATTTCGCCGCGGCGACTGTCGAAGCCCCTTCTCATCCCCGAGAAGGGGCTTTTTGCCCCTTGAAGCCAACCTTTCAACAAGGGGGATCTCATGTCCGAAAGATGGAGCCACGCCAGCCGCCTGGTGCAGACCGGAACCGGCCGGGACGACAAGACCGGGGCGATCAGTTTTCCCATCCATCCGAGCGCGACCTACCGCCATCCGGGCGTCGGCCAGAGCACCGGGTTCGACTACACCCGCTCCGGCAATCCGACCCGGCAGATCCTCGAGGAGGCGCTGGCCGACCTCGAAGGCGGCGCCCGCGGCCTGGCCTTCGCCTCCGGCATGGCGGCCCTGACCACACTCTTTCTGCACTTTTCCAGCGGAGACCATCTGATCCTATCCGAGGATCTCTACGGCGGCACTTACCGGGTTCTCGACCAGATCTTCGCCCGTTTCGGCCTGCAGGCGAGCTTTGTCGACACCACCGACTGCGACAAAGTAGCAGCCGCCATCACCGGGCAGACCCGCGCCCTGCTGGTCGAAACTCCCGGCAATCCCCTGCTCGGCATCGCCGATCTCGAAGCCCTCGGCCGCCTCTGCCGCCGGCACGACCTGCTCTTCATTGTTGACAACACCTTTCTCACCCCACTGCTGCAGCGTCCCTTCGACTGGGGGGCCGACATTGTAGTGCATTCGGCCACCAAGTACCTGGGCGGACACTCGGACCTCTGCGCCGGGGCACTGATCGCCCGTGATCCCGACCTCGGTGAAGAACTCTACTTTCTGCAGAATTCGACCGGCAGCATCCTGCCGCCACAGGACTGCTGGCTGCTGATGCGCTCGCTGAAAACCCTGCCCGTACGCATGGAGCGCCACTGCGTCTCCGCCGACCGGCTCGCCCGCTGGCTGAACGAGCAGCCGCAGATCCGGCAGGTCTACTATCCAGGACTGCCGGACCATCCCGGGCACGAGCTGATGAAACGCCAGGCCACCGCTTTCGGCGGCATGCTCTCCTTCCGGGTCGATACGCCGCAACGGGCGCGCCGGGTACTCGAGAGACTGCGCCTGATCTCTTTTGCCGAAAGTCTCGGGGGTGTCGAGTCGCTGATAACCATGCCGGCGGTGCAGACCCACGGTGACATCCCGGAAGAGGAACGGCTGCGGCTCGGCATCGACGAAACGTTGCTGCGACTCTCGGTCGGCCTCGAAGCGGTCGAAGATCTGATCGCCGACCTGGAGCGGGCCCTGGCCGACTGACCTTCTCCAGGCCGGTCCCGCCACCGGCCCTGACTTCCTCCGCGTTATCCACATCCCGGCGGATTTCACCATCGGGGTCCACCGGGACACATGCGCGCCCTCCCCTGCCACAAAAGGCCTCTCCAATGAAAAAGTTGCATTTTAAGCGTTTTTCACCGTATTTTTAGTTCATACCTGAATCAGCGAGCACATCACCGACGGATAGCACAAGTCATTGACCTGCCTGCGTTTCCCAAAAATCGCCGGTGAACCTACGGGTGCACCTGAGATTTTTTGAAAACCCATTCAGGCCAAGCCTTGCGCTCTCCATCCGGCATGAACTCACTGATTCAGGACATGTTCATCTTTTTTCCGCCGGATGCCGTTGCCAAGGAGGTGTGTTCCGTGATCCGCGTTCTTCTCGTCGCTCTTGCCATCGTCACAGTCGCTCTGACCGCCTGCATCGACCTGAAATCCCTGCGCCGTTCCGATCCGATTCAGCCGATCCGCGATTATGAGCGACTGATGGTCGGCGACCTGAATGCCGACTATATCGGCAACGACAACTGCCTGGCCAAATGCCACGTCCACGACCAGATCGCCAGGGATTTCGCCCATTCCATCCACAGCGAACAGATCGCCGCCGACACCGGTTTGCCGCTGGTCAACTGCGAATCCTGCCACGGCCCCGGCAGCCTGGCGGTAAAAAATGCCGAAAAGACCGGCAAGTGCGATACCGGCCATTTGCTGCCGATCGAGAAATTTCCGGCCCAGGCCCAGTCCATGATCTGCCTGAAATGCCATTCGGCTGCTTCCACCCCGAGCCTGACGTTCTGGAACGCCAGCCCCCACGCCAGCAGTGACGTCAGCTGTTTCGACTGCCACCGGTTGCACCGGGGTCCGGCGCAAAAGGCCAGCCGCGAAGAAGTCGCCGAACTCTGTTACGGCTGCCATCAGGATATCCGCAGCCGTTTCTCCCAGACTTCCCACCACCCGGTTCCGGAACAGAAGGTGGCCTGCATCGATTGCCACGACCCGCACGGCAGCCTGCAGGAACATCTGCTCAAGGGAAGCACGGTACGCGAAACCTGCAGCCGCTGCCACATGGACAAACAGGGGCCATTCGTCTACGAGCATGCCGATGTCACAGAAACCTGCACCAACTGCCACCGGCCGCACGGCTCGCCCAACGATCCGCTGCTGAACCAGGCCCAACCTTTTCTCTGTCTGCAATGTCATCCCGGACATCTCGGCCAGGATTTCCATTCGAACGGGGGCGCCCTCTCGTCAACATCGATGAAACAGCTCTTTTACAATCGCTGTACAGACTGTCATTCGGCGATCCATGGCACCGACATCCCCTCGCCCCATGGCCGCGGCACCTTCATCACCCGTTAAGGCGCGAACCGGCATGATCCAGGAGGAAACGCCCCATGAGAAACTGTACAATCCTGGCTGTTCTGTCATTCATCTTTCTGAGCCTCCCTGCCCTGGCCAAGGCCCAGCCCCAGCCTGATCGTGAAACATCCCTCAGCCTCGGTTACCGGCTGGTGGATGACCAGGGTGACGCGAAGGTCAGGGAATACGATCACCTGCAGCCGAGTACGACGCTGAGGTTTCTCGCTTCAGGTTACGACGACCGGTTCCATGGCAGCCTCGAGGGTTATCTGCTGAGCGACAAGGACTACCGCAGCGAGCTGCACTTCGACCGGGACGGACAGGTAAGACTCGACCTGCGAATCGAGAACTTCGTGCACAACCTCGAACACATCCCCTATTCCGACCGTCCGCCGGCGATCGCTCAGGACAATGGAACACCCATCCCTCCGCCGCCGCCCGTGATCAATCCGAACAAGGCGACCTTCACCGACCACGACCCGACCGCCGAATACCGGCTAGACACCGGTATCTACGAAGCCCGGTTTCGCGGCAAGCTGAAGAGCTATCCGGCTCACCTCAACGTCAGATACTGGCGCATGGAACGCAAGGGAGACCGGCAGCTCCGCTTCGTCGACGAACAGTGCTCCGGCTGTCACGTCCAGAGCCGCAGCGTCCGGATCGACCAGGTGACCCAGGAAGTCACGGCCGGCCTCGACGCCCATCTCGGCCCGGTCGATGTCATTCTCGAACAGCTCTACCGCCAGTTCGACAACAGGGAGAACGCGCCCGTCGACAGCTACGGAACCAACGTCTTCTTCCGTCCGACGGCGACTGACCTCGCCCACGACACCATCCCGGACGTCCGGATGACGGAGAGCACTCTCAAGGTACATACCAACCTCGCCGGCGGACTGGTCGGCGCCGCCAGCGCCTCCATCGGCAAACGGGAGAACAGAAACGGCCTCGAACCGGCACAGGTGTCCCCCATCATCTCGAGCACCGACGTCGCCAAGGGAGCCGGCGACCTGACCTGGATTCCGCACCCGAGCTGGACCTTCAACTTCCGCTACCGCCTGCTCGACCTGGACAACAGCAACACCGACAGCATCAGCATCACCGGCGTCACGACGGGCATCAGTCCCGTCGGCGTCCGCAACAACCCTGACCTGCGCCGCGACTCCTACCTGATCACAGCCAGCTTCCGCCCCGATGCCCGGCTGAAGCTGAAAGGCCAGTTCGACCGCGAGATCATCCACCGCGACCAGACCGGACCGGCTCTGCCCTACACCAGCGCAAAACCGACCATCGGCGTCCCCCAGGAGCTCGACCCGGTCTGGGAACTGCCACGACAGGAACGGAACGACCGGATCAGATTCAGCTTGTACACCCGGCCTCTGGGCGACAGGCGGCTGCGCATCAATACCTGGTGGGAATACCGCACAAGCAGCGACCCGGCCTACGGCACGTCCTTCGAGGACAGTCACCGTCTCTTCTTTTCCACCAGCTATCAGCACCCTCAGGGCCGCTGGGGCGCCAACCTTCTGCTCGACCGCCTCTGGCAACAGAACGACCAGTTCGAAATCACAGAATTCGACGAAACGACCGGGCTGCCTGTCAGCTTCGATCTCGGCCGCAGCAAACGCCAGTTTCATCTGAGTGCCGGTTTTTGGGGCGACCTGACCGAATCCCTGTCCGCAAGCATGACTTACGGTTATCTCGCCAGCACCATCGAGCAGGATCTGCTTTTCGGCAACGCGCCACCCGACTATGCCATCGAAGACTCCGGAGTACGCTACGACCAGCGCACCCACACTCTCGCCGTTCACCTGAACTGGCGCGTTACCGATCCGGTGCTCCTCGAACTGAGCGGATACCACGTACGCTCATACGCTGCCTACTCTCCCGGATTTTCGCGATTTTACGCACCTACCGGCGTTTTCGACGCCACCTCCGAAGGACTGAAGGACATCAGCCGGGTCGACCTGCGGCAACTCGGCCTCAGCGTCGGAACGACCTGGGCCGTGACCGACAACCTTTCCTGGGCGGCGCGATACAGCTTCGACGACTACGAAGACAGAACGGGAAATGTTTTCGACGGTCATGTCCAAAGCTGTGAAGTCAGTCTCAGTTATGCGTGGTAAGCGCCCGGAAGGAGAGCGAACATGAGGTTGATCCTTTCATTCGGACGGCACCTGGTCTCTTCGCTGATGCTGATTCTTCTGCTGACCGGCAGTGCCGGCGCCACCAGAATGATCGGGGCCATCGTCACCGCCGATCTGCCGCACTACCGGCAGGAGCAGCACGCCCTCGAACAGATTCTGCGCGCCGGCGGCTATCCGGCCGGCCGGCTGGAAATTTTCGTCCAGACCCCCAACTCCGACCCCATGTCCCTGCGCAACAGTATCCGCCGGGCGGTCGCCGCCGGCGCCGAACTGCTGATCACCTACGGCGCCCTCGCCACGGCCGCCGCCGTCGAAGAAGCCGGTGACCTGCCCATCCTGTTCGCCGATGTCTATGACCCGGTCGAACCGGGTTTCGTTCAGAACCTGCTCGCTCCCGGCGTCAACCGGTCCGGCGCCAGTTCCCGGGTTTCCCTTGATCCCCTGCTGGAAAAACTGCAGAATATCAGATCGGCCTGTCGCATCCTGGCGATGTACGACGATCGGGAAACCGACTCGGTCCGGCAGCTGAACGATCTGAGGGAAGCTGCCCGGCGGCAGGGAATGCACGTCATTCCACTCAAGGCGGGCAGAAATCCGGTTCAGGCGGCGATCGACGCCGCCGGCAAGGTCGATTTTCTGCTGTTGACCACCGCAGTGAGCATAGAACAGAATCTGGACGACATCATCGCCGCGGCAACGGCAGTGAAACTGCCGGTCATCGCCACCACGTTCGGCGCCGGACAGAAGGGAGCCCTGTTCACCTACGCAGGACACCCGAACGACCAGGGCAAACTGGTCGCTGTCCACGCCCTGCAGGTTCTGGCAGGACAGAAGGCCTACATGCTGCCGGTTCGTACCCCGAAAAAGGCCTATCTCGTCCTCAACCTGCAGGTTGCCGACCGGCTCGGCCTGGCTTTGCCCGAGGAAGCAACGAAAAATCTCGACAAGGTGCTCCGGTAGCCGCCCGGAATCGATCCCGAAACCGCCCCCCTGGAGGCGATCATGCTGAACAGCCTGAAACTGAAATGGAAAATCCAGCTCAGCCTCACCGGCCTGGCACTGTTGCCGCTGCTGGTCCTGCTCGTCCTGATGGGCAGTTTCACCAGCGACATCATCCGCAGCGACATGGAAATCATGTCGCTGAAGACGGTCAACTTCGTCGAGCAGTCGATCACCCTGACCAAAAAACGGATCACCAACGAAATCGGACTGATCGGCAGCAGCGCCGATCTGATCAACGCCGTCTATTACGCCTCACTGACCGGCGACCATCAGATGCTGGCCGACCAGACGGCAGCCATTCTGCGCCAGTTCGATTTCGACCTGATCGAGGTGCGGGACAAGAACGGCGCCCTGCTCTTTCGCCGCCTTGGCGAAAAGCTGGATTTTCCGGCAACGACAAAAGCGGACCATCCCCTGCTGGCAACCAGTATCAACGGGAAGGCTGCGACCATGCTCACCCGCTATGACGATCGCTTCGCCCTGGCCGGCGCCACCCCGATAAGGCTTCAGAACCAGACGGTCGGACACCTGGTCGCGGCCGTCCTTATCGACAACAGATTCGCCACCACCATAGAGGAAACCGGCGGCGCCCTGGCCGCCTTCCACGACGGCAAACGCATCATCGCCGCCTCGACCGACGAACTGCGGCAGATCAATCTCAAGCAACTGAACGACAGGGGAGCGGTCACCTGGACCATCGGCGGCATACCGCACGGACTCTACACGGCACCTCTTGACCAGAGCGGGCTGAATCTGCTGCTGGCCATCGACCGCAGCGAAGAGGTCACCACCCACCAGAAGATGCACAACCTCTTCTTTACCGTCGGCGCCATCGTCGCCCTGATTGCCGTCGTTCTCGGCGCCTTCCTTTCCCGCAGTATCGTCCACCCCCTGCAGGCCGTGGTCGACAGCCTGCAGGAGATCGCCGAGGGCGAAGGCAACCTGACCCGCGAGCTGCCCGTCACCGGCAACGACGAGGTCGGACTGCTGGCGGCCAGCTTCAACCGCTTTGTTTTCCGGCTGCGCGACATGGTCAGCCGCACCGGCAAGGTTGCCTTCGATCTGGTCGCCGCCAGCGAAAAGATCCATGCCGCCTCGGACAAGGTCAACGAAGGAGCCGCCACCCAGTCCGAATCCCTCGAGCAGGCGCATGCCGCCCTGGTCGACATCGACGATTCCACCGGCCAGATCGCCGAATCGATCAGCAGCCTGGTTTCCGCCGTCGAGGAGAGTTCGTCCGCCACCCTGGAGCTGGGCGCGACCATCGAAGAGATCGCCGGGCAGATGGAAAAACTGTTCGAAACTGTCGAATCGGTCTCCAGCTCCATCAGCCAGATGAGCGTTTCCAGCCAGCAGGTGGCGGAAAACATCGACATCCTCAACAGTTCGACCGAAGTCACCGCCTCGAGTATCATCGAGCTGGACGCCTCGATCAAGGAGATCGAGGAGAACGCCGAGCAGACCGGCAAGCTGGCCGAGGCTGCCGCCCGTGATGCCGAACAGGGCAAACGGACGGTCCAGGCGACCATCGCCGGTATCGACGCCATCAAGCAGACGGTCGACGACGCCAGCGCCGCCATTCAGGAACTGGGCAAACAGTCGCAGGCCATCGGCCGGATACTGACGGTCATCGACGACATCGCCGACCAGACTTCACTGCTGGCGCTCAACGCCGCCATCATCGCCGCCCAGGCCGGCGAACACGGTCGCGGCTTTGCCGTAGTGGCGGACGAGATCCGCGAACTGGCCGAACGAACGGCCGTCTCCACCAATGAGATCGGGCAGATCATCACCACCCTGCAGGATGGAACGCGCGAAGCGGTCCGCACCATGGAAGCGGGCGCCGCGCGCGTGGCCGAGGAGGTGCGCCGCTCGGAAGAGGCCGGACGGGCCCTGGAACAGATCCGCGGCAGTACCCTGAAGGCGAACGAGCAGGTGCGCACCATCGTTCGGGCGACCCAGGAACAGAGTCGCGGCAGCCGCCAGATCACCGACAGCATCAACCAGGTTGCCAGCATGCTGGGACAGATCGCCGGCGCCGTCAAACAGCAGAACGAAGGCATCCGTCAGCTGGCACGGGCGGCCGAAGCGATGAAGGAGATCGCCAACCAGGGCAAACTGGGGACCGCCGAACAGGCCAAGGGCAGCCGGCAGATCACCGCCAGCATGGAACAGATTCGGGAAATGATCGAGCGCATCGACGGCGCGACCCGGGCGCAAACCGAACGCAGCCGGCAGGTGGTCGAGGCGGTGGCGCGCATCCGGCAGATCGCCGAGGACAATGCGCTGCGCACCCGCGAGCTTGATCAGGTGGTCGACGACCTGACCACCCATGTCAACACCCTCGAGGACGAGGTCGGAGCCTTCAAGGTATAACGCTTCGCACCGGGAAGGTGGCGACACTTTCGAACTTCGACCGTCCACGACGCATTCGGCCGTCTGCAGTTGCCGTTGCGTTGTGCCGACGCAAGGGAGGACCCCAGGACCACCCCGGCCAAAACCGGCCAGGCCGTCTCCGTCCCTTGCGTCCAACATCCGGGTGCATGTCCACCCACCATCACTGTCAGAAGGATCCTCGTTCATCATGTCAGCCAGAAAAACCTATCGTCCCGCAACCCTGCTCGTCCATCAGGGCATGGACCGCGACCCGGCCACCGGCGCCGCAGCCATTCCCATCTACCAGGCCTCGACCTACCACCATCCCGGCGGCCGGTCCGGTGACTACGACTACGCCCGCAGCGGCAACCCGAGCCGCCAGCAGGTCGAGGAGGCCATCGCCCTGCTCGAGGGCGGCGTTCAGGGCTTCGCCTACAGCTCCGGCATGGCGGCCATCGCCTCGGCCCTGTCGCTGCTGCAACCGGGCGATCACCTGATCGCTCCCGACGACCTGTACGGCGGCACCTACCGCTATCTCACCCTGATCCTCGCCGAGCAGAAGATCGAGGTCAGTCTGGTCGATCAGTCCGATCCGCAAAAGGTCGAGGACGCCGTGCGCCCCAATACCCGGGCCCTTTTTCTGGAAACACCGTCCAATCCCCTGTTCAAGGTGGCGGACATCCGCGCCCTGGTCACCATTGCCCGCAGGCACGGCCTGCTGACCCTGATCGACAACACCTTCATGACCCCCCTGCGACAGAAACCGCTCGAACTCGGCGTCGATGTCAGCATCCACAGCGCCACCAAGTTTCTCGGCGGCCATTCCGACCTGCTGGCCGGCCTGGTCACCACCGCCGACCCAGAACTGGCCAAACGGCTGAAACGGCACCAGAACGCCTTCGGGGCCGTGCTCGCCCCCTTTGACTGTTTTCTGCTCGCCCGTGGCATCAAGACCCTCAAGCTGCGGCTGGATGCCGCCGAGCGCAATGCCGGTGTCCTCGCTGCCCGGCTCGCCGGGCATCCGGCTGTCGCCCGCGTCCACTATCCGGGACTGGCCGACTTTCCGGGGCGCAAGATTCACAGCGCCCAGGCGACCGGCGCCGGCGCCGTTCTCTCCTTCGAACTGAAGGAGAAAGCGGCCCTCGCCCCCCTGCTCGAACGCGTCCGCCTCCCCATCATCGCTCCCAGCCTGGGCGGCGTCGAAACCATCCTCACCCACTGCTGGTCGATGTCGCACGCCGCCATCCCCGCCGAAGCGAAAACGAAGATGGGAATCCGTCCGACCCTGCTGCGCATCTCCGCCGGCATCGAAGACGTGGAAGATCTCTGGGAAGACCTTGCCGGTGGTCTGGCCTGCTCCTAGCCAACAAACCCTGTTCTTTCATCGTACTTCGGGTTCCGGGGATTTCGCATTCTGCGTTTGACAAGACGAAAACAGCGTTTTATTGTTGACGGGTCGCATGCCTGGCAAGTGCAGACCTTTCACCCACCCCGAAAAGGAGGATGCAGATGAGTCAGCAGAACCGACGTGATTTCCTCAAGAAAGCGACGGTGGCCACCGCCGCGGCCGCGGCCGCGACCACCATCGGCGCTCCCGCCGTCCATGCCAGGAAGACCTACACCTGGAAGATGGTCACTACTTGGCCGCCGCACTTCCCCGTTCTGGGCGAAGGTGCCGACAAGCTGGCCGAGTGGGTCGAAAAGATGTCCGACGGCCGACTCAAAATCCAGGTCTACGGCGGTGGCGAACTGGTTCCGCCGCTGCAGGCCTTCGACGCCGTCAGCCAGGGGATGGTCGAAATGGGACACGGCGCGTCCTACTACTGGGCCGGAAAATCCCCGGCCACCCAGTTCTTCGCCGCCGTTCCCTTCGGCATGAATGCCCAGCAGATGAACGCCTGGCTCTACTCCGGCGGCGGCCAGGAACTGTGGGACGAAGTCTATGCTCCTTTCAACCTGAAGCCGATGCCGGCCGGCAATACCGGCGTGCAGATGGGCGGTTGGTTCAACCGTGAAATCAATACCATCAAGGACTTCAAGGGTCTGAAGATGCGCATCCCCGGCCTGGGCGGCAAGGTGCTGGCCAAAGCCGGCGGCACCGCCGTCCTCTCCGCCGGCGGCGAAATCTACACCAACCTCGAACGCGGCGTCATCGACGCCACCGAGTGGGTCGGCCCCTACCACGACTACCTGATGGGCTTCTACAAGGTCGCAAAGTACTACTACTATCCCGGCTGGCACGAGCCGGGCACCGTACTCGAGACCTTCGTCAACAAAAAGGCCTGGGAATCATTGCCGAAAGATCTTCAGGAGATCGTCACCACCGCCGCGGCGCGCTCCAACATCTGGATGCTGAGCGAATTCGAGGCCAAGAACAACACCTACCTGCAGAAGCTGATCAAGGAGCACGGCGTGCAGCTCAAGCAGTTCCCCGACGACGTCGTCAAGACCCTGCGCAAGTACGCTGCCGAGGTCATCGAGGAGATCGCCGGCAAGGACAAGCAGGCCAAGAAGGTCTACGAGTCCTTCCGCAAGTTCCAGGACAACGTCCGGGCCTGGGCGAAGATCTCGGAGAATGCCTTCGCCAAGATCACCAGCTGACCCCGGTCCCGAAAACCGGAATGCGAAAAAGGGCGCCCCGCAACCGGGGCGCCCTTTTTCTGCTGAATGACTCGCAAGACATGAATAACGCAGCAGATGTGCACGTATCGGCCGACCTCGGCACAGACGGTACAAGGCGGCCGAGACGTGTACAGATGCAAGGCGTCTCGCGACCGAAGGAGTGAGGCGTAGCGGCAGCTACGTCGCAGCGACTGAGGACGCGAGCAACGCAGCAGATGTGCGCGTCTCGGCCGCCTCCGCCACCAGGGCGGCCGAGAAGGGGACAGCTGCAAGGCTTGCGAAAGATGAAACCGCAGGCGTAGCCGGAGGCTACGTCGAGGATTGAAGACTGAGCGTAACGCAGCAGATGCCCCCTTATCGGCCGCCCACTCAGCCGCTCATCACCCTGGGCAGCCAGGTCACCATCTCCGGAAAGAGCACGATCATCAGCAGGCCGATCAGCTGGATGATGATGAAGGGAACGATCCCCCGGTAGATGTGGCCGGTCGTCACCTCGGGCGGCGCCACCCCCTTGAGGTAGAACAGGGAGAAGCCGAAGGGCGGCGTCAGAAAGGAGGTCTGCAGGTTGACGGCGATCAGGATGCCGATCCAGAGCAGATCGACGCCGAGATGCTGGAAGATCGGCGCCACCACCGGCACGATAATGAACGTGATCTCGATGAAGTCGATGAAGAAGCCAGCGATGAAGATCACCAGCATGACAATGAACAGGAACATGTGCGGCCCCATGTTCGACTCGAGAATCAGGTGGGTGATGTAGTGATCCCCCGACAGGCCGCGAAAGACCAGGCCGAAGGCCGTGGCACCGACCAGCAGCACGAAGACCATACAGGTGAGGATGGTGGTCCCCTTCATCACCTCGTACAGGGTCTGCAGGTTGAACTTCTTCTGCCACAGGGTCAGCAGGGTGGCGCCCAAAGCACCGACCGCCGCCGCTTCGGTCGGTGAGGCAATGCCGGCGAAGATGGAGCCTAGCACGGCCAGGATGAGAAAGAAGGGGAGCAGAAAAGCCCGTATGATCCGCCGGACCATGACCATGCCCTTGAAGGCCGCCAGCTCGTCAGCCGGCATGGCCGGCGCCGACTGCCCCCTGAAGACGGCGATCAGCACGATATAGAGCATGTAGAGCCCAACCAGCACCAGGCCGGGGATCACCGCCCCGATGAACATGTCCCCGATCGAGATGTTCATGATCGAGCCGAGCAGGACCAGCACGATGGACGGCGGGATGATCTGTCCCAGGGTGCCGGCGGCGCAGATGGTGCCGGTGGCCATTTCCGGACTGTAGCCACGCTTGAGCATGGTCGGCAGCGAAAGCAGCCCCATGGTGACGACAGTGGCACCGACAATGCCGGTCGAGGCCGCCAGCACCGCGCCGACCACGATCACCGAGATCGCCAGACCGCCGCGCAACCGGCCGAAGAGCAGGGCCATGGTTTCCAGCAACTCCTCCGCCAGTCCCGATTTTTCGAGCATCAGCCCCATGTAGACGAACAGCGGAACCGCGATCAGCACGTAGTTGGTCATCGTGCCCCAGATGCGCAACGGCAGCAGCTGGAAGAAATTGAGGCCGAAGGTGAAATAGCCGAAGATCAGCGACACGCCGCCGAGGGTGAAGGCAACGGGAAAGCCGAACAGCAGCATGGCGAAGACCACCCCGAACAGGGCGAGAGGCAACCACTCAGGCATGGTCCACCTCCTTTCCGGCCGCATCGGCGGCAGCGACATCCTCCGCATCGACAGGCCGCCCGACCAGTGTCAAAAAGCTGCGCAAAGCCAAGGCGATCCCCTGCAGCAGCACCAGCACGAAACCAGCGGGAATCACCGCCTTGAGCAGGTAGCGGGCAGGCAGGCCGCCCGGGTTGGGGCTGCCCTCATGCACCGCCCAGCTCATCTGCACGAAGGCCTTGCTGGTCGTCACCACCAGAATGGCAAAGGGGATGAGAAAGATGAGACAGCCGACCAGATCGATCAACGCCTTCTTCTTTGGTGTCAAGTGGCTGTAAAAAACGTCTACCCGCACATGCCCGTCTTCCTTCAGGGTATAGGCGGCGCCAAGCAGAAAGATGACGGCGAAAACATGCCATTCGAGTTCCTGTACCGCCACCATGCTCTCGTTGAGCAGGTAGCGGGTGACGACGTCGAAACAGACGACCAGAACGAGAAAGGTCGTCAGCCAGGCGACAAAGCGTCCGACCCGTTCATTCAGCCCGTCGATCAGGCGGACCACCCGGATGAGAAAATTCACAACATACCTCCTTGGATCCTCGGACCGAAGTCGACTTATTTTGCCTCGCCAAACAAAGTCTAACAAGAAAAAACTTGCCACCTGCCGCCACCCGCTCCCTGCCGACCGGAGCGGATTCGATTGACAGTCATGATTCCATTGGCTAAAGTGCCCGAAACAGAAACGGACGTCTTTATCGCGAGTGGTGGAGGGACAGGCCCTGTGAAGCCACAGCAACCGGTCCGCCGGCAAGCCGGCGGGTGTCAGGTGCTAATTCCTGCCCGTCATGAATTCACATGCCGGGAAAGATGAGGACGGAGCCGATGAATCTCTGACGCAGCGAGTATCATCAGGCCCCTTCCCATCTCCGGGAAGGGGCCTTTTTCGTAGCCGCCATCCAGGATGTGAGGACATGGTAAATACCTCGGTCGGCATCGTCACAACCGAATACGTCGAATTCGACCTCGAACTGCAGCTCGAAAGCGGACGCCTGCTCGGGCCGATCACTCTGGCCTACGAAACCTACGGCACCCTCAACCGCGACCGGAGCAACGCCATCCTGGTCACCCACGCCTGGACCGGCGACGCCCACGCCGCAGGCCGCCACCACCCCGACGACCGCAAACCGGGCTGGTGGGACGACATGATCGGCCCGGGCAAGGTGCTCGACACCGACCGCTACTTCATCGTCTGCTCCAACGTCATCGGATCCTGCAAGGGCTCGACCGGACCGGCCAGCATCAACCCGCGTACCGGCAAGCCGTACAACCTCGGCTTTCCGGTCATCATGGTGCGCGACATGGTGCGGGCGCAGGTGCTGCTCGTCGACCATCTCGGCATCGACCGGCTGCTGGCCGTCATCGGCGGGTCAATGGGCGCCATGCAGGCAATCGAGTGGGGCATCCACTTTCCGGAGCGGGTACGCGGCATCGTCCCCATCGCCGGCTGCGGCCGCACCTCGCCGATGGCCATCGCCCTGAACGCCGTCGCCCGCCAGGCCATCTTCAACGATCCGCTGTGGAAAAAGGGAAACTACAAGCCGGAACATCCGCCGGCGGACGGACTGGCCCTGGCCCGCGCCATCGGCCACATCTCCTTCCTCTCCGACCGCTCGATGCAGCTCAAGTTCGGCCGGCGCTTTTCCGCCCGCGACGGCCTGTTCGACTTTTTCGGCCGTTTCGAGGTGGAAAACTATCTCGCCTACAACGGAAGCAGCTTCGTCGACCGCTTCGACACCAACAGTTTCCTCTACCTGGCCAAGGCCCTCGACCTGTACGATCTCGCCTGGGGATTCGAAAGCCGGGAAGAAGCCCTCGAACGGCTCGACTGCCCCTCCCTCTGGTTCGCCTTCACCTCCGACTGGCTCTACCCCCCCTACCTGACCGAAGAAGTGATCGCCATCCTGCAGAAGCTCGGCAAACCGGTCGAGTACCACCTGATCGCGTCGGACTACGGCCACGACTCCTTCCTGGTCGAACCGGAAAAGTTCACGCCGAAAGTGGTCGACTTTCTCGAACGCCGGCTGGCGGAAGCGGAAAAGGCGGTGACGGGTGACGGGTGAAGCGGCGGGGGGCGCTCCTACTCCTCTTCGTCGCCGAACAGCTCCAGCTGACGAAAGCTGTAGCTGGGGGAGTCGAAGGGGCGCCTGACGAAGCGCGGGCACTCGAGCAGCAGCACATGCTCGGGCTGGCGACAGCTGCGAAGGCACCTGCGGCAGAGACGGTTGCTCAGTTCTGGCGGAATCGGCCGGGGCATGGCACCACCTGCAAACCGTGAACGCTTCCCATCATCCGTCCTCGCCCGCCGGCACCGGCGGCATGACGCCGGGCGGCGACGCCAGCAACGAATCGATGGCCCGCTTCAGGGCGGCAAGACCGGCTTCTTCCGTTGTCGCCTCGATGGTCAGCCGCCGCTGTGGCAGGGTGTGCAGATAGCGGGGATCGTAGTATTCGGTCATCAGGGCGCCAACCAGCTCGCGCCAGCGCCCCTGTTCGAGCCAGGAAAGCAGCTCCTGCGTCCGTTTGCCGCCGAGCACCGGCTTCAGCGCCAGAATCGGCGGCACGAAGGTTTCGCGCAGCTGGTCGCGGGCCGGATAGTCGTCGAGAATGATGTCGATCCGCCGCTCCAGCGGCGCCTCCACCCACAGGCTGACCTCGTCCTGCAACGCCTGAAAGAGCCTCTCCGGCAGAATCAGCCGTCCGATATGCCGGCTCTCCCCCTCGGTCAGGACATAGCCGTCCGGCGGAATCCGCCGCAACCGGTCCCAGAGCAGCGACTCGAACATCTTCTGCGACGGCTGCTTCGGCAGGCCGAGTGCGCCGAAGGCGCTGCCCCGGTGGTTGGCCAGTCCCTCCAGGTCGAGAACCGGATAGCCCTGCTCCGCCAGCCGCTTCAGCATCCGGGTCTTGCCGACCCCGGTCAGGCCGCGCAGCACCAGCAGCCGGCCCCAGCTACCCTGCTCGAAAAAGCGGCAGACATGCTTGCGAAAGGCCTTGTGCCCCCCGGCGAGCTGCCGGGCGGGAATGCCCGCCAGATTGAGAAAGGTGGTCAGCGCCTGGCTGCGCATGCCGCCCCGCCAGCAGAAAACGACCACCGGCGGCCGGGCGTCGCGCAGCGCCGCCTCCACCGCGGCGATCATCGCCGGAATCTTCGGACTGACCAGCTCCACCCCCAGCCGGCGGGCCTGACGCCGCCCCTGCTGCTTGTAGCAGAGGCCCACCCGGTGCCGCTCCTCGTCGTCGAACAGCGGCACGCTGACCGCCCCCGGAATGGTCGCCTCGGCGTACTCCGACGGCGAGCGGGCGTCGACCAGCAGACAGCCCTGCTCCCGCAGTTCCAGCGCCTTGTCCAGGGATATGATGGTTTCCGGAACCGACATGACCGATGTGACCGTCCTCAATCAGGGTGACAGAAAAAAGGAATGCCAGCGACAGGCGGCCTGGCCTGTCGGATTGGTTTATAGCCGATAGACCTACAGCGCCACAAGGAGAAAGAGGCCGGCGCGAAATTAATTCGCCGTCACCCCCTTGACAGAACGGGCAAAGAGGTATATTGTCTGCCTCCGTTGCCGCGGGGTAGAGCAGTCTGGTAGCTCGTCGGGCTCATAACCCGGAGGTCGGAGGTTCAAATCCTCCCCCCGCAACCAAAGAACACGACCAGGGGGTCCGCCAAAGCGGATCCCCTGTTTTTCTATCGACAAATCCTTCCCCCTTCAAAATCCCGGGAATCCTCTCCCCAAAAAAACGGGACAGCTCCCCGCCCGCCGCTGCGCAGCGGTGGTATAATTTATTCAGTGCAAGGTCTTGCCGCCGGCAAGGCTACCCGTGATCTTCCGTCCGGCCCGCTACCGAAGGCAGACCGAAGCCGCAAACCCCGAAGGGGGAGAAAGGAGGAGCATCATGGGACGTAAATATGTCATCTGCCATGAGCGCACCACGGATGAGGCTCCGGCTTGCGGAGCCGTCTTCAGCGCCGACGACGAGCGCGAACTGCTCGAAATGGCCGTCCGCCACGGCATCAACGTCCACGGTCACGCCAACACCGAAAGCTACCGCGAAGAAGTTCGCAACCGCTTCCGCGAAGGCAATCCGCCTTCCTGACATCGGCAACGTCCTGCAACACGCCCGGAGATGTTTCGGGCGTTTTTTTGTGCCCCAGGCTCACCGCCGGCGGCAAAAAACGTTGCTTTTTCCCGGTGTTTCTTCAAAATAGAGCACATCCCGTCGAGGAGGGGCGTTCGTGCGACCTGTCTGGCTTGTACTGATTCCGCTGTTTCTGCTTCCGGCCGCTCCGGCCAGGGCCATCGACCTGGCCACGGCGGACGTGGCGACGCTGCAGCGACTGGCGACCGAAGGCAATCCCGCCGCCCAGTTCAATCTCGCCCTGGCCCTGCAGACCGGCAAGGGAATCGATCCGGACCCCGCCGCCGCAAGTCTCTGGTACCGCAAGGCCGCCGAACAGGGCCACGCCAAGGCACAGTACAACCTCGGCGTGCTCTACCTGAAGGGCGAAGGGGTGCCGGCCGACCCGGCCCGGGCCGCCGACTGGTTCCGCCAGGCGGCGCAGCAGGGCATGGTGCAGGCGCAGTACAGCCTGGGACTGCTCTACCGCGACGGCCAGGGAGTGCCGGCTGATCCCGCCCGGGCCGTCTCCTGGCTGAAAAAGGCGGCCGACCGGCAGCACGCCGCCGCCATGCTCTCCCTTGCGGACCTCTACGCCGGCGGCCGGGGCGTCGAAAAGAACAGCCTGGAAGCGGTCCGCCTCTACCGGCTGGCGGCCGAAAAGGGGGAAACCGGCGCCTGGTGCAACCTCGGCAACATCTACGCCGATGCCGAAAGCCCCCTGCACGACCAGTACCAGGCCTTTGAGTACTACCAGACGGGAGCCCTTGCAGGCGAGGCCGTCTGTCAAAACAACCTGGCGGTCCTGTACCTGCGGGGAGAAGGCACGGTGCAGAATAACGCCATGGCCTGGGCCTGGTTCAGCATCGCCGCCGACAGCGGCTATCCCGACGCCGCCGACATGCTGAAACAGCTGGAAGCCGTTCTCGATGCCACCGAACTGGCCATGGGCAAGGTCGAACGCGCAACCCTGCTGCGCCGGCTGGAGCAGCAACCACCCGCCAATATCCAGTAATTTCAGACAATTCCCTTTTTGGCGCCGCAGCACCACCGACTGATGTCCGCCCGCGCCTCCCCCCGGCTTCCCTCCTGCTTTTCGCTTAAGAATCTCCCGCTGCGGGTCGATACGGTGATTGAGTAGCATCCGACCATCTCCGGGAGCAGAACAGATGCAGAACAGGGAACTGAAGATCCTGCTGGTCGAAGATCACGAAGCGGCGGCGCTGGTGCAAAGACAGCTCGCGAGCTGCCACGACCTGCGTTTTCATCTCACCATGACCGACCGGCTGACCAACGCCCTCGCCCTGGTCCGGCGCCACCGCTTCGACGCCGTGCTGCTCGACCTCGGCCTGCCCGACGCCTACGGCAACGAGGCGTTCGACAGGATCCGCCAGCGCGCTCCCGATCTGCCGATCATCATTCTCAGCGGCCAGGACGACAGGGAACTGGCCGTCAGCCTGGTCCGCACCGGCGCCCAGGCCTATCTGGTCAAGGGCCGTTTCGAACCCGCCACCCTGGCCACCACCATCCGTTATTCGATCGAACGGCAGGAGCTGCTGGAGGCCCTGAAACAGAGCACCGAAGAAGCCCTGACCACCGGCAGCCGCCTGCATGCGGTGGTGCAGCACAATGTCGACGCCATCATCGTTCTCGACGAAAAGGACACCATCTGCTTCGCCAACCCGGCCGCCGAAGAGCTGTTCGGCTCCCGCGCCGAACACCTGGTCGGCACCCCCTTCATCTATCCGCTGAAAAAGGACGGAACGAGCGAAATCGAATTTCTCGGCAAGGGTGGAGTTCCCGTGGTGGTCGAGGGCCGGTCCGCCACCATCGAATGGGACGGGCACCCGGCACGACTGGTCACCCTGCGCAACATCACCACCCGCAAGCAGCTCGAACGCAAGATCAACGCCGAACGCTCCTTTCTGCAGCATGTGATCGACGGCGTGCCCGATCCGATCCTGGTCACCGACCTCGATTGCCGGGTGCGCCTGCGCAACGCGCCGGCCACCGCCCTGCTCGGCTGCGCACCGGAAGAGGAATGGCCGTTGCGCTGCCAGCACATGCCCGACCGGCCGGCCCAGCCCTGCAAATCGGGACAAGAATGTACCCTGGCGCGGGTCCGCAAGACCGGCCAGTCCGAGCGCCGGATCGTCGAGTACCGCCTGCCCGACGGCGGGGTGCGGCATTTCGAGGTCGAATACACTCCCCTGCGCTCCGACGACGGCAGCCTGCAGGGGGTGATCGAAGCCTCGCGCGACGTGACCGAGCGGCTGAAGGCGGAGCACCATCTTAAAGAGAACCAGCAGACCCTCGAACACCTGGCCCTGTACGATCCTCTCACCAGCCTGCCCAATCGCAACCTGTTCGCCGACCGACTGCGGCAGGCAATGGCCAAGGTGCGGCGCAACAAACGGTCGCTGGCGCTGATGTTCATCGACCTCGACCGGTTCAAGAACGTCAACGACACCCTGGGGCATTCGAGTGGCGACTGCTATCTGCAGGAAATCGCCGCCAGGCTCGGCTCCTGCGTGCGCTCCTCCGACACGGTGGCGCGGCTGGGCGGCGACGAATTCGTCCTGCTGCTGGAAAACATCCAGGGGCGCGAAGCGGCGGCCCGCATGGCGCAGAACTTTCTGCAGGTCATCTCCCGCAGCTTCCCGCTCGACGGTCACGAACTCTTTCCCACGGCCAGCATCGGTATCAGCCTCTTCCCCGAAGACGCCCAGAACGCCGAAGAACTGATGAAATGCGCCGACGCCGCCATGTACCAGGCCAAGGAGAAGGGGCGCAACACCTTCCACTTCTACACCCCGGAGCTGCACTTGCGGGCGCATGACACGCTGACCCTCGAGGCGTCACTGCGCAAGGCGATCGAACGTGACCAGCTCTGCCTGCACTTCCAGCCCCAGTTCAGCCTGACCCGGCGCAGACCTGTCGGGCTGGAGGCGCTGGTACGCTGGGAGCATCCGGAACTCGGCCTGATCTCCCCCGACCGCTTCATTCCCCTGGCCGAAGAGACGGGCCTGATCGTGCCCATCGGCGAGTGGGTGCTGCGCACCGCCTGCCGCCACCACCGGGAATGGCTGAAGATGGGCATGCGCCCCATGCGCGTGGCCGTCAACCTCTCGCGCCGCCAGTTCCGCCAGGCCAATCTGATCGAGATGATCGGCGCCATTCTCGATGAAACCGGCCTGCCGCCGGAGTATCTGGAACTGGAGATTACCGAAAGTTCGATCATGAACGATGTCGGTTCGGCCATCGCCACCATGCGCGCCCTGAGGGAGATGGGCGTCCATCTGGCCATCGACGACTTCGGCTCCGGCTATTCCAGCCTGAGCTGCCTGAAGCAGTTTCCCATCTCCAAGCTGAAAATCGACCGCAGCTTCGTCCGCGACCTGACCCTGGGCGGCGAAAACGCCGCCATCACCCAGGCGATCATCGCCCTGGCCCGCAGCCTCGGCCTGGAGGTCGTCGCCGAGGGGATCGAATCGAAGGATCAGCTCCGCTACCTGAAGAAGCGCGGCTGCCACCACGGTCAGGGCTTCCTCTTCAGCCGCCCGCTGCCGGCTGCCGGACTGGCGGAGATGGCTCAGGACTGGATTCCGCGCTTCACCTTCGGTCGCCGCCTGCAGGCGGTCGGCATCGGCTGAAACGGCGACAAGTGACAGGTGCCAGCCGGCGCCCTTCGTCTTTCCGAGCGATACTCAACAAGCAACGCCCCGCGGCCATCACCGCGGGGCGTTGCTTGTTGACAAACCGGACGTCAGCCTACAGAACTCGAACCGGATTCACTCGTTCTTGGGGAAGAGCATGCCATCGAGCATCTCGACCAGTTCCGGAATCTGCGGCTTGGTGACGTAACCGTCCGCTCCGACCAGATCGCACTTTTCAGCCATCTGTTTGTTGATCAGGGAGGAAAACATGACCATCTTCAGGTCCTTGAGGTTGAGCTGCTCGCGCACCTTGCGGCAGACGGTCAGGCCGTCCATCTTGGGCATTTCGATATCGGAAATCACCAGGTGCAGCTCATCTCCCAGTGAGGGACCGTACTGCTTGTACAGCTCGTAGATGCGGTCGAAACAGTCTTTGCCGTTGTCGAAGATTTCGAGGTTTTCGTAACCGGAACCGGCCAGCACCCTGGCGATGCCGGCGCGAATCAGGGCCGAATCCTCAGCCAGCATCAGCTTTTTCTGCCGGCGGGCCTCCGGCGTGGCGTATTCGGTGGCGCCCGGCGACCGATCGTAGGCCATGGACGCTTCGGGATTGATTTCGGCGATGACGTATTCGAGATCGAGGATCAGGATTTCCCGGTCGTCAATGTGGATGCTGCCGGTGAAACGCGGCTTGAACTGGTCGAGAAAGACGGAAAACGGCTGCACCTGCTCCCAGGAAACGCGGTGAATCTGGTTGACGCCGTCGACCAGAAAACCGTTGACCAGGTTGTTGAATTCACAGACCAGCACCACCTGGCGATTGCTGGAATCGCTCTCGTCCCGGTGCTTGATCTCGACGTGCTTGCGGGTATCGATCAGGGGAATGGTGCGGCCGCGCAGCAGCAGGGTGCCGAGGACGGAGGGATGGGTGTCGGGCAGATGGGTGACCACCTCCGGATCATAGGTGATGATTTCGCGCAACTTGTGCACATTGATGCCGAAAGACTGGCCGCAGAGATAGAACTCGATGATCTCCATCTCGTTGCTGCCGCTTTCCAACAGTATTTCCTGGCGTTTCACGTTTTCCATGGCAATCCCCGTCTCTATCTTTTCTCGAATTGTTGATCTTCCGCTTTTTCAAAGTCTGTCGTGACCCGCCTGTTTCCGAATGCACGGGCCAGTCATTCATGCTCCTGCCTTTCGGCTCCCCGCTACATCCGCCGTTTCCTTCAGCCGGAACCGGCGCAGCAGCTGTCGGACATCCTCGGCCAGGCGGGTCAGTTGTGCCACCGCCTCGGCGCTTGCCTGCGCCTCGGCGACATTGGTCTTGGTCGCCTGATCGATCTGCGCCAGACCCTGCTTGATCTGCGAGATGGCCAAGCTCTGCTCCCGGGTGGCGGAGGATATCTCACCCACCAGTCCGGAAACCCGGGTAATTCCTTCCACCACCTCCTGCAATCCCTCGGCGGTCTGACGCGCCAGTTCGCTCCCCTGGCCGGTCAGTTCGACGGAATTCTCGATCAGTTCCGCCGTCTCCCGGGCCGCCTTGGCACTGCGGGCCGCCAGGTTGCGAACCTCCTCGGCGACCACGGCGAAACCCTTGCCGTGCTCGCCGGCACGAGCCGCCTCGACAGCGGCGTTCAGGGCCAGCAGGTTGGTCTGGAAGGCGATCTCGTCTATGACCTTGATGATGCGCGACACGTCCTGGCCGGCCGCACTGATCTTCTCCATCGCCTCGAGCAACCTGGTCATCTGGTCGTTGCCGGCCACGGCTTGCGCCTGCACCTTGTCGGACAGGGTATTGGCTTCTTCCGCATGTTCGGCATTGGCCTGAATGCGTCCGGTCATCTCGTTGATCGAAGCGGCAATTTCCTCCAGGGAGGCCGCCTGGGCCGCCGCCTGGCTCGACAGCGCCTGGCTCCCCTCCCGGACCAGCTCTGCGCTGCTGCCCAGGCTGAGGCCGGTCTGCTGCAGGGCCTGCAGCAGCTGGTGCAGATCGGTACCGACTTTCTTCAGGGCGCTTCGCAGGCGATCGTCGGCGGCAACCGGCTCAATCTGTTCCGTCAGGTCGCCCGCCGCGAGTTTCTGCAGGTAATCGACCACCTCGTGTTCCAGGCTGTCGGCGAAGTCGTTCAGGGCGGCGGCCATGTCGCCAAACTCGTCGTTGCGGAAACCGACATCCACCCGGGCGTCGACCTTGCCCCGGCGCAGTTCGTCGGCCATGCGGACGACTGCCGCCAGGGGATGAACAATGGAACGACGAAACAGATAGAAGACAGGCCCGAGAATCAACACGGTCACGATCGAGGCGACCACCAGCGCCATCCGCACGGTACGGCCCGTGGTGACCATGGCAGCCTGTGCCCTGGAGGCGTCGGCGATGATCAGCTCGACGAGCCGGTTCATGGTGCGACCGGCGAAGCTGTAGAACAGAGTGCGGCTTTTGTTCAGCTCCTGACGCCGTGCCCTGCCTTCGGCCGTACTGGGATCGAGCGTCAGCACCTCGGGGAGGTCATACTCGAGAAACATGCCGAGATCTTCCAGGTTGCCGACCGTCTGCTTGATCAGCCGGGCCTTTTCCTCGTTGTCGGCGTAGGGCTCGAGCCTCCGCCCCCGCGCGATCAGGTCGCCGATCTGGCGCCTGAGCGAAGCGATGTGTCCCTCCCCCTTTTCGGGAAAAGCGAAAATTTCGGTAATCTGCAGGTTGAGAACGGCCATGTCCCGGCGCAGCACCTCGACGGAACGGGCCACCCGCTCCCGTGCCAGAACATCCTGAGCCGAACGGGCCATGGTCTGACTGGCCCAGTAACCGAGACCACCAAGAATCACCAGCCCGACAAAGCCGATGGTCCCGATGGCAGCCATTTTCCAGCTCGTGTTCCAGCGTTTGTGAACCAGCCTGCGTGCGAGAGCGATGTGACGACTATCATTACCGGCATGCAGAGACATGAACGTCCTCCCGGGAAGATTCGGACCGCAAAGAGCCTCTTAGCTTCAAATCGGCCGCCAGCAGCAATTCTTTACCTTTTTCGGCGCCCTTTACGCATGCCAATCTTGTCTTTTCCCGGAATCGCGTGCTACAACAGCCACCATGCACCAGTCACCGCCTCGCGATCCCGGCACGACGCTTCTCGCCCTCTACCAGCGACTGTTCGATCACTTCGGACCACAGAACTGGTGGCCCGCCGACAGCCCCTTCGAAACCGCCGTCGGCGCCATCCTTACCCAGAATACCGCCTGGACCAACGTGGAAAAGGCCATCGCCAACTTGCGTCGCGCCGATGCCCTGAGTTGCGAAGCGTTGCTGAAAACGCCGCGAAAACAGCTCGAAGAGATGATCCGGCCGGCCGGTTTTTTCCGCCAGAAGAGCGAACGATTGCACCTTTTCTGCCGCCACCTGCGGGACCATCACGACGGCAACCTCGAACGCCTGCTGGCGGCGCCGACGGCGGTGGCACGCCTCGAACTGCTGGAACTGAAAGGGGTGGGCCCGGAAACGGCCGACTCGATCCTGCTCTATGGAGGCAACCACGCCAGCTTCGTGGTCGACGCCTACACCCGTCGCCTGCTGCAGCGGCTCGACCTGCTCCCCGGCCGGGGGACCTACGACGAGATACGTACCTTCTTCATGCGCAACCTGCCCGTCGACGCCGCCCTGTTCAACGAGTACCACGCCCTGATCGTGATTCTGTGCAAGGATTACTGCCGAAAACGAAACCCGCGCTGCCAAAGCTGTCCGCTGATCGGGCTCTGCCGCTATCCCGAATCCGCCCACCCGTTGACGGAAGGCAAAAAACGACGTTGACCCGAACAACAGGCAGGCACCCCATGACTTCTGCCATCTGTGCCGTAGACGGCACGACAAATGTGACAATTTGACCCAATTGGCCCAGTTGTGGGACATTTTGTCCTCGATGCTCGTGGAGCAATTTTTTCATCCGGATCGAACACCGACGCAACTTTTTGATTTTATTTGTGTTTTCAATTCCCAATCGTTTGACTCGATTTTTGGCAACCCCATTGCAAACGTATACAATGAAATGGCCGCACGTTTTCGGGCGGACGAAAATCTTTTCTTTCAAGGAGTCGATGCAATGGGCAAAACGGTCAAGAATCCGAAACGGTTCATCATCTCCTGCCGCGTCAACGATGAAGAGATGAAGCTGCTGCAGAAACGGGCAAGAGAGGCCGGCACCAACATCTCCAACCTGCTGCGGGCCAGCCTCGAAATCGACCGAATGAACCAGCGCCAGGCCGTCTGAGCCTGCGCGGCGACACACGGGCGCAAACAGCTCACCAGGCGGCTACGGCCGCCTGAGAGCTGGCGCTCGTCCCCCTTCTCCCCCCCTCCTCGACTCTCCACCTTCAGACCCCTGTCAGCAAAGCCTTTTTCTTGCGGTTACCTGCCTGTTCTGCTACCTTAATGCACTTGATTTCCAGCCGGGGCACACCGCCGGGACACCGTGCTCCGTCCCGGTCGGCGATCGAATCCCACCGGTCAGCAAGGAGCGGTCCATGGACTACAAAGAGACTCTCAATCTGCCGCAGACAGACTTTCCCATGCGGGGCAACCTGCCGAAGCGCGAACCCGAAATCCTCAGGCACTGGGAAGAGATCGGGCTCGAGGCAAAGCTCGAGGAGGCCGGCAGGGGCAGGCCGAATTTCACCCTGCACGACGGCCCCCCCTACGCCAACGGCCACATTCACATCGGACACGCCCTAAACAAGATCCTCAAGGACATCATAGTCAAGAGCAAGCGGATGCAGGGATACTATGCGCCCTACATCCCCGGCTGGGACTGCCACGGCCTGCCCATCGAACTGAAGGTCGACCAGAAGCTGGGCAAGAAGAAGCGCGAGATGACCAAGGCGCAGATCCGCAAGGAATGCCGCCGCTACGCCGAGGAATGGATCGACATCCAGCGCCGCGAATTCATCCGCCTCGGCGTGCTCGGCGACTGGCAGCATCCCTACCTGACCATGACCGACGACTACGAGGCGGCCACAGCCCGCGAGCTGGCCCGCTTCGCCGAGCGGGGCGGCCTGTTCAAGGGCAAGAAGCCGGTACACTGGTGCTCGTCCTGCGTCACCGCCCTGGCCGAAGCCGAGGTCGAGTACGCCGATCACACCTCACCTTCCATCTATGTCCGCTTCCGCTTCAACGGCGAGCTGCCGGCAAGCCTGCAGGAGGCGGTCGGCGAGCGCCCCCTCGACTTCGTCATCTGGACCACCACTCCCTGGACCATTCCGGCCAACCTCGGCATCTGCCTCAATCCCGATCTCGACTACGTCGTCGTCGAAACCGGCGCCGACCTGCTGGTGATGGCCGAGGGGCTGTGGCAGCAGGTGATGCAGGCCATCGGACGCGAAGACGGCCGGATCATCGCCCGCTTCCGGGCGGCCGACTTCGAGCGCAAGAAGTGCCGCCACCCCTTCTACGACCGCGACTCGCTGATCATTCTCGGCGACCACGTCACCCTCGAGGCCGGTACCGGCTGCGTCCACACCGCGCCCGGCCACGGCACCGACGACTACCTGGTCGGCCTGAAATACGGCCTCGAAGTCTACAATCCGGTCGACGACTACGGCCGCTACCTGCAGGACCTCGAGTTCTTCGGCGGCATGAAGCTGAAGGAGGCCAACGTCGCCGTCAACGACAAGCTGGCCGAGGTCGGCGCCCTGCTTCAGGCCGGCGAGGTCTCGCACAGCTATCCCCACTGCTGGCGCTGCAAGAAGCCGGTCATATTCCGCGCCACCGAACAGTGGTTCATTTCGATGGAAGCCAACGACCTGCGACGCAAGGCGCTGGAGCACATCAATGACGTCGAGTGGATTCCCCACTGGGGGCGGGAGCGGATCTACAACATGATCGCCAACCGCCCCGACTGGTGCATCAGCCGCCAGCGCACCTGGGGCGTGCCGATCACCGTCTTCTACTGCGAGAAGTGCGGCCACGCCCTGGCCGACGGCAAGACCATGCACCATGTCGCCGACCTGTTCGAAAAGGGCGGCTCGGACATCTGGTTCGAAAAGGAGGCCAGCGAACTGCTGCCAGAGGGTACCGTCTGCCCCAAATGCGGTGGCGACAGCTTCCGCAAGGAGATGGACATCCTCGACGTCTGGTTCGACTCCGGCGTCTCCCAGGCGGCGGTGATCGAACCGAACCCGCGCCTGAGCTACCCCGCCGACCTCTACCTCGAGGGAAGCGACCAGCACCGCGGCTGGTTCCACAGCTCGCTGCTGGCGGCGGTCGGCACCCGCGACGTCGCCCCCTACAAGGCGGTGCTGACGCACGGCTTCGTCCTCGACCCCAAGGGGCGGCCGATGTCCAAGTCCCTGGGCAACGTCGTCTCGCCGCTCGAGGTGATCGACAAGTACGGGGCCGAAATCCTGCGACTGTGGGTCGCCACCCAGGACTACCGCAACGACACCCGTTGCGGCGAAGACATCCTGCGCCAGGTTTCCGAAGCCTACCGGCGCATCCGCAACACCGCCCGCTACATTCTCGGCAACCTGCACGGCTTCGACCCGGCCGCCCACAGCGTGCCGCTTGATCAGCTGCTCGAGCTCGACCGCTGGGCACTCTCCCGCCTGGCCGACCTGGAGGCGCGGGTGCGCAAGGCCTACGACGACTACCAGTTCCACATCCTCTACCACGCGGTGCACAACTTCTGCGCCGTCGACATGAGCGCCTTCTACCTCGACGTCCTCAAGGACCGCCTCTACACCGCGCCGGCGGCCTCGACGGCGCGGCGCAGCGCACAGACGGCCATCTACCGTATCCTCGACGCTCTCACCCGGCTGATCGCGCCGGTACTCTCCTTCACCGCCGAAGAGATCTGGCGGCACATGCCGGGCCAGCGGGAAGAGAGCGTGCACCTGGCCCTCTTTCCCGACGAGATTTCCGCCCTGCGCAACCCCGAACTCGAGGAGCGGTACGAGCGTCTGCTGCAACTGCGCTCCGCCGTCTCCAAAGCCCTGGAGGTGGCCCGCAACGCCAAACTGATCGGACACTCGCTCGACGCCCGGGTACGGATCGAGGCGCCGGAAGGGCCGTGGCGCGAGCTGGTGGAGCGGTATCTCGACCAGCTCCCGACCCTGTGCATCGTCTCCCAGGTCGAGATGGCGGAAGGGCTGGAGGACGCCGAAGCCGCCGGCGACATCCCCGGGCTGAAGGTCCGGGTGGACAGGGCGCAGGGCGAGAAGTGCCAGCGCTGCTGGAACTACAGCCCGAGCACCGGGCAGGATGAGAGCCACCCGGGCATCTGCCAACGTTGCACCGAGGCCCTGGCCGGCTGATGCCCCCCCTGCGCTACCGCATCCTGGCCGTCATCGGCGCGCTCGTGGTCGGGCTCGACCAGTGGAGCAAACAGGTCATCGTCGGCAGTTTCGACCTCTACCAGTCACTGACGGTGGTGGAAAACTTCTTCCACATCACCTATGTCCGCAACCGGGGAGCCGCCTTCGGCATGCTGGCCGACAGCCCGCTCAGGGTGCCATTTTTCATCGGCGTCACCCTGGTCGCCTGCGGCATCATCGTCGGCTACCTGCACCGGCTGGCGGACGACCGGAAACTGGCGGCGACGGCCCTGGCCCTCATCTTCGGCGGCGCCATCGGCAACCTGATCGACCGTGTCAGCCTCGGCGAGGTGATCGATTTCATCGACGTACACTGGTACCAGCACCACTGGCCGGCCTTCAATATCGCCGACTCGGCCATCTGCGTCGGGGTCGGCCTGCTGCTGCTCGACATGTGGCGGCACGACCGGAAGGGCGCCCGAGAGACCAAGGAGGAAGGATCATGAAACGCCTGTTCGCCCTGCTGCTTCTGCTCGCCCTGATGACCCTGACCGGCTGTCAGTGCCTGTCCGGATTCGGTCGCGATCTGCAGGACTTCGGCAAGTGGATCGAACGACAGAGTTCCGGCAGCGAGCAGTAACATCGGCATTGACAAAGGTCGAGGAAAGGGTTATAAAGCCACCTGCCGCGCCGACAGGATGCGGCACTGAGGAAGACGTCGGGGCGTAGCGCAGTCTGGTAGCGCACCTGCTTCGGGAGTAGGGGGTCGGAGGTTCAAATCCTCTCGCCCCGACCATTCTTCCACGCAAAGACAAAGGGTCGGCGACACATCGCCGACCCTTTTTTGTCTGCCCTGCGAAAATCTACGGCCGCCCGCAGTCAACAGCCCCCCCTTTCGCCAACCAACGACACGCACCCGACGTTTGACGGCCCTAACCGATTGCGCTAAGGTAACGCCCTGAATTGTCTTGCATTAAGGAGGGGCCATGCCGTCACTCGACAATACCCAGCCACGCCGTCTGCACCGATGACCGGTCTGACGGCTTTTCTGTTCCCGGAAAGACGACCATGAATCTGCAGAACCAGGCCAACTTCATCTGGTCGGTCGCCGACCTGCTGCGCGGCGACTTCAAGCGCTCCGACTTCGGGCGCATCATCCTGCCGTTCACCCTGCTGCGACGCCTGGAATGTGTGCTCGAGCCGACCCGCGAAGCGGTGCTGAAACGCTACGACGAACTGAAGGAGAGCGGTCTCGACCTCGATGCCATCCTGCCGAAAGTCGCAGGGCAAAGATTCTATAATGTCTCCCGCTACACCCTGGCCAATGTCGGCGAAACCGAAACCCGGGCCAATCTCGAAGACTACATCGCCAGGTTCAGCAGCAACGCCCGCGCCTGTTTCGACTATTTCAATTTCACCACCTGGCTCGACCGACTGGCCGAAGCCAACCTGCTCTACCTGGTGGTGCAGCGCTTCGCCGGTATCGACCTGCACCCCGACGTGGTGTCGAACCACGAAATGGGGCTGATTTTCGAGGAACTGATCCGGCGTTTCGCCGAAAGCGCAAACGATACCGCCGGAGAATACTTCACCCCGCGCGATGTCGTGCGCCTGGCGACCACCCTGGTCTTCGCCCCCGACCACGAGGTTCTGACCGGTGAAGGCGTCATCCGCACCATCTACGACCCCTGCTGCGGCACCGGCGGCTTTCTCGCCTCCGGCATCGAGCAGGTACACGAATGGAACGACAAGGCGCGCATCGTCCCCTACGGCCAGGAACTCAACCCCGAGTCCTACGCCATCGCCATGGCCGACATGCTGGTCAAGGGCTACGACCCGAAAAACATCAAGTTCGGCAACACCCTCAGCGACGACCAGCTGCCGCTGGAGCGCTTCAACTACTGCCTCGCCAATCCTCCCTTCGGCGTCGACTGGAAGAAGGTACAGAAAGCGGTCACCGACGAGCACCAGATCAAGGGCTTTGATGGCCGCTTCGGCCCTGGTCTGCCGCGGGTTTCCGACGGCTCGCTGCTCTTTCTGATGCATCTGATCTCCAAGCGCCGCTTTGAGGACGGCGGCACCCGCATCGGCATCGTCCTCAACGGCTCGCCGCTGTTCACCGGCGGCGCCGGCTCCGGCGAATCGGAAATCCGCCGCTGGATACTCGAAAACGACTGGCTGGAGGCGATCGTCGCCCTGCCGACCGACCTGTTCTACAACACCGGCATCGCCACCTACATCTGGATTCTCTCCAACCACAAGGACCCCCGCCGCAAGGGCAAGGTGCAGCTCATCAACGCCACCGAACTCTGGACGCCGATGCGCAAGAGTCTCGGCAGCAAGCGGCGCTACATCAGCGACGAGCAGATCGCAATCATCGCCCGGCAGTTTGCAGATTTCGAAGAGAGCGAGACCAGCAAGATTTTCAACACCACCGACTTCGGCTACCGGCGCATCACCGTCGAGCGCCCCCTGCAGCTTGCCTTCCATCCGCGCGACGAGCTGCGGCTCGAGGCCCTACAGGCTGACAAGGTCTGGGGGAAGCTGGACGAAGAGCGCCAGCAGGCACTGCTGAATGCGCTGGAACAACTCGAAGAGAAATACCTCTCACGCGACCAGTTCTTCAAGGCGGTAACGGCCGCCCTGGGCGGCAAACTTGCCGCGCCGGAGAAGAAGCTGCTACAGAAACACCTCGGCGAACACGACCCCGAAGCCGAATATTGCAAGGCCAAGGGAGCCTTCGAGCCGAATCCCGATCTGCGCGACTACGAGAATGTGCCGCTGTCGGAATCGGTGGCAGACTACTTTGCCCGTGAAGTCGTCCCCCACGTGCCGGACGCCTGGATCGACGAAAGCAAGCGCGACCCGAAGGACGGCGCGGTCGGCATCGTCGGTTACGAGATCAACTTCAACCGCTATTTCTACAAGTACGTGCCGCCGCGTCCGCTGGAGGAGATCGACGCCGAGCTGCGGCAGGTGGAGCGGGAGATTCAGGATCTGCTGCGGGAGGTAACGGAGTGAGCTTTTCCAACTGTGCAACCACTTGTTTTGATGGCGCAACCACCCAAATTGGTGTACGACCTGTAAAAAAGTTTGCAAATCCACAGCTTTTTGTGTATAAGTTATCCAACACACCTGCCATGCCTCTGGCCGCTTGCGGCTATGCACACTTTGGCGGGTTTTTTATTGCCCGGAGTTTGCGGGCATGAATCAGTTCAACAAAGCCCCTCTTACCATTGACGAGCAGCTTGAGCTCTGGCAGTCACGCGGGCTGAATGTCCCTGACCCGGAACGCGCTCGACGCTATCTCTCCGTCATCAGCTACTACCGCCTGAGTGCCTACAGCCGACCGTTTCAAAGTGCTGACCATCGCTTCAAGCCGGGTGTGACCTTTGACGATGTCCTTGGTCTCTACGTTTTCGACCGCAAACTGAGACTCTTCATCCTCGACGCCATCGAACGTATCGAGGTTGCCTTTCGTGCCCGCATGACCCAGGTGCTTGGCGAGAACTATGGAGCCCATGCCTACACTCTTCCAGCAATATTCGGCAACAAATATGGCCATGACTGGCTGCTGGACAATGTGCGCGAAAAGTGTAATGGCCGCAACGCCGAGCCCTTTCTGCAGCATTATCGACAGAAATACCGTGACCCGGAACTGCCGCCCGTGTGGATGGTCATGGAGGTTCTGACCTTCAAGGAGGTCTCCTATCTCTTTGCCCATTTGCGCCATAAAAAGGACAAACAAGCGGTCGCAGACTTCTGGGGATTACCTGTTCCGATTGCCGAATCCTGGTTTCGGGCGCTGTCCGACCTGAGAAACGTCTGCGCCCATCACGCCCGCACCTGGAACCGGGAGTTCGGAAGTCGACCGCGGATACCCAGAAAACCACCGGCGAACTGGCCGAACCTTTCCCCCTTGCCGAGAACAGGCATCGACCCGACGAAACGCCTCTACCATCTGCTCGTGGTCATTGAGTACATGCTGCGCCGAATCAATCCCGGCTCCAGCTGGCATCAGAGATTGTTTGAACTGATGGAGCAACACCCACATGTCAGTCGTGAACACATGGGCATGCCGGAGAATTGGTACAAAGAGAAATTCTGGAATCTGTAACAGCAGAATCTCAATCAGATGGGAATTTGACAATTGCCATGCAGAAAAAAACCAACTACACTGCCGGCAACAACACCCGCCACGCCTCTGCAGGTTTCGGCCTGACATGCGCACCCCGGCGGGTTACTTTTTATGGGGCTGGTGCTGAAAGTTGCCGGCCCCTGTTTTGTTTGCCCATCAAGGTACTTCCCGGATTCAAGAAGGCCAACCTCTCGATGAGCGGCAGGCGCTCTATCAGCGAATTGCCGAAGAGATTTGGGATGTGAACCGGTTGCGTGAAGAGGTGACAGAGTGAGAATGTCAGGCAGGGTATAACAAGGGAGGCCGCCAGGCTCCATGTTATATCCTGCCTTTAACAAGGGGCACCCGTTCTGCGGACAGAGGATTGTTGCGGGATATTTTCTGCTTGCCACAACCCAAAAAGGGAACTATAGTTCCTTTTATGGGAACGAAGAAGACGAGAACAACCAGTCTGGGCGATGCCCTGTTTACCAAGACCCAGCGCCAGGTTCTGGGGTTGCTGTTTGGCCACCCGGATCGGAGCTATTACGCCAAGGAAATTGTCAGACTGGCAGGGATGGGGGTTGGCAGTGTACACCGCGAACTTGAGAAACTCGCGGCCGCGGGCCTGCTGACCGTCAGGCAGGTCGGCAATCAGAAACATTACCAGGCCAACGAGAGATCACCGATCTTCGAAGAACTGAAGGGAATCGTGCGGAAGACGTTCGGTCTGGCGGACGTCCTGCGAGCGGCCCTGGCCCGTTGCGGGGACAGGATTGTTCTGGCCTTCATCTACGGGTCGGTTGCCAAAAGCACGGATCACGCCGGCAGCGATATCGACCTGCTGATCGTATCCGACGATTTGGCTTATTCCGAAGTGATGACCATTTTGGCTGATGCTGAAACCAGGTTGGGGCGAACGGTCAATCCGACCATCTACAGCCTCGAAGAGTTTCGGAGCAAAATGGCGGCTGACGACAGCTTTGTTGCCCGTGTTGTCCGGCAACCCAAAATCTTTTTGATCGGGTCGGAAGATGACGTTACCGCAGCTTGACAAGCTTGTTGCCATCGGGCAATTGAAGGATGGGGACAAAAAAAGAGGTGGCGGTGTGAGGCGTTACAAGCCGTATCCGAAATATAAAGATTCAGGGGTGGAGTGGCTGGGTGAAGTGCCTGAACATTGGGATATTAAACCACTTCTTGCTGTTTCTGTTGAGCGCAAAGTCAAGAATACAGGCAACATCGAAAATAATGTTCTCTCGCTCAGTTACGGGAAAATTATTAGGCGATCTGTTGACACGGATTTCGGCTTATTGCCAGCCTCGTTTGAAACCTACCAGATAATCGAGCCTGGAGATATAATCCTTCGTCTGACTGACCTACAGAACGACCAGCGAAGCTTGAGGACCGGGTGTGCAAAAGAGCGGGGCATAATCACATCTGCTTATCTTTGTTTGCGCCCTAGCAATTCGGTCGACTCTCGCTATCTGCATTATTTGCTACACGCCTACGATATCCAGAAGATTTTTTACAGCATGGGCGGTGGTGTTCGTCAGTCTATGGGGTTCGGCGACCTGCGGCGGTTGCCTGTGACAATTCCCGTCTCTGACGAACAACAAGCCATCGCCGCCTTTCTCGACCGCGAAACCGCGCGCATTGACGCGCTGATTGAGAAAAAGCAGCGCCTGATTGAGCTGCTGAAAGAAAAGCGCCAGGCCATCATCACCCAGGCCGTGACCAAGGGGCTTGACCCGAATGTGCCGATGAAGGATTCCGGGGTCGAGTGGTTGGGGGAGGTGCCGGCGCATTGGGAGGTTTTGCCACTTAAACGCTTAGTATCAAAAATAGTGTCAGGGACAAGCGTGAATGCTATAGATAAACCAGCCGAGAATGGAGAGTTGGCTGTTTTAAAAACCAGTTCTGTTTACTCTGGTAATTTTGAAGCAAACGAAAACAAAACGGTCGTTGAAGAAGATCTACACCGAGTAAGTTGCCCCGTCGTAAAAAATACCCTCATCGTCAGTAGAATGAACACCCCAAGCCTTGTTGGAGCGGCGGGTTATGTGAGCGACGACTACCCCAACATTTATCTTCCCGACCGTTTATGGATGGTTTTTTTTGATATATCAGTTGTTCCTCAATTTGTCCATTACTGGACAATGACATCAATTTACCGAACGCAAGTGGAGATGGTTTGTGCCGGCACAAGCTCTAGTATGCAAAACATCTCCCAAGGTGATTTTTTGGGATTCTATTTAGCCATACCTCCAAAAGCTGAACAGGGAAAAATCGTCGAGAGACTGACAAAACAATGCACACAAATCTGTAAATTGATTACAACTCTTGAATTTAGTGTCAATCTTCTCAAAGAACGCCGCGCCGCGCTCATCACGGCTGCTGTCACCGGCCAGATCGACGTCAGGGGGGAATAACTATGAGTCTGTCCGCCAGCCCGCACCACGAGGTTCACTTCGAAGACCACATCGTCGAGCAACTCGCCGCGCAGGGCTGGCTTGTCGGTGATGCCGGCAATTACGACCGTGTGCGGGCGCTCTATCCCGAAGATGTCATCGGCTATTTGAAAGACTCGCAGCCCGAAGCCTGGGCCAAACTGGAAAAGCTCAACGGCACCACCACCGAAAAAATCGTCCTCGACCGGCTGGTGAAGGCGCTGGAGAAGGACGGCACCCTCGAAGTCATCCGCCGGGGCGTCAACCTGGTCGGCGCCGGGCGGGTCATCCTCTGCCAGTCGCTGCCGGAGGACGATCGCAACGAGCAGGTCATCCAGCGCTACCAGGCCAACCGGCTGCGGGTGGTGCGCCAGCTCAAATACGCCCCCGACCGCGAGTGGTCGATTGATCTGGTCTTTTTCATCAACGGCATCCCGGTGGCCACGGCGGAACTGAAATCGGACTTCACCCAGTCGGTCGAGGACGCCATCCGCCAGTACCGCACCGACCGCAAACCGAAGGACCGGCAGAGCGGCCTGAGCTTCCCGCTTCTCACCTTCAAGCGCGGGGCGCTGGTGCACTTTGCCGTTTCGACCTCGGAAATCTACATGACCACCCGCCTGGCCGGGGCGAAAACGATCTTTCTCCCCTTCAACCGGGGCAACGACGGCGCGGCAGGCAACCCGCCGGCGCAGGACGGCACTTATGCGGTCAGCTACCTGTGGGAGCAGATTCTCCAGCCCGACAACTGGCTGCGCATCTTTCACCGCTTCATGCTGCTGGAGAGAAAGGAGAAGCAGCACGCCGACGGCCGGCCGTACATCGCCGAAACGATGGTCTTCCCCCGCTTCCACCAGTGGGAGGCGGTCACCGCGCTGATCGACACCGTGCGCGAAGAAGGTCCGGGACAGCGTTACCTGGTGCAGCACAGCGCCGGTTCCGGCAAGACCAACTCCATCTCCTGGACCTGCCACGAGCTGATTCGCCTGCGCCGGCCCGACGGCGGCAAGTATTTCGATTCGGTCATCGTCATCACCGACCGCACGGTGCTCGACGCCCAGTTGCAAGAGGCCATCCGGCAGATTGACCACCAGATGGGGGTGGTGCGGGCCATCGACCGCGAGGCGAGCCCGCTGCCGAAAAGCCGGCAGCTTGCCGAGGCACTGCAGCAGCGCACGCCGATCATCGTGGTGACCCTGCAGACCTTTCCCTACGCGATGGAGGCGATTCTCTCGGAAACCTCGCTCAAGGACCGGAACTTCGCCCTTGTGATCGACGAGGCGCACAGCTCGCAGACCGGCTCATCGGCCAGCAAACTGCGGGCGACGCTGGCGCTCGACAAGGACGAAGACCTGGCCAGCATGACCTCGGACGAAATCCTGCTGCGTCTGCAGGAGGTGAAAAAGTTTCCGCCCAATGTCTCCTACTTTGCCTTCACCGCGACGCCGAAACATTCGACCCTGACCCTGTTCGGCCGCCCGGCCGATCCGGGCAAGCCCCTGTCGAAGGAGAACCCGCCGCGTCCCTTCCACATCTACAGCATGCAGCAGGCAATCGAGGAAGGCTTCATTCTCGATGTGCTGCGCAATTACGTCTCCTACCGGGTGGCCTTCCGCCTGGGGCAGGCTTTCAAGGAAGACAAGCGGGTCGACGCCAAACAGGCGCGACGCAACCTGGCCAGGTGGCTGTCGCTGCATCCGACCAACGTGGCCCAGAAGGTGGAGCTGATCGTCGAGCATTTCCGCTCGACGGTGGCGCATCTGCTCAACGGTCAGGCCAAGGCGATGGTGGTGACCGGCTCGCGCGCTTCGGCGGTGAAGTACAAGCTGGCCTTCGACCGCTACGTCAAAGAGAAGGGCTACCAGGGCATCAGGGCGCTGGTCGCCTTTTCGGGCAAGGTCCCCGGCGGTCAGGTCGACGCGACGCTGGCGGGCGAGGAATTCGACGAGAACAACATGAATCCTGGTGTCAGGGGGCAGGATCTGCGCCGCGCCTTCGACACCGACCAGTATCAGGTGATGCTGGTCGCCAACAAGTTCCAGACCGGCTTCGACCAGCCGAAACTGGTGGCGATGTACGTCGACAAGAAGATCTCCGGGGTCGACGCGGTGCAGACCCTGAGCCGCCTCAACCGGATTTACCCGGGCAAGGACCGCACCTACGTGATCGACTTCGCCAACGATCCGCAGGAGATTCTCGCCGCCTTCCGGCTGTTCTACAAGGAGGCCCGCATCGAGGATGTCCAGGACCCGCACATCGTCTACGACATCAAGGAAACCCTCGACAAGGCGCTGATCTACACCCCGGAAGAGGTGGAGCGCTTCGGCGCGGAAATCACCCGGCCGGAGCCGCGCCAGGCCCAGTTGATGGCGATCACCGACCCGGCGACCCAGCGGTTCAACGGCCGGCTGAAGGAGCTGAACGAACAAATCGAGCAGCACGAGCGCGAATTCCAGCGCTGCCACGCGGCGGGTGACGAGGCCGCCGCCGCGGAAGCCGATCTCAAGCGCGGCGAGGCAACCAAAAAGCGAGATGCCCTGCTGAAGTTCAAGGAAAACCTGGGCAAGTTCGTGCGCATGTACGAATATATCGCCCAGCTGGTCGAGTTCGGCGATCCGGAACTGGAGGCCTTTGCCGGTTACGCCCGGCTGCTGCGCAACCGCCTGAAGAGCATCAATCCCGAGGAGATCGACCTGAAAGGGCTGCAGCTGACCCACTATGCCGTCCTGAACGACGGCAAGCTGGACGGGATCGCGGCGGAAAAGCAGGAGGACTGGGGCGTCCTGCGCCCGGTCACCGGGCTGGGCTCGGGTGAGCCGCGCGACCGGGAGCGGACCTTTCTTTCGGAGCTGATCGAAAAACTGAACGAACTGTTCGGTGAGGGAATCACCGACAAGGACAAGGTGATGTTCGCGGTGCACATCAGTGAAAAGCTGCGCGAGAACGAGACCGTCATGGCCCAGGTGCAGAACAATTCCCGCGAGCAGGCCCTGAAGGCCGACCTGCCCGAAGCCGCCACAGATGCCATCGTCGAAGCGCTGGCGTCCCACAAGTCAATTGCCGAGCGGTTACTCTCCGATGCTGGAGCACAAGACCTGTTCTATGGGTTGTTGTATGACATTCTAAAAAAGACAGATGCGGCCAAACTGCTACAGGAAAACCTGAAAACGGAAACCGCCTAAACAGGACGCCAGCGGCAGTTCAATCCGCGTTTCTCAATAACGTTCGGGCAAATAGACACCTTAGTGATTAAAGATGCCGCCGAACTTCTTCCGTAAAGCGAAGACCTGCTTCGGGAGCAGGGGGGGGGCGCTGGTTCGAATCCAGTCATCCCGACCACTACAACCACCTGATTCCTCAGGTTGACATAAGAAAGCCTAGCTATTTCACCGCGTCTCTTCGACGAACGATGAAAATAGCTAGGCTTTTTATTTAACTTGCGGCCCCGAAGGTAGACAAATCGGTACAGACGGGGGTCGCTCTAGGCGGACCTGATAGCTGGCAGACGATATTTGTCTGAGGCTGTTTTCTAGCTGGCTCCGGCTACCTTTGCAAACAACGTATCCTTGATGGAACGGATTTCGTCGACCACATCGCCCCCGATATCGAAAGGTGAAACCCCCTTGAGGTCCGCTTCCCTGACTACATCGCTCAGAGAGACCAGGCCCAACAGTTCGATATCCTGTAAGGCGCCGGTGATAAAGCGGCCATCGGCCTCGTCCCGTATTTTACTGCCGACGACGAAGGTATTCTTGATGCCTATATCGCCGGCCAGTCTCTTTATCTGCTCGGCGGTCTGAACACTTCTGCGGCCAGGCTCGACGACGATGATCAGGGCATCCACCGACTCTGCGGTCCCCCGGCCCAGATGCTCGATGCCGGCTTCCATGTCCATAATCACCACGTCGTCTCTCTCGATCAGCAGGTGCTTCATCAGCCTCCTGACCAGCGTATGCTCCGGACAGACACAGCCCGTACCGCCCTGCTCAACCGTCCCCATCGACAGCAGCCTCACCCCTGCGTGCTCCAGGCAGTACTTTTCCGGCAGATCGTCCACCTTGGGATTGAGGATGAAGTAGGAACCGCTGCCGCTTGCCTCGGTGCGCTTTTCGGCCTCCTCCTTCATTTTCGCAATCGGGGTTATCTTTCTGAATTCCGCCTCGGAGATGCCCAGGGCCGAGGCGAGGTTGGCATCCGGATCGGCATCGATGGCCAGAACGCGATGCCCTTCTGCGGCCAGAAGCCGCGCCAGCATCCCCGAGATGGTCGTCTTGCCGACCCCGCCTTTGCCGGTAACCGCTATTTTCATGGGAAAACCTCTTACAGTAAATCGGGGTCAGGGCCTGTGCGCCCTGACCCCGATGGTTGAAAAATCAGATTCCTAATCCCTGACGTCTTTCCTTGATCACATCAAACAACTTGTCCGCAGCCTTCACAGGATCGGTTTCGACGATGAAGTAACCGCCCAGGGCCTCCTTCGCCGTTTCGGTCAGAAACTTCACGACTTCGCTCGAACCCGTGATCTGAGGGGTGATTCCGATGTGGGTCGGAAGGCCCAGAGCGACGCTCCAGGTGCCGATGGCCACCGCCTTCTCGGACATCGCCTCGGGGGCCGAAGCGACCAAGGGCAGCTTGTCCAGGTCGACTCCCAGCTTGTCGGCTATGGCCACGGCGACATTGGCCGCCCTGGTGGTATCGACGCAGGATCCCATGTGCAGCACCAGCGGCAGGGGGCCTTCGAGGCCGGCGGCCTGGCCGACGGCGGTCAGGACCCCTTTGAGCCCGTCCCCGGCGTAGGCTTCAGTGGCCTCCTGGGTCATTAGACCGTTCTTGGCGAAGGCCCCGGAGGCGCAGCCGGTGGCCAAGATCATGACGTTGTTCCGCGCCAGCTCCTTGGCGATGGTCATGAAGTTGTTGTCCTGGGTTGCCCGCGGATTGCCACAGCCCACGAAGAGGGCAATGCCCTGGATGCTGCCGTCGACGATGTTGTCGATGATCGGTTTCAGGGGATCCTCGGCGTTGAGCTTGCTCAGGGCCCCGATGAGGGCTTCGGCGCTGAATCCGGCAATGGCGGTCTGCTTGTGGTTCGGAATATGGACCGGACTGGAGCCCCGCTTCTTAAATGCTTCGATGGCCAGTTCGACAGTTTTCCGCGCATCTTCGAGGGCGGTTTTTTCCTGGAACTGGATATGAGTTGCGCCGGGGATCTTGTTCTCGGCCATGGTGGTGATGACCTCGGTGTGGTAACACTCGCTGATCTTGGCCACCGAAGGCATGATGCACTGCACATCGACCACCAGGGCGTCGACGGCACCGGTGACCAGGGCGAGCTCCTGGGAGAGGTAGTTGGTCGCCAGGGGGATGTTGTGGCGCATCATGACCTCGTTACCGGTACAGCAGATGCCGACGATATTGATCCCTTCCTTGGCACCGGCCTTCTTCGCCTCTTCGTTCATGCCGATGGCCACGTCGCAGACGACTTCGCTCAGCAGAGGATTGTGCCCGTGCAAGGCGATATTGACCGCATCCTCCTTCAGCACCCCGAGGTTCGCCGAGCTGATGACCGGCTGGGGCGTGCCGAAGAGGGCATCGGAGAGCTCGGTAGCCATATACATGCCGGTATAGTCGGCGAGGGCCCCCTTGATTCCGCCGAGCAGGAGGTTGACCGGGTCGGCATCGCAGCCGACGTGGGTACGTCCCATGATCTGGGTGACAACAGCATCGATGTTATGCGGCATGACCCCGAGCTGGACCAATCTGTCGACGCGCTCTTCGGTCATGGTTTCCTTGGCCCAGTTGCAGGGGATGGAGGCCTGCTGGCGCGAGAAATCGTCCAGGGTCGCTGTGGCGACCTCCCTGGCGATCTGCTTGATATCCTTACCCTCAGGGGCGAGATGGAGGCGTTCGGCGATCCTCCTGAGTTTATCTTTGTCCTTGATGCTGTAGGCCGGAGCGTGGTCGTCGGCGACCTCCAGCAGGCACAGAGCGATATGGCGGCCATGCTCGGAGTGGGCCGCAGCCCCGGCGGCCATCATCCGGATCAGGTTCCGGGCCACGATGGTATGAGCATCAGCGCCGCAGACCCCTCTTTGCGGTCCATTACCAAAGGGATCGATGCGGCAGGGCCCCTTCCAGCAGAGGCGACAGCAGACACCCAGCTCGCCGAATCCGCAATGGGGCTTCATCGCTTCATAGCGATCCCAGACCGTTTCAATGCCCTCTTTCTTGGCGACCTCAAGCAACTCATTGGCGGAAGCATCGATGGTTTTCTGATGGCTCATGGCATTACCTTTCGAATGAGATATGTTTCTGGGTTTGCGCAAGCTCTCTGGCCCTGGCGGCATGGAGCTTTCGGCGATACTCATCGATATCGACCAGCATGATGGCGCCGGTAGGACAGGCTTCAACACAGGCGCAAGAGCCCCCTTCACTTTGCATCGCCGTCCCGATGCAGAGGTCGCACTTTTTCGCGACCCCCCGGTTGGTGCGGCCATCAGTCTCCCCACTCTCATCGGTCTTTACCGTGATGGCGCCGAAGGGACAGACCATGACGCAGAGCTTGCAACCGACGCAGCTGCCCTCTTCGATCTTCACATGACTGCCGTCCTGAAGGATCGCCCCGGTCGGGCAGGCGTGGGCACAGGGCGCATCCTCGCATTGCCGGCATTGCATGGGAACAATGGTGTCACCGGCCTGAATGACCTTGTTGCGAGGCCGCAGCTGCAGCCCCTGCGCGACGGCCGATTGCAGATCGCAGCCGGCATGAACCGTCGCACAGGCCAGTTCGCAGTTCTTGCACCCCAGACATTTTTGTGGATCAGCGTAGATAATGGGGTTCTCGATGGTTTTCTTCATCTCGGATTACCTCCTTGCTCCTTTTGGACTTCCATATCTTCGATGTAGAGCTCCTTGCCGCCAACAATCTCTACAGATGTGCTTTCGCACTCCGGGCACCGAAAGCGAAACTCTCGGATACGGAACTCCCTGGAGCAGTCGCCGCACTGGCCCGTCAGCGGAACCTGCTCTATGAGGAGCTCGGCTCCTTCGACTACGGTCCCTTCGGCGAAGACCTCAAAGCAAGCCGTCAGGGTCATCGGTTCCACCGCCGTCAATTCACCGACCTTCAACTTCACCCGGACAACCTTCTGGATCTTGTGCTCCGCCACCTTGGCGCGGATGATTTCGAAGAGGCTGCCGACTATCGCCGTCTCGTGCATGGATCCTCATCCTTAGACTGCCGTCCGTCGCATGGTCCTGCAGACAGCGAGGGATCTTCCACTGAACTCCAACTTAAGGCAGGGCGGAGAAAAATTCTGTCACCTAGCCGACACTTCGAAGAAAAATCGCTGGCGGGGAGATCCCCTGGCAGCCGTCGGCGACGGGGAACAGAGAAAGCCCCTTCGCAGGTGTCGCAGCTACCTCTCCGTGCAGGAGATACAGGGGTCGATGCTGTTGATGATCAGCGGGATGTCGGAGACCTTGTTGCCGATCATCATCACCCCCAGGGCATCCCAGTTCATATAGGTGGGTACCCGCCACTTGAGCCGTTCGGGGGTGTCCGAACCGTCGGTGCGCAGATAGTAGATCAGCTCCCCGCGCGGGGCTTCACTCTTGGCCACCGCTTCGCCGGCGGGGATTTCCGGCATGATCCCGATCCAGGTGGGCCCTTGGGGCATATCTTCGAGACATTGCAGGATGATACCTACCGCCTCCTGCGCCTCCCTGAGGCGGACCATGGCCCTGGCCAGAACGTCGCCGGACTGCTCGGTCTGGACCTGAAAGTCCAGCCTGTCATAGGCCGCATAAGGGCTCTTCTTGCGCACATCGTAGGCGATGCCCGAGCCGCGGGCCACCGGGCCCACGAGGCCGTATCTAACCGCCTCTTCCTTCGGCAGGATGCCAACCCCTTCGGTACGCATGCGCACGAAGGGGTTCTCGGTATAGAGGCGATAGATCTCTTCCAGAGGTTTCTTCATCCTCTCCATCTGGGCCTTGAGATATTGGCTCTGTTCGGCCGTCAGATCGTATTTGACCCCGCCGATGCAGTTGGCCCCCAGGTCCATGCGGTTGCCGTAGATGCTTTCCTTGACGTCCTGCATGATCTCGCGGGTTTCCATCACGTGCATGAAGAGGGAGTCAAAGCCGATGATGTGGGCCATGATGCTGCAGTTGAAGAGGTTCGAGGAGATGCGCTTGATCTCGTCGGCGATGACCCTCAGGTATTCGGCCCGTTCGGGAATGCGGATTCCGGCGATGCTCTCCAGCGCCATGCAATAGGTGCACGGGTGATTGTTGGAGCAGAGGGAGCAGAGCCGTTCGGTCAGGGTGATGTTCTGATAGAAGTTGCGCTTCATCGCCAGAAATTCCATCCCCCGGTGAACATGGCCGGCGGTGATGTCGAGCCCGACGACGGTCTCGCCCTTGACCTCCACCTTGAAATACATGGGCTCTTCCAGAGCCACATGAAGCGGCCCTACGGGTATGGTGTAGGTGCTCATTTCTCCTCCTTTCCAGCGGCCGCGGCCATGACTCTCTCCCAGAGGGTCTTGCTGCCGGCGCCGTTGGTCATGGTCGAAAAGGGAATCAGCTTATCCATCACCCCCTGCTCGATACTCTCGTCGAGGAAGAGCCTTCTGGGATTGGGATGGCCGATGACCTCGATGTCGTACAGCTCCATGAGCTCCCTCTCGTTCCAGTCGGCGTTGCGGAAGATGGGGGTGATGGAAGGGACCTGGGGTCGCTCCTCCGCCAGCTCGATGGTCACCGTCAGGGTGCTGCCGTCAAGGTCGAAATGGTAGGCGATCTCACGAGGAGCGCCCTGCTGCTGGTCCCGTCTCTTGTACGCGGTGACCGTGCTCAGCCTTCCGCCCATTTCGGCAACCACCCGCGCCGCCCCCTCGATCTGGGCACTGTCGGGCAGCCGGCACCAGCCGGTGACCACGCCCTTGTAGTCGGTGCGCCAGGAGAGGCTGAACCCTTCGCCGATGGCCGCCGTCAATTTTTCTGCAACCCGATGCTGTAGAGCACTCATCTCTTATCTCCCTCCGACACTCTGTTTGAGGCGACAATCAGGGCACAAATCTCTCAGCTTCTCGATGTCCCTGTTGGTCTCCCGGTAGGCGATCTTCATCAGCTGGGGAGCGACGGGCACCATGGGGTCGCCGCACCGGCTACAGGGGACGTAGCCGACGACCCCCTTTTCAACATAGCCGTACTTCTCTTCCTGCCGGTGGGCCATGTGCCAGTCCTCCGTCAAGCGGATGGCCTTGGTCTGGCAATAGTGTTCGCACAACCCGCAAAAGGCACAGCTGTTGTGCCAGAGGACAAACTCGAGGCCGCTCTTGTCCGCCGTCTCTTCTATCCTTATGGCCCCGGCGGCGCAGACGTGTTCACACATCCTGCAGCCGACGCAGGCCGAGGCGTCGAAACGGATTTTGCCCCGCAGGCCCTCGGGGGTGAAGGTCTCCCCATGGGGGAAGGGGTCGGTGGAGGGCCCCAGAATCAGGTTGCGCGCCAGTATCTTTAGAAACGAAAACATGCTCGACCTCCCCTACAGCCTGGTTGCCCAGATCTCGATTGCCTCGGCGATGCCCTCAATGATGGCCTGGGGCCGCGGAGGACAGCCGGGGACATTGACGTCGACGGGCAGATACCGGTCGATGGGCCCTTCGATGGCGTAGCTGTCGCGGAAGACGCCACCGGAAATGGGACAGATGCCGACGGCCACGGTCACCTTGGGATCCGGGATTTCCGCGTAGAGGCGCAGGACCTTCTCCTTGACCCGGGCGGTCAGCGGCCCGGTCACCAGAACGATGTCGGCATGTTTGGGACTACCGCAATATTTGCAACCGAGTCGCTCGACATCGAAGCGGGGGATGCAGGCGGTCGTTGCCAGCTCGACGTCGCAGCCGTTGCAGGAGCCGGCGTTGATGCGATAGAGCCAGGGCGATCTCTTGGCGATGCGTTTCAACATGTTCTTCATCTAATTCCCCTCAGATTCCGATTAGCACCATGATCAGACTCGCCGCCCCCAGGGCTTCGGGCCACTTGAAGTAAAAGCTGAAGGCCTGGTCGATCCTCAACCTGCCAGTAGCGGTCCGCACCAGGGTGACGGCGAGAAGCATCAGGAGCAGACATTTAAAGGCGAACCAGAGGAGGTTGATGAGAGCACCTCCCCCTACCCCTGCCGGGAAGAAGAGGGTAACCCCCAGCCCCAGGATCACGACCATCTTCAGGGCCGACATGAGATTGAACATGGCCAGGGCCGGCCCCGAGTATTCGAGCAGAGGTCCCTCGAGAATTTCCGACTCGGCCTCCGGGATATCGAAGGGCGCAACCCCCAGATTCGCCGGGATGAAGAGCAGGTAGGCGAGGAAGGCCGGCAGCATGGTGTAGTCGAAAAGGAGCGGCCCGTTTGCCTGCTGAAAGCGGACGATCTCGGTGAGGGAAAAGGTGACCGTTTTCCCGGTTGCCGCCCCCACCTTGAGGGCAACGCTCAACAGCACCAGCAGCAGCGGCCCCTCGTAGGCGAGCATGATCGACATCTCGCGGGAAAAGCCGATGGAGCCGAAGGGATTACTGGAGGCGGAGCCGCCGATCATCAGCGCGAGGGCCGGCAGCACCAGCAGGTAGAGCAGCACCAGAAGGTCGCCGAAGGCATCACCGTTCTCGTAAACCCCGCTGATGGGGATCAGCATGACTGCAAGCGCAACGCCGGTGAACCCCAGCAGCGGAGCCCACTGGAAGGCCTGACGCTGGGCGGTTTCTGGAACGAGCGAGTCCTTGCGCAACAGCTTGACCAGGTCGATGAACGGCTGGTGAAGCGGGGGACCGACCCGACGCTGCAAGCGGGCCACGACCTTACGGTCGACCCCCTTCAGCAGCAGCCCGAAGGCCAGGGCGAACAGGCCCCCGGGGAAAACCAGCAGGTGAAAAAACGGGCTCAGCATCTCCATCATGGTTATCTCTCCCTATCCGAATGGGCCTTCCAGGCGACCAGCCTGATACACTTGAGGACCAGCGCCTTGGGCGACTCGTAGAGGTTGCTGGCATTGACATGGCTCAGGCCGGGCTCCAGGTCGGTCACGCCGCAGGTATGCGCCTTGGTGTAGCGGACCCGCCCGTTGCCGAGAGCGTAGAAACCCTTTGCGCAGAGAAGGACCACCACGGCCAGGAGGGTCATCAGACCGGGATTCCACCCACCCGGGGCGAGAAGCCGCCCGAAAAGCGAGACGTCGAGGGGGACCAGGCCCAGAGCCGTCTCGATCGAGGCGATCGGGGTCAGCAGCAGACCGGGGAAGATTCCGAAGAGGATACACAGGAAGGCCAAAAGGACCATCGGTGTCAGCATCGTCGCCGGGGCCTCGGTTACATGCTCCAGTTCCCGCGACAACTGGCCGAAAAAGGCGGCATGGAGGAATTTGACAAAGGAGGCCAGGGTCAGAACGCTGGCGGCCATGGCGAGCAAGGCGAGGAAGACATGCCCTCCCTCCATGGCGGCCTGGTAGATGAGCCATTTGGAGGTAAAGCCGTTGAGCGGCGGCACCCCGGCAATGGAAAAGGCCCCGATCGCAAAGACCGCCAGCGTTATCGGCATCTTCCGGCCGATGCCGCCCAGCTGGTCCAGGTTCTCGACCCCGGCCTTGACCATAATGGCTCCGGCAACCAGGAATAAGAGGTTCTTAAACAGCATGTGGTTGACCAGATGGAGCAGGCCGCCGGCCACCCCCAGGGAGGTGCCCAGGCTGACCCCGAGGATGATATAGCCCATCTGGCTGACGGTATGATAGATAAGCAGCCGCTTCATGCCGCTCTGCACCAGGGCCAGGGCCGCCGCCATCAAGGTGGTCAGGCCGCCCACACAGGCCGCAACATACATCAATCCGCTCATGCCGCCGGCCATGCCGATATTGCCGATAAGAGCGACACCGCCGAAGACATAGAAGAGTTTGGCCATGCCGAAGGGCGCGCTCTTCAAGAGCACCGAAGAGATATAGCCGCTGACCGGCGTCGGCGCGGTCGGCGGATGCATCTGATAATCGATGCGAAAAGGGAGCATTGCGCCCTTCATCATGAAGCCGAGCAACATCAGGATCAGACCAAGGGCCAGCAGCCCGGTCGGCAGGGCGCTAAGGCGGCCGGCCAGCTCGGCCATCGCAAAGGTGCCGGCATTGGCGGCGAGGACAAGCAGCCCCAGGAACATCAGACTGGCGCCGATATAGTTGAAAAGGAAGTATTTGAACCCTTCCCGGAGCGCCTCCCGGGTCTCCTCATGGATAATCACGAAGTAGAGGGTCCAGCTGCTCATGATCTCCCAGAAAACAAAGAAGTTGAAGAGATCCTTGCTCACCGCCACCCCCAGCAGGCCGCCGATCATCAACACGAAGAACATGTAGAAGCGGCCCTGGGCGTGACCGTGGGACATGTACCCCAGGGAATAGAGCAGATTCAAAACGCCGATAAAGGCGATCAGCAGCGCAAAACTCCAGGAAAAGATATCCAGGGCGTCCGAGGCGGCAAACACGGCGACCATGGTGGCAACCATGGTCGCCACCGCCAGCCAGCCGCTGACCGCTGCCGAACGCTTGCCCACCAGGTAGACCAGGAGTCCGCCTAGCATCGGAATGACTACCATCAGGGGCCAGGCAATGGACAGATCGGGAATAGCGGTCAGCGCCATCCCGCCCCTGGCGGCGATCAGGTCGGCCACCGGTCTTACCAGCCCCAGACTGAATTGGGGGAAGAGGCCGTTGAAGATGCAGAGTCCGGTCAAAGCCAGGATCGGGGCGAGCATGCTTGCCGGCACTTCTTTGAGGGCAGGCCCCTGGTATTTTTCGAAAAAGAGGATTCGCACCAGGCGCAGGTAGTAGATGCCGCCGAGCACGCTGCCGAACAGAATCAGGGCGGCCAGGGCAACCTGCCCCGCCTGTACGCTGGCATAGAGCATCAGAAACTTGCTGATGAAACCGTTGAACGGCGGCAGTCCCATGATGGCCAGGACGCCGATGCTGAAACACGCCGAGGTGACCGGCATGACCCGGCCGACCCCCTTGAAGCTGTCGATATCCTGGCGTTTCAGGCGGAAAATCAGGGCGCCGACCGCGAGGAAGAGCAGGTTTTTCATGATCGCGTGGTTCAGGACGTGCAGCAGGGAGCCGGCGATGCTGAGGTAGGTGCCGAGGCCCAGCACCGCCACGATCTCCCCGACCTGGGCCATGGTCGAGTAAGCCAGCATGCGCTTGATATCTGTCTGCCGCAGGGCCATGACCTCCCCGTACAGGAGAGTCAGCGACCCCAGGACGGAAAGGGCCAGGCCGAAGGTCGAGAAGCTGCCGCAGCTCCCCAGGCGGGCCAGGAGGCCGACGCCGAATACCGCGAAGAGGATCTTGGTAAGGCCGTAGACGCCGGCCTTGGTCAATATCCCCGACATGGGGGCGGAAATGGAGGAGGGGGCGACGGGGTGGGCGTCAGGCAGCCAGCTGTGCAGCGGCACCAGGCCGGTCTTGACCCCCAGACCGACCATGAAGGTGACCAGCACTGCCGCCATCAGGGCCGGCGAGAGGAGGGGGGCCTTATCAGCGATCACCGACAGGTCAAGACTCCCCAGTTCGGCGTGCAAGGTCAGGATGCCGAAGTGCATCACGTAGGCGCCGGAGGTGCACATGAGGAAGTACTTGTAGCCGGCCCGGAGCGCCTTCTGCGTCTGCTCATGGATCACCAGGAAATAGGAGGTCCAGGTCATCAGCTCCCAGAAGACGTAGAAGTTGCCGAGCTCAGGGCTGGTCGTCAGGCCGAGCAGGGAGCCCAGCATCAGCAGGAGGAAGAAAAAGTAGCGGTTGCTGTGTGCCTTCCCCTTCATGTAGGCCGCGGAGTAAAGGACGACCAGCAGGCCGACAGCGGCCATGATCACCGCGAAAAGCCTTGACAGGCTGTCGATCCCGTCCGCCTGCCACGCCAGCGCCAGGGCCAGGGCGGCCAGGGCGATCGCCGCCCCGTTGCGCAGGCCGTGGGAGAAGCGCCCCAGCAGGTAGACGGCGAATCCGCCTACGTAGGGAACGAGGACCAGCAGCGACCAGGGAGATTCGAATTCGGGCACCCCGGTGTGCATTACGGACGGGAGCCACAGGGCGGCGGCCTTCTCGCTCCAATGGAGAAAGGGCTCCGGGAAGAGGCTCATGAAAATGGTGAGGCCGGCCAGCGCCAGCATCAGGACGGAAGCGACCGGGGCGGCGCGCAGTTCGCCGGCGATCCTTTTTTCTCCGTCCGTCTTTTCCAGGCAGACCTGCTGAATGATCCGCAGGTAATAGACCGCGCCGATGATGCTGGCAATCGTTCCGGCCGCCGCCAGCCACCAATGGCCGCCTTCGATGGCGGAGTAAATCACCAGGAACTTGCTGATGGAGCCCTTGAAGGGGGAAAGCCCCATCACCGAAAACAGACCGAAGCCGAAAAGGGTCGCCGTCAGGGGCATGCGCGCGCCGCTCCCCTTGAGCTGCTCCAGGCTGCTTGAGCCCGCCCCCTTGATCAGGCGCCAGGCGGCAACGAAGACCAGCCCGCGCATGACCACCTGATAGCCGAGGTGCAACACGGCACCGGAACCACCGACAAAGGTGCCCGTCCCCAGCCCCAAAAGAACAAAGCCGCATTCGGCGATGCTGGAGATAACCAGCACTCGGGCCAGATTCCCGACCTGCCTCAGCGCCGCCAGCTCCCCCACCAGCAGAATGATTGCACCCGTAAATGCAAACAAGGCTGCCCCATCGACCGCAAAGCCACTACCCATACTCCTGTCTCCTTAACCTAAGAAACGGATATTGATCCCGTAGAACACTCTAGGGGATGAGGAAGAGCATCTTCTGTCAGCTATCCGACAGTTTGAAAAAAAGTTTCAGGGGTGTTGTTTTCGAGGCGACTTGAGCAGATTCTACAGACCGTTCAGAAGGGATTTTTCCCGGCGGGAACCTCTGGGGGGAAAGGAGCCCAGAGGAGATGTGGCCACGAAATGGCGGGAGGTGGTTTTTCCTGCGCTGTCAGGTGTCGGCGGCCATCTCTTTCAGCCGCTCCAGGTCCTTGATCAGGAGGGTTCGGCGGTTCAGCTTTTCCAGAATGCCGGACTTTCGAAGGTCATTGACCAGGAGAGAGATCGTCTGGCGGCTGGAACCAATGACCAGGCCAATATCTTCCGTGGTCAGACCGAGCTGCAATTCGATGCCATGCGGCGTTGCAACTCCCGTGTCTTCGGCTGCGTTAACCAGAAATTCAGCGAGCCGCAATTGGGCATCTTTGAAAACGAGGCCATTGATGATGTTAAAGGAATTCTTCAGCAGATCACCGAGAACCTTGACCATGGTCAGGGAAAAAGCGGGTATTTCAGTGGTCTTTTTCCGAAAACTGGCGGCGTCCATGACGAGGATAGTGACCTCATCCATGGCCTGGGTGAGGGCCCTGGTATGGGTGCTGTAGATATCGCCAGGACCCAGTATCGACAGGGTGAACTCTTTGTCCTCATAGGCAAGATAAACCCTGACCCTGCCCGATTTTACGATGAATACCAGGTCCTCTTCGTCAACGGGAGAGCTGACTATGGACTTTCTGGCATAACACCTTTCCTTGAACTCCTTTAAGAATTCGTCATGTTCGGGCGCGGCGAGGGTTTCCAGCAGATTATGTTTGGTCAGCTTCATTTTGGTCGGCATAGATCTTACCCGTTCCGCAAGTATAGCCCCCCGAAGGAGGCATTTGGAAGTATATATGTTCGAGGGAAAAGGGAAAAGACTCTCTGAACATGTTGCTCTGGAGCGCTGCGAAAAGAGCAGTGTGACTTTTAGAGGACTTTTCCCCACGCCATCCAATCTAACTGTCCGGGACCTGACAAGCAGGCTGCGGATGGGACATAAACACCTAAAAATTCTTGACAACAACTAGCAAAAAATAGTACACAAGGCCGCACAGATGGCGGAACCGCTACCATCTGATTTCAGTTACTTACGCGTACCTACGCTTATTGTAGGGATTCCAGTCATCCCGACATTTCCCCACCATGCAGAAGCGGCCCCGGCCGCTTTTGTGTTTTCCGGAGGAGCCGCAATTGTCCCTCGCCATCGCTCTTGTAGCCGCCTACCTGATCGGCGCCATTCCGACCGGGGTCATCCTCGCCCGCCTGGCGGGCATCGAGGATATCCGCAAGGTGGGCAGCGGCAATATCGGCGCCACCAACGTCTACCGCGCCGCCGGCCGCAAGCTGGGCATCCTCACCCTGCTCGGCGACGCCCTCAAGGGCCTGCTGCCGGTGCTGGCCGTGCAGCTGTCGGGCCGCTTCGGTCCGGAGGTGGTCGCCCTGACCGCCGCCGCGGCCTTTCTCGGCCACTGCTACCCGGTCTACCTCGGCTTCAAGGGCGGCAAGGGGGTGGCCACGGCCCTGGGTATCCTGCTGGTCCTCTCCCCCCTGACCGTGCTCGGTGCCTTCATCATCTTCGCCGTCATGCTCCGGCTGTTCTGGTACGTCTCCCTCGGTTCGATCTCCGCCGCAGCGGCGGCTCCCGTTATGGTCCTGCTGTTCGAAGACCAGACCGCATCCTTCGCCGTCACCCTGTTCATTGCCGCCCTGATCATCTGGCGGCACCGGGCCAACATCGACCGTCTGCTCAAGGGAACGGAAAACAAGTTCCGGGCCTGACCGGAAGCAGGGACCGGCCCCGGCTTTGCCGGAACACCATCTTCCGCTTTACGCCCTGCCGCATCGGCGCCGATTCGATTGACCCAAGATTGGCAATTGTTTAGAATGACGGCGTTTTGAACGCGAACCCAGACCAGACAGAGCGCCCCGGCCGGCGACGCTTCAGGAGGATCCTCCTGCTGCTGGCGCTGCTGGTACCGGCCGTCATCGTTCTCGGCCTGACCTGGCGCTGTCTCACCTTTCTCGACACCGCCGTCGCCCCGGCCGGCGAAATCGTCGTCGACATCCCCCCCGGCAGCAGCCTCACCGGCATCAGCAACCGGCTGGCCGCAGCCGGCGTCGTCGGCGACGCCGCTGCCTTTCGCCTGCTGGCGCGCTGGCGCGGAGTCAGCGGCCGGATCAAGGCGGGGGAATACCTGTTCCGGCAACCGGCTACGCCAGGCCAGGTTCTCGACCGGCTGGTCGCCGGCGATGTCCGCCGCTACCGCTTCACCGTGCCGGAAGGATTCACCCTCAAACAGATCGCCGAACGGTTTCAAAAGCAGGGCTTCGGCACGACCGAGGCCTTTCTCCGGGCGGCCGCCGACAAACGACTGCTGGCCCGGTACGCACCCGGCGCCCCCAGCCTGGAGGGTTATCTCTTTCCCGAGACCTACACCATCGACCGGGCGGTGACGCCGAAGAAGCTCCTCGTCGCGATGCTGGAAGAGTTCAGGCGGCGGCTAACGCCCGACATCCAGGCCGCGGCGCTAAGACACGGCCTGAACCGCCACCAGCTGGTGACCCTGGCATCCATCGTGCAAAAAGAGGCGGGCAAGAAAGAGGAGATGCCGCTGATCGCCGCCGTCTATCACAACCGACTGCGGCGCAACATGCCGCTGCAGGCCGACCCGACGGTGATCTACGGCATCCGGGACTTCGACGGCAACCTGACCCGCAGGGATCTCGCGACGCCGACCCCCTGGAACACCTACACCCGCAGCGGGCTGCCGCCGGGTCCCATCGCCAGCCCGGGCCTGGACGCCCTGCGGGCGGCCGCCGAACCGGCCGCGGCGGACTATCTCTACTTCGTCGCCAAAGGAGACGGCACGCACGCCTTTTCGCGCACTCTGAAGGAACACAATCGCCTGGTACGGAAATACCAGTTGCACCGAAAAGGGAAACCGTAGCGGCGACACAACGGACACTCGTACCCGTTACGGCTCGCGACCCGTCACCTGCCGTCACTTGTCACTGCCTTGATCAGGGGGGAACGTGGTGGAAGAGAACCGCCCGCAACGCATTCTGATTGCCGAGGACAACAGCACCCTGGCCGAATCGATGGCGCAGCTGCTCGCCCGCCGAGGCTACCGGGTCGAAACCGCCGGCGACGGCGTCAGGGCCCTGGGCCGCATCGCCGCCGAGCCGCCGGACCTGCTGCTGCTCGACCTGCGCCTGCCGAAGCTGCACGGCGTCGAACTGCTGAAAAAGCTGCGCCAAAGCGGCAAGACGCGCGCCTTGCCGGTGGTGATCGTCAGCGGAGTCTACAGGGGCGAAAAATATCGGCAGGCGGTGGCAAAACTCGGCGTCAGCCATTACCTGGAGAAACCTTTCCGGGCGGAAGCCCTGCTGAAAGCCGTCAGCCGGTCTCTGCAATCGACGCCGGCCTCCGGGCCTCTGCCGCAGCTGCTGGTCCGTTATTTCCGGCAACGCTTCAGCGGCCGACTGCAACTCTCCTGCGATGGCCGACAGTTCTTTCTCGACCTGATTCGCGGCCGCCCGGTCGGACTTTCCCCCGGCGTGACACACGCCGACTTCGGCGCCTGGCTGCAACACCGGGGACGCATATCGGCCGAGGAATACGCCTGGTACCGGCACGCCGGACAGGGCTGCCACACCAGTCTGGTCGAACTCGGCTGTCTCGAATATCCCGAGCTGCTGCAGGAAAAACTGACCTGGCTGAGCAGCGAACTGGTAGCCGGCTTCGCCCTTCCTCCGCTCAGCTGCCGGACCGACCCTTTCCGGATTCCGGACAACCTGCAGGTGGTGGCGGTCAACCTCCCCCGCCTTCTCTACGAAGGCTATCATCATCACCCGCCGGCCGAAGACCCCTTCGTTACCCGGCTCGACCGCTACGCCGGCCTGACCGACGCCTACTTCCGGTACATCAACTTCCTGCGTCTCAACGAGGAGGAAAAGCGGCTGCTGGCGCGGCTGACCGGCGACCGGCGCCTGCGGGAATGCCTCGCCGGCCTCGATATCGGCCGGGCCCTGCTGCGGGTGATGAACGATCTGGAGATGATCACCTTTGCCGACAGCCCGCTGCCGGCGGCAACCGCCGGCGACCGGCCGCTCAGGGAGCTGTTCAACCAGCCGGACGACGAAATAGAACCGCCCGCCGACGACAGGCTCGAAAGCTTCGGCGACATTCTGGACGACGATGCGGTCGGCGAACTCGAAACGCCGGCATCCGAAGGGGAGCAGCCCGCCGGCGACAATTACCTGGCCGAGGAGGTGCGCCGTACCCATGCCGAGCTGAAGGGGAAGAACTACTACGAAATCTTCGGCATGCGCAGCGGCGAGTTCTCCTTCGACCTGCTCAGGGAGCGCTACTTCGCCCTGACCCGCAAGTTCGGCCCCGAAACCCTGATGCAGCTCGGCGGCGAGGACGCCACTCTGGCCGAGGAGATCCTGGCCCAGGTCAGTACCGCCTACAACACCCTGTCGGACGTGGTGAAAAAGGAGAACTACGACCAGATGCTCGGTTCCGACCGCATCGGACTCGGCGAAGAGGGTGACGACCGCTTCCAGGCTCAGGTGCAGTTTCAGTCGGGCAAGACCTTCCTCGAGATGGAAGAATGGGAAGAGGCGGAAAAGGCCCTGCAGGACGCCTGCAACATTGATCCGGACAACGGCGTCTACCTGGCCAATCTCGCCTGGGCGATCTACCGCAATCCGCAAAACCGGCAGAGCCGGGCGATGCGCGACAAGGCCCGGCAGCTGCTGGCGCGCGCCATGGTACTGGAAAAGAGTGGCGAAGCCTTCGCCTACAAGGGCTGGATGCACCTCGATGCCGGCCAGGAATCCCTGGCCGAGGCCGAGTTCACCAAGGCCCTCAAGCGCGACCCGCGCCAGCTTCTCGCCCGCAAGGGCCTGCGGGCCATCAGGGAAAAACGGGAACAGGAAAAGAAGGGGCTTTTCCGGCGGATGTTCGGGTAAATCCAGGCGTCAGGCTCTGGGCGCAGGGCTCTGGGCTCCCGGCTCCTTCCCTAGCGGATCAGCGCCATCGCCCGCGCCAGGGTGCGGATCAGCGCCTGGCCGGCGGTTTCGAGTCCAGGGCCGAAACTGACCACGCCGTCCTCGTGGCCGCCCATGACGATCACCCCGCAGTCCCGCACGGCGGGATCGGCGTAGAGCCGCCGCATCTCCGCCGCCATCTCCGGCGTTCCGTAGACGACGCGATGATCGGTAACCGGCAGTCCCAGGGCCAGGGCCGCCTGCCAGATTTCGGGCGAATGGGCGTGGAAAACGGCCCGGATCTGATGATCGGCCCCATAGAGCGCGCCGTGAGTCAGGGCCTCGGAGGAAGGACGGACGGGACCCTCGGACACCACCCGGTTCCGTGCCGGGTGGCACTGCCGCACCAGGGTGAAATGTTCGGAATTCAGCCGCGCCAGACCGCCGGTCTGGGTGCCGGTGATCAGAAACCGGCGCTCGGCAGGCTCGCCGGCGAAGGGACCGACACGGCAGCTGAGGTTGCCGTAGCCGACGCCGCCGTAGCGCTTCGGATCGAGACCGACGAGGCCCAGCCGGTAGAGAATCTGTCGCCAGGCGCAAAGGCCGGCGACCTCGTCCCACGCCGGAGGGACCCCATCGCTGTGGACAAGGTCGAACTTGATGACGCCGTCGGCCGCTCGGCTCATCCCCGCTCCCCCAGCCCCGGCAGTCCGAGCCGGAACGAAAAGCAGCAGCCTTCGCCTTCGGCGGCGTCGATCCAGACCTCCCCCTCGTGGCGACGGATGATGCGGGCGGCGATCGCCAGGTCGATGCCCGGCATGCGGCCGTTTGCCCGTTCACCATCGGCAGCCACCCCGGAAAGATCGTCCCCTTCGCCGCCGACAAAACCGAGGCCGTTGTCTCGAAAATAGTAGATGTCCCGGCCATCCTCATGCCGACAGCCGAGCTCGACGCGCAGCGGCCGCTCTGGATCGGCCGTCTTCCAGGCGTTGCGCATCAGGTTTTCCATCGCCAGCAGCAGCAGATCGGGGGCTCCGGCGACTTTCAGCTCCGGCGGGGCCACCAGCTCGGCGTCCGGCTTCGGCTGACGCCGTTGCCGGTCGGCGAAGGCCTGCCGGGCGCAGGCGGCCAGATCGACCGCATCGTAGCGCAACGGCTGGCTGGAAACCTGCGACAGGGCGAGCAGGGCATTGATGATGCGCTCCATCTTCTCGGCGCCGGCGACGATGTGGCCGAGCGCCGTATGGTTTTCGTCGCCGGCCATCTTCGCCTTCTCCTGCAGCGCCTGCCCCAGCCCGAGGACCGCCGACAGGGGGTTGCGCAGATCGTGGGAGACCATGTGCACCAGGACACACAACTCCCGGTCCATTGACTCCGGCCGACCCTCGCCATCGACGCGACCCGTTTCCGGCCTGGATGGTTGCCCGGCATGAAAAGCCGCCGCCGGGGACGACAGCCCGCGCAGCAGGGACAGGGAAAGAAAGAGCAGAAGCAGCAACAGCGGACCGGACAACAACATCAGCGTCGACATCGACACCAGCCCGGCCAGCCGGCAGAGAACCCCTCCCAGAAGAAGAACGAGCAGAAAGAGCTGCAGGATGAGTTTGGTGCGAACGCTCATGACATCACAACGACACAGGTTGGCAACGGATACGATTCTACCAGAAGAATCGTCCGACAAAAAACATTTGTTTCATGAACGGCCACCCAGATCGGGGAAGGCGTCAAGCCAGCCAATGCGAACGACAGCGTAGAGACCGATGAGAATCGCCTCGGCGGCGTCGTGGCGCAAGGATGATGGGCGGCGCGTCCCGGACCAGCCGATCACCTTGCGCGCCAGAATACCGGCCTGTTCCTTGGCCAGGCCGCCGCTGCGCCGCTGGCGGGGCAGCAGCAACCGCTGACGCCAGTCGGCGGCCTGGCAGAGCAGAACCTGCAGCTCACGCTGCTCCGCCTGCCGCAACCAGAGGGCGGCCAGCGAACCGCCTCCCTCGCAGGCCAGCCATTCCAGACCGTCGATGGCGTCGAGCAGGCCGGGAATCGCCCGCCGCAGGCGGGCCGCGTCACCGAAATTGCTCGACCGGTACCAGCGCAGCCGCCCGTCCCGACCGTAGCAGGCCAGACCACAACGCACGCCGATATCGACCGCCAGCAGCATCCTCAGCGCCCCGCCAGCTCCACCCGGGCGAAACCGCCCCCGACCGTCCGCAGGTTGGTCACCTGCCCCCGGTAGAGCCGCGCCGCGACGCCGATCGCCCGGTCGCGATAGGCATAGATCCGGTAGTCGGTGCGAAAGCTCTCGCCATCTCCCTCGGTCATCGAAGGCGGAACCAGCTGCTGCACCAGCGTGGTCGCGGGGGCAAGTTCGGCAAAGCGCTTGCGGCTGGTCGACCGGCCCATCAGCACGCCCTTGCCGCCGAAGCGGGCAACCGGCTTGAAGACCAGCTCTTTCCTCCTCCGCCAAACGTCGTCCGGGTCGCAATCGGCCAGCAGCCGGCTCGCAGGCACCAGGCGCAGCAGCAGTTCCCGCTCTTTGGCCGTGAGCGAGGTTCGCGCCAGGGCCGCGGCATCCGACCAGAAGACCATCCGCCGTTTGTCGGCCAGCAGGCCGTAGACCCGGGGATGCGGCGACAGGCAGACCCGGCGCGCCAGCCAGGCTTCACGGATGCCGGCCATGGCCGGGGTTTCGAGGTAGAAATCGCAGTGCCGGTTGTAGATGAAATCGACCGGCTCGCCGTCGAGCAGCACCCCGCCAGCCCCCGCCTGCAGTTCGGCGGGATCGACAATGGCGCAGTCGATGCCCTCCCGCAGAAAGAGGGCGCGGCAACACTCCATTTCCGGGTAGAGGTGCTGCGCCGGCGGGTCTTCGTCAAGAATCACCAGCCGCCTCGGCCGCGGCGGCTCGCCGCCGCTGAAGGCCCGCCAGTCGCGCCAGAAGGTTTCGAGCAGGCGGCGGGGAAAGGGGCCGGGCGGCGGGCACTTGCCGATCTGTTCGCGGTGGGCGGCAAAGTAGGCGTACATGGCGCCGCCGGCATTGGTGTTGACCTCGATCAGGCGGGGACCGTCGTCGGTGAGGTGAAAATCGTAGCCCATCATCACCGCGTCATGGCCGGGATCGAAACGCGCCGTGGCCGGCAGCTCCGGTTCGATCAGGCGGCGATAGGCGCTGCAGGTCTGCAGCCGGAAAAGAATCCGCAGGCAGCGCAGCATCTGCCGCAACCGGGAGCGGGTCAAAAAAGCCGGATAGGGACTGATGGCGGAGGTGTCGATTGGCATATGGTTGTCCCGGGCAAAAGTAGGTGCGTCCATCTTGCCACAGAACCGAAGCGGGGAAAACCGTCTCGTTGGGTCCGGCGCCTCCGTCCTTTCGCCCTTAGCCGTCGTTTTCCCCCGCCGGGGGAGACTTTTTGAGCGCCTCGTCGAGCAACTCGATGGTATGCCGGGCGCGGACCTTCGAGCCCCGCTTGTCGAGGCCACCGGCGATCTGCAGCAGGCAACCGGGGCAGTCCATGACGACACAGTCGGCGCCTGTCGCCTCGATATCGGCCAGCTTGTCCTCGAGAATGCGCCGGGCGATTTCGGGATGAGCCGAGAAGGAATAGCTGCCACCGAAACCGCAACAGCGGTCGGCGTGCGCCATCTCGACCAGCTGGCGGCCACTTTTTGCCAGCAGCTGGCGCGGCTGCCGCCAGACCCCGGCACCACGCTTCAGGTGGCAGGAGTCGTGGTAGGTCACCTTCTGCTTCACCTCGTCCAGCACCCCGTCGACCGCGAGATGGTCATGAATGAACCCGGCCACGTCGCAGGTTTTCGCCGCCAGTCGTTCGGCGCGCGCCGCCCAGGCCGGGTTGTCCCTGAGCAGATCGACGAAATCGCGCCGCAGCGACATGGTGCAGGTCGGGCAGGTGGTGACGATGAAGTCGACCTCGCGGGCGAGCAGGGCGTCGATGTTCTGCTTTGCCAGCGCCACCGCCGTCTGCCGGTCGCCGGAATAGAGGGCGGGAATGCCGCAGCAGTTCTGCCGTCGCGGGAAAGTGACGCGTACCCCGAGCCGGTTGAGCACCCGGATCAGGGCCTCCCCCATCTCCGGATAGACGAAATCGTTCAGGCAGCCGGCGAAGAAGGCGACAGTGTACTTCGGTTCGGCCACTCGCTGCCGGATGCCGGCGAAGGTGTCACGCAGCGGCTTCTCGGCAATCGCCGGCAGGCTGCGCCATTCGGTCAGGGAATTGAAGAACAGCGGCAGGTGGCGGATGGTCCGCTCGCCACGGGTGACAGGCTTCTGCAGCTTGCTGGCGGTGCGCAGCAGGGTGTGGAAGAGCGCCCGGTTGCGCAGCACCTTGCGAAACACCAGCGACCGGGCGGCGCCGATCCCCTCCTCTTCGCCGAGGGTTTCGCGCAGATGCAGGATGATCGCCTCGAGATCGATTCCTGAGGGGCAGACGCTGACGCAGGCCCGACAGCCGATGCAGGCCTTGACGATTTCGGCAGCCTGGTCGAGGCCGTGATAGAAAGCGGTCAGGATGATGCCGATGGCGCCGATGTAGACATGGCCGAAGACATGGCCGCCGACGCTCTGGTAGACGGGGCAGACATTGGCGCAGGCGCCGCACTTGATGCAGCGCAGGGCGTCCCGGTACCGGTCCGATTCGGCCAGAGCGCTGCGGCCGTTGTCGAGCAGAACGATGTGCAGCTCCTTCTCCCCGTCGCCGCAGGGCACCGCGCCGCGAATCCAGGTGACGTACGAGGTCAGCGACTGGCCGGTGGCGTTGCGCGGCAGCACCTGCAGCACACGGGCGGCGTCCTCGAGGCTCGGCACCAGTTTTTCGATGCCGACCAGAGCGACATGAATCCGCGGCAGGGTGGTGACCAGCCGGGCGTTCCCCTCGTTGGTCACCAGGGCGATGGCCCCGGTTTCGGCCACGGCCATGTTGGCGCCGGAGATGCCCATGTCGGCCTCCAGGTATCCCTGCCGCAGCTGCTCGCGGGCGACCTGCACCAAGTGGGCGATTTCGGCCGGCTCGGTCCGTCCAGTCTGCCTGCTGAACAGCTCGGCGACCTCCTCCTTGACCATGTGGATCGCCGGCAGCACCATGTGGCTCGGCCGCTGGCCGGCGAGCTGGATGATCCATTCGCCGAGGTCGGTTTCCAGCGCCCGGATGCCGGCCTTTTCGATGGCGGCGTTGAGATGGATCTCCTCGCTGGCCATGCTCTTGCTCTTGACCACCAGCCTGACACCCCGCTCGCGCGCCAGATCGACGATGTAGCGGTTGGCGTCCTCGGCCGTCCGGGCCAGAAAAACCCTGGCCCCGGCGCTTTCCGCGTTGGCGACGAACTGCTCGAGCAGTCGCTCCCGCTCCGCCAGCACCCGATCCTTCATCCGGGCGATCCCGTCGCGCAGCGCCTCGAAATCGAGTCCGGCGAAGGCCTTCTGCCGCGCCTGCAGGTAGGCGTCGCCGAAACGGTGCAGGGTGTCCTGCAGCTTCGGCGTCGCCAGCGCCCGCTCGATGCGTTTCTTGTACTCTTTTGTGCGTGCTTTCATCATTTCACCTTGTGCCTCGAGCCTCCTGCCGGCGCGCAGCGCCTCACATCTCCAGCGGATCGTCCGAGATCCCTTCCACCAACAGGATGAACAGCGCCTTCGGCCCGTGCACGCCGATGGTCAGCACCCGCTCGATATCGGCGGTGCGGGAGGGTCCGGTCACGTAGGCCAGGTAGTGCCGCGGCAGCTTTTCGCAGAAGCGGCGCAACACTCCGGTCGCCGCCGCCATATCGGGCAGGATCTTGCGCGGATCGAGAATGACGGCGTGCCGCTCCGGCAGCATGCTGGCCAGGCGGATCGGCTCCGGCGTGCTTTCCAGCACCAGGGTTCCGGTATCGGCGATGGCGAAGTTGGCGCCGGTGATGCCAAGGTCGACCTCGGCGGCGCGGCGGCGAAAATCGCTGTCGACGAGGTCGATTCCCTGCCGCCGCAGTCCCGCTGTCAGTTGCAGCTTTTCGCCGCCGGCAAAGGCTGGCAGCAGCACCGGCCCCTGGGCCAGGCCGGCCAGCAGGCCGGGCAGTTCTTCACGCCCGACCTCTCGCCGCACCTCGGCCCCGGCCTGAGCCGCCGCCTCGCAGAAACGATCGATCAGCCGTTTTTCGTCCATCTCCACCTCGCTGGTCAGACCAATTAGTGGTTTCATGCTAGCGGGACCCTTTCGGGTCGTCAAGAGGATTTTCTAACGCTGTTTTCCGTCCGGCGAATCGGCCGGACACCAGGTATTTGATTCATGATTGAATCTGTGTCTCATTTCTGGTTCAATATTGTAAAACCCTTTTTTGACGTCAAGGTAACCACACGCTCGGGATATCTGCGATTCGTTTTTGCATCAAACAAAGAGGTCGTCGAAACGCCCGCTTTCTCAACCCCCTGTTTTTCAAGGAGATTTTCAACTGGAACAGGGTTTGCTCCTGTTACGTCCCCGGATTCCCGATCGAGGTGCCCCGGAGCGCAGCAAAAGCACTCCCGAAAGCAACTTCACTCATCACAATGGAGGTCTGACCATGCAGGACGTTTACGTTATCGACGCGCGACGCACTCCCTTCGGTTCTTTCGGCGGCAGCCTGGCCGGCGTACCGGCTCCCCAGCTGGCAGCGACGGTGCTGGCCGACCTGCTGCAGCGTACCGGACTTCCCGCCGATCAGGTCGAGGAAGTGATCCTCGGCCAGGTCCTGCAGGGGGGCAACGGCCAGGCACCTGCGCGGCAGGCGATGCGCGCCGCCGGCATTCCCGACTCGGCCCACGCCATGACCATCAACAAGGTCTGCGGAAGCGGCCTCAAGGCCATCATGCTGGGGGCCGACGCCATCCGCCTGGGCCAGGCCGACGTCGCCCTGGCCGGCGGCATGGAGAGCATGTCCCTGGCCCCCTTCGTCCTGCCGACCGCCCGCTTCGGCCAGCGCATGGGACACGCCACCGCTCTCGACCTGATGCTGCACGACGGCCTGCTCGATCCCTACAGCGGCAAGCACATGGGCGAAATCACCGAGAAGTGGATCGTCGACAACCAGATCACCCGTGAACAGCAGGACCGCTTCGCCGCACGATCCTACCAGCTGGCACAAAAAGCGGTCAACGAGGGACGCTTCAAGGCCGAGATCGCTCCGGTCACCATCAAGGGCCGCAAGGGGGAGACGGTGGTCGACACCGACGAGGAACCCTTCCGCGGCAAGGTCGACAAACTGCCCGGCCTGCGTCCGGTCTTCGCCAAGGACGGCAGCATCACCGCCGGCAACGCCTCGACCATCAACGACGGCGCCGCCGCCCTGCTGCTCGCCTCGGAAGAGGCGGTCAAGCGCCACGGCCTGAAACCCATGGCCCGGCTGGTCGCCCAGGCGACCCACAGCATGCATCCGGAACTGTTCGGCAGTGCACCGGTCGGCGCCATCAAGCGCTGTGCCGAACTGGCGGGCATCGGGATCGACCAGATCGACCTGTTCGAAATCAACGAGGCCTTCGCCGCCGTCACCCTGGTGGCGATCAAGGACCTCGAACTCGACGAGGACAAGGTCAACGTCAACGGTGGCGCCTGTGCCGTCGGCCATCCCATCGGCGCCAGCGGTGCCCGCCTGGCGGCCACGGTCATCCACGAACTGCACGTCCGGCAGGCGCGTTTTGGTCTGGCCACCCTCTGCATCGGCGGTGGCGAGGCCGTCGCCTGCATCTTCGAGCGCTGCTGAGACGAAACCCGAGTCAACAGGCAACCATTCGCGAACCAGGGAGAATCCGACCGATGAAAACCGTCTACACCGATGCGGCCGCCGCTCTCGAGGGGCTGCTGCACGACGGCATGACCATCGCCGCCGGCGGCTTCGGCCTCTGCGGCATTCCCGAGAATCTCATCGCCGCCCTGCGCGACAGCGGGGTCAAACAGCTGACCGTCATCAGCAACAATGCCGGAGTCGACGATTTCGGCCTCGGCCTGCTGCTGCAGACCCGGCAGATCAAAAAGATGATCTCCTCCTACGTCGGCGAGAACGCCATTTTCGAGAAACAGTTTCTCGACGGTGAGCTGGAGCTCGAACTGACCCCGCAGGGAACACTGGCGGAAAAGCTGCGCGCCGGCGGTGCCGGCATTCCCGCCTTCTTCACCCGCACCGGCTACGGCACCAGCCTGACCGAAGGCAAGCCGGTGCAGAGCTTCGGCGGCAGGGAATACGTGCTGGAAGAATCCCTGACCGCCGATCTGGCCATCGTCAAGGCCTGGAAGGCCGACAAGGCGGGGAACCTGATCTTCCGCAAGACCGCGCAGAACTTCAACGCCGCCTGCGCCAAGGCGGGCCGGGTGACGGTGGCCGAGGTCGAGGAAGTGGTCGAAATCGGCGAACTCGATCCCGACCAGATCCACCTGCCCGGCATCTACGTCGATCGCATCCTGCTCGGCGCCTCGTTCGAAAAGCCGATCGAACAGCGCACCGTCCGCTCTGCCGAAAGTGCCGTCTCCGGCCTCAAGCCGCAGCGCGAGTGGATGGCCAAACGGGTGGCCCGGGAGCTGACCGACGGCGCCTATGTCAACCTCGGCATCGGCATGCCGACCCTGGTCGCAAACTTCATCCCCGACGGGGTGAACATCGTCCTGCAGTCGGAAAACGGCCTGCTCGGCATCGGCCCCTTCCCCAGCGAGGACCAGGTCGATCCCGACCTGATCAACGCCGGCAAGCAGACCATCACCACCATCCCCGGCGCCGCCTTCTTCGATTCGTCCGAATCGTTCGCCATGATCCGCGGCGGCAAGATCGACCTGTCGGTGCTCGGCGGAATGCAGGTGAGCCGCTTCGGCGACCTGGCCAACTGGATGATTCCCGGCAAGATGGTCAAGGGCCCCGGCGGCGCCATGGACCTGGTTTCGGGCGTCAAGAAGGTGGTGGTGATGATGGAACACTGCGCCAAGGACGGCAGCCCGAAAATTCTCGACGAGTGCACCCTGCCGATCACCGGCAAGAACGTGGTCGACCTGCTGGTGACCGACAAGGGGGTTTTCGAGGTCGACGCCGAAAAGGGCCTGACCCTGATCGAAATCTCGCCCTTCAGTTCACTGGAGGAACTGAAGGAATGCACCGGATGTGAGTTTGCAGTGAAACTTTAAACTGAAGCATTCAGGAGTCGGGAGCCAGGAGTCAGCAGACTCCCCCGGCTCCCGACTCCTGACTCCCGACGACCATGACCGACCGCTCCGACAGCCTGCCGCCGCTCGACCGGGAACTGCTCGAGTTGACCTTCGACCACGTCGCCAACGGCATCTACCTGGTGGACGGCCGGGGCGTCACCATCCGGGTCAACCGGGCCTTCGAGGAGATGAGCGGCTTTTCCAACGCCGAGCTGGTCGGTCGCAACCTGTACGACATGGTGGGGCCGGGAAAGGAGTTTTCCGGCAGTGCCTCGCTGCTGGCGCTGGAAAAGAGGCGCCCGGTGACAGCGACCTATTCGACCAGTACCAACCGCAAGCTGCTGGTCAAGGGCGTTCCCGTCTTCGACGACGCCGGCCGGATCCGCTACGTCATCAACACCATCTGGGATCTGACCGTCGTCTCCTACACCCGCCGGGTCGACGCCGACACCGCCCGCGCCAGCCTGCAGGACGAGAACGATCTGGTCACCTGCAGCCCGGCCATGCGACAGGTGCTCGACGTCGCCCTGCGCGTGGCGCCGAGCGATTCGACCCTGCTGCTGTCCGGCGAATCGGGAGTCGGCAAGAGCCTGCTGGCGCGCCTGATCCACCGCGCCAGCGAGCGGCGCGACAAGCCCTTCGTCCACCTCAACTGCGGCGCCATTCCCGAAACCCTGATCGAATCCGAACTCTTCGGCTACGAGCCCGGCTCCTTCACCGGCGCCGACCGCCGCGGCCGGCCGGGCCTGATCGCCGAGGCCGAGGGCGGCACGCTCTTTCTCGACGAAATTTCCGAACTGCCCCTGCACACTCAGTCGAAACTGCTCGGCGTGCTGCAGGAACGCACCTACTTCCGCATCGGCGGCCGCAGTCCACAAAAGGCCGACATCCGGATCATCGCCGCCAGCAACCGGCCCCTTGACCGGCTGGTGCGGGAGGGGCGCTTTCGCGAGGACCTCTTCTACCGCATCAACGTCGTCCCCCTCACCCTGCCGCCGCTGCGCCAGCGCCGGGAGGACATCCCGCTGCTGGCCCAGGCCTTCATCGACCGCTTCAACCGCAAGTACGGCACCTACCGGCAATTCTCCCCCGAGCTGATGGCCCGCCTCGAAGAGCAGGACTGGCCGGGCAACATCCGCGAGCTGGAAAACCTGGTCGAACGCCTCATCGTCACCAGCCAGGAGAACGTCGTCACCCCGGAGCAGGCCGGACTTCCCCAGAAAAGGGACATCCGTCGCGGCAACCTGAAAGAGCAGCTGGCGGCCGTGGAAGCGGACATCCTCACCGAAGCCTGGCGGCAGCACCGCACCACGCGCAAGATCGCCCGTGCCCTCGGCGTCAGCCAGGCCACCATCGCCCGCAAACTGCAGCGCTACGGCATCGGCCTGCCGCCGACAGAGTAAAGCGCCTGCCGACGAAACTCCGGCATGCGACGCCGCTTTTTCCTTGACCGTCCCGCCGCTAAACGTCTAGCTTTTTCTGGCCTGACCTTTTGTCAAACAGGCCATCCCGTCCCCAATCCGGCAGGAGGTCCGTCATGATTTCCCAGACCGCCGTCACCGCCCTGAGCGAAAAACTGGGCAGGAAGAATGTCCTGAGCGAAAAGGAAGACCTGCTGACTCTCGGCTACGACGCCACCCCCGGACTTTCGGCCCTCCCCGATATCGCCGTCTACCCGACCCGGCTCGAGGAGCTTCTGTTCGCCCTGCAGGTGGCCCGCGACGAGGGCCTGGCCGTCGTCCCCCGCGGCAGCGGCACCGGCCTCTCCGGCGGCAGCGTGCCGCACAAAGGCGGCATGGTGCTCTGTCTCGGCCGCATGAACCGGATTCTGGAAATCGACGAGGCCAACCTGACCGCCACCGTCGAACCGGGCGTGATCACCCTCGACCTGTTCGACGCGGTGATGGCCAAGGGGCTCTTCTACCCGCCCGACCCCGGCTCGCAGAAGGTTTCCACCCTCGGCGGCAACGTGATGGAGAATGCCGGCGGGCTGCGCGGCCTGAAATACGGCGTTACCCGCGACTATGTCATGGCCCTGCAGTGCGTGCTGCCTGACGGCAGCGTGATCGACACCGGCGGCAAGAACGTCAAGGATGTCGCCGGCTACGCTTTTAAGGACCTGCTGGTCGGCTCCGAAGGCACTCTCGGCGTCATCAGCCAAATCACCGTCCGCCTGATTCCGCCGCCGCGCAGCAAGAAGACCCTGCTCGCCTACTTCGACACCATGCCGAAAGCCGGCGAGGCGGTGACGCGGATCATCGCCGCCCGCATCATCCCCTCGACCCTCGAAATCATGGACCGCACCACCATGATCTGCGTCGAGGAACATGCCGGCATCGGCCTGCCGCTCGAGATGGCCGCCCTGCTGCTGATCGAGGTCGACGGCCATCCGGCGGCGGTCGAGGAAGAGGCGACGGCAGTCCGCACGGTGCTGCAGCAGGCCGGCGCCGCGGAGATCAAGCTGGCCGCCGATGCCGACGAAGCGGCCTCGCTGGCCGCCGCCCGGCGCACCGCCCTGTCGGCGCTGGCGCGCAAGTCGCCGACCACCATCCTCGAGGACGCTACCGTCCCCCGCTCGAAGCTGGCCGACACCTTCGCCGAAATCGAGCGGCTGGCCGAAAAATACCGCCTTGTGGTCGGCACCTTCGGTCATGCCGGCGACGGCAACCTGCATCCGACCGTGCTCTGCGACGAACGCGACCGCGGGGAGATGGAGCGGACCCACGCTTTCTACGAGGAGCTCTACGAGAAGGTTCTCGCCTGGGGCGGTACCGTCTCCGGCGAGCATGGCATCGGCCTCGCCAAGAAGGCGTTCCTCGCCCGGCAGATCGGCCCGGCCGGCATCGCCGTGATGCGGCGGATCAAGAACAGCTTCGATCCGCGGGGGATGCTCAATCCGGGGAAGATTATTATGGAGGAGTAGGCGTTCAACCTCGCGCAGAGACGCAGAGTCGCAAAGAAAAGTCTGAAAACCGCGATAAAACCATCTCTGCGGCTTTGCATCTCTGCGCGAGTCAAAAAGAACAGGCCAACATCACCATGAACAATAAAAAGAGCAACTTCCCCGCCGATGACGCCCCGAGCTACGAGTCGGTGCTGCAGTGCATGCGCTGCGGCTTCTGCCTGCCGACCTGCCCGACCTTCGCCCTCACCGGCCGGGAGCGCTCCAGCCCGCGCGGCCGGGTGGCCCTGGCGCGGGCGGTTCACGAGGGCCGGCTCGACTTCACCGAGGCGCTGAAGGACGAAAGCTTCTTCTGCCTCGACTGCCGCGCCTGCGCCACCGCCTGCCCTTCCGGGGTGAAGGCCGGCGAGGTGATGGAGATCTGCCGCGGCCAGGCGCGTTCCGCTTTTCCCGGCGGTCACCTGTCGGCGACGCTGCGCCGCTTCGTCCTCGAGCGGATGCTGCCCGACCCGGCGAGGCTGGAAGGCTCGATGCTGCCGGCCCGCCTCTACCAGCGCCTCGGCATCCAGTGGCTGGTGCGGCATTCGCATCTTCTCAAGCTCGGCCCCGACTGGCTGGAAAAGGCGGAAGGGATGCTGCCGAAACTCGAAATGCCCCTGCGCCCCCGGCTGCCGGAACTGACCCCGGCGCGAGGCCGGAAACGCGGCAGGGTGGCCTTCTTTCTCGGCTGCGTCATGTCGCTGCTGTACCCCGAGGTCTCCCGGCAGACGGTGCGGGTGCTCGCCCACCAGGGCTTCGACGTGATCACCCCCAGGGCGACCCGATGCTGCGGCGCGCCGCACCTGGCCGAGGGCGACCGGCAGACCGCCCGCCGGCTGGCCCGGCACAATCTCGAGCTCTTTCTGGCCGAAGAGGTCGACGCCATCGTCACCGACTGCGCCGGCTGCGGCGCCATCCTGAAAGAATACGACGAGCTGCTCGCAGAGACCGTTCCCGCCGGCCGGCGGGAGACGTTCCGGGCCAGGGTTCGCGACATCAGCGAGTTTCTCGCCGAAGCCGGACTGCGCACCGACGGCCTCGGCGAGGTCCGCGCCAGTGTCACCTACCACGAGCCCTGCCACCTCTGCCACGCCCAGGGGATTTCAAAACAGCCGCGCGAGCTGCTCCGGGCGATTCCCGGCGTCGAGCTGCGCGAAATGAACGAATCGAGCTGGTGCTGCGGCTCCGCCGCCACCTGGGGGCTGAAGTTCACCGACGCCAGCCGGCAGATCCTCAAGCGCAAGCTGGACAACGTCCGGGCCACCGGCGCCGACTACCTGGTCACCGCCAACCCTGGCTGCCAGCTGCAGCTCGCCTGGGGCGTCAAACAGGCCGGCCTGCCGCAGCAGGTGCGGCACCTGATGGAGCTGCTGGGCCGGGCGACGCCGGAGTGAGCTCACTCTGCCGTTCGGGCAAAGTCCGAAAAAGCCGGCTGCCAGCAATGATGAATGATGCACTTCATACAAGCTTCGGCGAGAGCCGGAGCGATCGCCTGCAACCAATCCCTGTCCACCACGAGCCAGACGGCACACAGAATCGAGCAGCAGTCCCTTGATGACAACGCGTTGCGATAATCCTTGAACCGATTGGAGCGGCGGACAAGAAAGCTGGTTTGTCAAAGCCCCCGGAGGTGACCCCGGGTGCGCCCTGCCGGGCGCACGCAAAAAAATACGGGGCCCAATCCTGGGCCCCGTCGAAGAATCATCCGTATAATTTTGTTTACGGTCTGATCACCGCGTTGTCGTCGGCCGTATTGCCACCATCCTCCTGATACCACTCTGCAGCTACGGGATAGGCGCTGAGATCGATCGTGCCATCCAGCACGCCATTGTCCAGGAAATCGATGGAGTCAAAGATCAGCCGCTGGGCGTAGAGGTGATTGTGGGCAAAGGCCCCGGGTTCGCGGTTGAGCAGGTTCAGATTGAACGCCGCCCCCAGGGTGTCCGCATCCGGCCAGCTGGCATAGGCATTGGCAAAGGTCTGGCTGGCCGGGTCACTGGTGTTGTAGAAGTAGGGGTAGGCGGCCGCGTTGTAGTAGATTCCTTTTTTCTCCAGTTCGGCGGTCAGGGCCGCAATGGCCGCGGCATACCCGTCAGCCTGGGCGGCAAACGTCGCCTGCGTCCAGGCTTCCTCGTCCACACCGTTGTGGCAGGCCGTACAGACAGCAGCCGGGGTGTCATCGATGGGATCCCCGTTGGCATCGATGGCAAAAGGTGTGAAGCGATGATTGGCGCCAGCCCCGGTGTCGTACATATGACAGCCGGCGCAGGGACCACCGGTGCCGGTGTTCGGAGCGGTAATGCCGATTTCATCGTGCTCAAAGCCGACATTTGCGTAATCGGCGCCGGCATATTCATAGCCGATGGTCTTGTAAAGGATTCCGGCCGCCGCCAGGTAATGGGAGTTGGCGCTGCCAAAGTTTTGCTGGCTCAGAGTCGTGAAATTGTCCTTGATGTACTGGCCGTTGCTGCGTCCGGCGTGACAGGCGACGCAGACATTCGAATTGCCCAGATCCGGGAAAACGACCGAAGACCCCGTTGCATCCTTGTAATCAGCGACGATGGCTCCCGGCGTGTGGACATTCGTATCGTTGCCGTCATGGCAACCATAGCAATAGAGCACCTGATTCTTGCCTAGACCGAGGAAGAACTCATTCTCGGCCGGATCATAATTTGCCGGATCACTCAGATAATTCATGGCACCGGTGGCCGTGTGGCAACGCTGACAGGCCTGGCGGCTGCCGGGGGTTGTGGTCACGTCCCCCTCGTCCCAGTCGTAGTGCTTCCAGGCATCGGAGGTTTCATCGCCGTGCCCTGATTTGGCCCAGGCCAGAATCTGATCGGTGCCTGGAACCGGATTGGAACCCGTCGCGATCGTATCGGCGTTATGGCAGTTGCTGCACGAATTGGGCAGCCCGGGGTACTGGACGCTCTGGCTCGGCCAGACGATACGCAGGCTGTGGCCGGCGATATCGCCGCTGATCACATTGCCGGCGCTATCGGTAACATTGATCGCGGACTTGGCCGTCTTGGGCATGTGACAATCGGTGCAGTTGGCATCGCTATGGCCCATGACCGCCATTTCGTTCGCATGGTCGATCACCGCATTCGTCACCGCGGTCGGGTCATTCCGCACCTGGGCGACCGTCAGCGCGGCAAAATCGCCAAATCCCGCATGGCAGGTCAGACAGAGTTTGCTGCTGTCGTTGGGATTTGTCTGGTTGCTGGTGTCAATCGGCACCGTGATGCCGTCCTCGACCAGCTCGGTGACAACCATGGATTTGTTGCTCGCATCATGCATGTCATGGCAGACGAAACACTCATGGTCGTAGGATTTGTCGGCGGCATGCGGACCGTAATCAAAATCCTGTTGCTGCTGGTGATGGCTCTTGGAGGCGACAAAGTCCGCAGTCCCCGGCGCTCCGCCCCAGTATTTGCTGGCGTCATCGGTGACATCGTAGTAGTCCTTCCAGTCCAGCCCCGGCAGATACATCAGGGCCTCGCCATTGGCGCCGGCGCGGCTGGGATAGGCCAGGGTCGTGCCTCCGGCAGTGTATTTGCCTGAACCGCGGCTGTGGCACTGGTAACAGACGTAGTTACGCACGTACAGATTGTCGATCTGATCCACAACGCCGTCGCCATTCAGATCCTGGTCGGTGGTCATGGTCGCGGGATTGACAATGTTGTCCTTGGTCGGGCTGGTGGCATGCCGGCCGCCGGGACCATGACAGGCTTCACAGGCAACCGTGCTGTCGACAAAGCTCATGGTCCATTCGTCACCGTCCAGAGCGACCGTCAGACCGGTCACATGGCAGCCGGCGCAACGGCTTTCGTAGGAGTCATTCTTGTCCGGCGGTGTCACGACATAGCCACCCGCGCCATCGTCGGCATACCACTTGGACTCATCATAGGTGACATACTCGCCGGTCTGGGCATTGTACTGGATCGGCAGAATGTAATGGCTCTTGCCGATCTGGACGATGTAGCGCTGCTTCCACTGCGCTTCGTCATTGAGAATCAGACCATCGCTGTTCGTGTCCCCGTCCGTGGCATTGATGTTGGGAGAACCGCCAAGGGTATAGCGGATGTAGTACTTGGTGCCATCGATTTCGACATAGGGCCCACCCTGATCGCTACCGAGAATCGGGGCCTTGGCGCCGAATTTGGCAAAATTGGCCGTGGTGGACAGGTCCAGCGGAACCGCATCGAAGAAATCGGCACGGCCGCTGTTGTCAACATCATTGATGTAATTGACCTCGAGGGATCCATCTCGCAGTTTTTTGGTATGCGCCGTTGCCAGCCATCCATCATGTTTGGTGGCATGGCAGCCGCCACAGCGGTCGGAACCGACATAGGCGGTTGCCCGCACGATGGCTTCATCGCTTGTGGCCGTGGTCGCGCTGCCGCTGGAATCCCGGTTGCTGCCACAGCCCCACAGGGGAGCAACCAGTAATGTCGCCACGAACAATACAATCAGTTTTCTTGACATGTGATCCTCCTGATTTCTTTAGGTTGGAGCACCCCTATTTATCAATGGCACCGGCGGCAGGTCTTGCCGTCGCTGGCGCGTTCAAGCCGTCCCTTGATATCGCCCCAGTCAGCAGGATGGGGGTTGATGCCAAGACCTGTCTTGGCGCTATGACATTTCAGACAGATATCTCCTTCCGGATGGCAGGCCTGACAGGTCGCCAGATTCTTGCGGGCCTCGCGGGCGTGACTGCCACTCCAGTCGTGCGAAAGCAGTATCGAGTTGGGATGGCATCCCTGGCACTGACTCTCGTCGAAAAATCGGTGCGCGGGACCCGACGGGCTGGTCTGCAGATCACTCCAGGCTCGACGGTGAGAAGCAAAGGCCAGATCGGCACGATTGAAGGTATCATGGCAATCGGAACAGAACCTGGCTTCGTGGCAGCTGTTGCACAACTGCGGGTCGGTCCGCGCCGCGATCGGATGGCTGACCTGAAAATCGCCTCGATGCACATTGGCCAGGTTGTTGCCGAATTCCCCTTGCTCATCGGAGCGCCCATCGATGTGGCATTCGAGACAGAAGTTCTGTTCATGGCACCGGGAACAGTCGATTGCCCCCCCCTTGGCCTGGGCCCGGTGCTGAAACGCCCAGAGGGGGCCGTGACTGGTCAGACTCGGATAGTCGACACTTTCGGCGAAATCTTCATCATGGCATTGCAGGCAGACTTCTTTGTCGGGAACGATGCTCTGCGCCTCCTCGACGTGGCAGGTGGCACAGGGCTTGTCTTCTACATAACCGTCGTGCTCGGCATGGTTGAAGGTGATGGCCAGTACCGGGGGCGCGATAGCCAGAATCGTGCAGAGTATCAACAAGGTGCGAACCATAGACGTGCTCCTTCTATTCAAAAGAGATAATTCAGGCGCAAACGGCCCCGATAGTATTTGTCCCACAAATCGCTCTTAACGGCTTCGAACTTGCCCTGGAGATTGATGCTTTTTGTCAGGTACGCCGTCGCATCGACCCAGTAGCGCTGACTGGTCGTGTCATCCTCGTCATTGAACTGCTCACCGAGAAATCCGATTTGCCGTTCGAGAACATCGATCGTCGCGCCGACACCGGCTTCGAATTTCTGATGGAACAGATAGGCGACACGGGCCTTGATCCCCTTGAGATCCTGACCGTCATCATCCTTGCGATAAGTCCCGATCAGGTATCCGGAAAATTTTTCGGTACGTCGCATTTCGACGCCGGCTTCGAAGACGTTCGCGTCGTCAACACTCTCGTAGAATTCACGGGTATAGCGAACAAAGGCATTCAGGCCGCGGCGAATCAGGTAATCGAACTCAAACAGGGCTTCCTGATATTCGTCGACGGCGAAAACCGAGTAAATTGAAGTCGAAGAAAATACCGGCAGAGAATAGAGATATTCGGTCCGCAGAGACCATTTCGGATTGCGATAGTACTTGGCTCCGAGAATAAAATAGGTTACTTCGTCGGTCAGGTAGCTGTACTGGATCTCGTTGTAGAAACGAATCAGACTGGGAAGATTGTAATCGAGATCGATCCCGAACAACTCATAACCAAGTTGTTCGTCCTCCCATTTTTGCAGATAGGAAAATTCGGCGTAAAGGTTGTTCACCAGGCGATCGGACGAAATCTCGCCGCCAACAATCAAGTCGCCTGCACTGTAGTTGTCGTCGAATTTGACATCCCCGCCACCAAAAAAAGCGAGATCAACCGGACCGAGATGGTTGTATTTGAGATAGAGGCCATCCATCACCGAAGCTCCCGCACTGGTGGAGATAAACTGCCGGCCGAGTTTCAGGTCGAGATTCTTCTTCCCCAGCCCCCGTTTCTCCAGATAGGCGTAATAGAGTTCGGAATCGGTCTCATACTCGTTGGAAAGATCATCCGCCAAACGGCCATACCCCCTGAAGGTCCAACCGCTGCCGGCAATGTCGGTGGCATTGAGCAGCAGGTATTGGTAGACCGGCGTGGCCGTATCCTCGTCGGCATTGTCAAACCATTCAAATTCGGTACTTGCGCGTCCTTTGATCCGGGTCGCTGCCACAGCCTGGCAAGCCGCGCCGACCAGCAGCAGAGCCACCAACAAGGCCACGATCTTTGAACAATTTTTCATAGCACCTCCTTGCCAGAAATTGTGCGAACGGCAGCGCAGGCGGCATCTCTGCAACCGTCAGCACACGACGACCGTCATGACCGCTCACCGGCGGAACCTTGCTACTTTGTTGCTGTTGGGATGAGCTGGGAGCCCCCGGATTCCATCAGCACCAATCTCGCAGCCCGTGGCAGGGGGCCGGAAGATCGACAACCACTTTTCTGACACATGTGCAACAACCAAGGGGCGACATATGAGTCTTTATCACAAAAATGATGCCTTGCAAGTCATGCCGGCAGAAAAAATCCGGCGGCAGACGGAGACGACGATCTCCGGCCACAAAATTCCATTGACGGCTTCCGTCTTGGGGAATTCATATGATAAATCCTCTCTCGTCATCATGGATGGTATGTCCTCGAAGCCAAAAAGCGGGAATACGCCCAATCGAAAAGCGGGCGCCAAGCGGCTACCAACTGAGTTCCGGTTGGTCGACAAAAACACGAAGCCCCGCCACACGGCGGGGCTTTTCCGCTTGGGACCGCCCGCAGGCAACGGGGCATGCCTCCTTGTGAGCACGATGAAAAGGCGGTCGCCCGTCCCTCGTTCTTCGCATTTTCCCTGGACAGGAAGCGTTGCCCTCCCAGGGCAAGCAACCTCACTTCCCCTGCTGCTCAACCTTCCGCCATCTCGCACTCTTCAGAAGATCAGTGACGGGTTGTTGCCGGGTCGCCGGAGCTTTCCAGCGCTTTGGCGACCCGGGAGCCGGAAGGACGCCCCAGCGCGGCGCAGATGTAGCGACCGGCCTCGACCAGGGCGTTGAGATCGACGCCGGTTTCGATGCCAAGGCCCTTGAGCATGTAGAGCAGATCTTCGCTGGCGACATTGCCCGAAGCACCCGGCGCGTAGTTGCAGCCGCCGAGCCCGGCGACGGAACTGTCAACCACCGACACTCCCATCTGCAGCGCCGCCAGGATATTGGCCAGCGCCTGCCCGTAGGTGTCATGAAAATGCACCGCCAGCCGCTCGATCTGGACCTTGCCCGCCACCGCCTCGATCATGGTCTGGGCCTTGCCGGGAGTGCCGACGCCGATAGTGTCGCCGAGGGAGATCTCGTAACACCCGAGCTCCATCATGCGGCCGGCGACCCAGGCGACGTTGGCCGGATCGACGTCCCCCTCATAGGGACAGCCGAGGGTGCAGGAAACATAGCCGCGCACCCGCAGGCCATGCTTACGGGCCTCTTCGCAGACCTCGCCGAAGCGGTCGAGACTTTCGGCGATGGAGCAGTTGATGTTCTTGCGCGAAAAGGTCTCGGAGGCGGCACCGAAAACCGCCACTTCCTCGACACCAACCTCGATGGCCCGCTTCAGGCCGCGCAGGTTGGGCACCAGTACCGGATAGCAGACGCCCGGCTGCCGGCGGATGCCGCGCATCACTTCGGCGGTGTCGGCCATCTGCGGCATCCACTTGGGGGAAACGAAACTTCCACCTTCGATCGCCGCCAGCCCGGTGCGGGAGAGCCGGTCGATCAGACCGATCTTGATCTCGGCCGGTACCACCTGCGCTTCGTTCTGCAGCCCGTCCCGCGGACCGACTTCGACCATCTTGACACGCTTGGGCAACTGCATGGCCTACCCCCCTTCCTCGACGTCGAAAACCAGCAGGGGGACCCCCTCGCTGACCTGGGCGCCGACCTGATAATTCAGCCGGGACACCACGCCGTCCGCCGGCGCCGTGATGGTATGCTCCATCTTCATCGCCTCGAGAACCATCAGCGGTGCTCCCCGCTCGACCCGGGCCCCTTCCTCGACCAGTACGCTGACGATCTTTCCGGGCATCGGAGCGCTCAGGTCACCACCGGCCGTCGCGTCCAGCGCATCGAGCCGCGGGTCATGCAGGTCGAAGCGTACGGTACGCCCCCTCTCGATCACGGTGACACCCGTGGTATCACGCACCACCCGGGCCCGGTAGCGGCAGCCGTCGATCACCGCGCACAGCAGTCCGCTCTCGTCGAGCTCGGCGGACGCCTCCAGGCTGCTCCCGTCGAATTCGAGCAGAAAACCCCGGTCGCGGTAGTGGGCGACCACCTCGATATCCCGCCCCTGCCAGCCAAGGAGCAGAGGGTGGTAGTTGTCACTGTTCAGCCGCCAGCCGGTTGTGCTGTTCCAGGGCGACCAGGGGTCGGCGGCGTCCACCGGCGACCGTCTTTCCAGCAGCAGGAAGAGGGCGGCCAGCGCCGGCATGACCGGCGACAGTTGTGCCTCGGATTCGGTCAGCTCGACGCGGTGGCTGTCGACGAACCAGGTATCGACCGCGCCCCGGTTGAAGAGGGGATGATCGGCGACCCGGGCCAGAAAACCGGCGTTGGTGGTCACGCCGACAATCTCCAGCTGCTCGAGGGCGCGCCGCAACCGCCGCAGGGCCGATGGCCGGTCGACGTCGTGGACGATCAGCTTGGCGATCATCGGATCGTAGTGCATGCTGACCTCATCCCCTGCCCGCACGCCGGTGTCGACCCGCAGACGGGCGTCCTCGGCCGGAAAAAGCAGATGCTCGAGCCGGCCGATGCTGGGAAGGAAATCGCGGGACGGGTCTTCGGCATAGATGCGCACCTCGATGGCGTGACCGTCGACCGCCAGGTCCTCCTGTCGCAGGGGCAGCGGCTCGCCGGCGGCGACGGCAAGCTGCCAGGCGACCAGGTCCTGGCCGGTGATCATTTCGGTCACCGGGTGCTCCACCTGCAGCCGGGTGTTCATCTCCATGAAGTAGAAGGCTCCATCGATGTCGAGCAGAAACTCGACCGTTCCGGCGCCGACATAGCCGATGGCGCGGGCGGCCCGCACCGCCGCCTCGCCCATCGCCTGGCGGGTCTTCTCGTCGAGGCCCGGCGCCGGGGCCTCCTCGATGATCTTCTGGTGCCGGCGCTGAACCGAACAGTCGCGCTCGAACAGGTGCAGCACGTTTCCGTGGCTGTCGGCGAAGACCTGGATCTCGACATGGCGCGGCCGCTCCAGGTAGCGTTCGAGAAGCAGGCGATCATCCCCGAAGGCGGCAGCCGCCTCGCGCCGCGCCGCCAACAGAGCCGGCTCCAGCTCGTCGGCGCTCCGCACGACCCGCATCCCCTTGCCGCCTCCGCCGGCGGTCGCCTTGACCAGCAGGGGAAAGCCGATGCTGCCGGCGGCTCCGCTCAGGGTGGGGATATCCTGACCTTCACCGTGGTATCCCGGCACCAGGGGCACGCCCGCTTCGGCCATGATCGCCTTGGCGGCTCCCTTGTCACCCATCGCCCGGATCGCCTCGACCGGCGGGCCGACAAAGACCAGCCCGGCCTTTTGGCAGGCTTCGGCAAAAGCGGCGTTTTCGGCCAGAAATCCATAGCCGGGATGCACCGCCTCGGCACCGCTGCGCCGCGCCACATCGAGCAGCCGCTCGATGACCAGATAGCTCTCGGCCGCCGGGGCGGGGCCGATATGCCAGGCCTCGTCGGCCAGGGAAACGTGCAGCGCATCACGATCGGCATCGGAATAGACGGCGATCGTCCGCAACCCGAGCTTCCTGGCGGTGCGGATGATCCGGCAGGCGATTTCACCACGGTTGGCGATCAGTACGGAATCGAACATAAGATTGTGACCTCAAGTCAGGATTCAGGAGTCAGAAGCGTCGCCTCGGCACCAGCTCGGCCGGCGTTTTTCCAGAAAGGCGGCCAGCCCTTCCCGCCCTTCGTCGCCGGCCCGCGTTGCGGCGATGCGCGCGGCGGTTTCGGCGATCAGCGCCTCGTCGATCGGCCGGTCGGCCACGTCGCGCACCAGCTTCTTGGCCGCGGCCATCGCCTGCGGACCGTTTTTCAGCAGCTGCCGCACCAGGTGGTCGGCCTCGCTCTGCAAACGAAAGGCAGGGACAATCCTGTGAACCAGCCCGAGCCGGCAGGCCTCGTCGGCATCGAACAGTTCGGCGCTGACAAAGTAGCGCCGGGCGGCGCGGGAGCCGATGGCCCTGACGACATAGGGGGAGATGACGGCCGGAATCAGTCCCAGCTTCACTTCCGAAAGGCAGAACCGGGCCTCCGGTGTCGCCAGCACCATGTCGCAGGCCGCCACCAGTCCAACGCCGCCGCCGTAGGCCGCGCCCTGCACCAGGGCGATGGTCGGTTTCGGCAGCGTATCGAGGGTGGTCATCAGTTCGGCCAGGGCCATGGCATCGGCGACATTCTCCTCGTAGGTATAATCCGCCATGCGCCGCATCCAGGCCAGGTCGGCCCCGGCGGAAAAGCTCTTGCCGGCGGCGGCCAGGCAGACCACCCGGACAGCGGGGTCGATCGCCAGCCGCCGCAACGCCGTCGTCATCTCGGCGATCAGGGCGTCGTCAAAGGCGTTGTGCAGCTTCGGACGGTTGAGGGTGAGAGTGGCGCGCCCCTCCCCGTCGATGGTTGTCAGCAGATGGTCATTGGCCATGGTTCCCCACTTTCTGAAAAGCTCCCCAACGGAAGTGTCGCCGGGAGAAACTTTCCCGGGAGGGGGAGATTGCCTTCTCCCGGACAACTCTCAGGCCTCCGTCTCTCTGCGCCTCTCCGTTGAAACGTCGCTTTTCGTTTTCTACATCCGGAACACCCCGAAGGTCGTCTTTCTGACCGGCGCGTTGAAGGCGGCGGAAATCCCCAGCCCCAGCACCATACGGGTATCGGCCGGATCAATGATGCCGTCATCCCAGAGACGGGCGCTGGCGTAGTAGGGATGTCCCTGGGTTTCGTAGCGCTCGCGGATCGGGCGCTTGAACTCCTCCTCTTCTTCGACGCTCCAGCTTTCGCCGCGCGCCTCCAGTCCGTCCCGCTTGACCTGGGCGAGCACCGCCGCCGCCTGTTCGCCGCCCATCACCGAAATCCGGGCGTTGGGCCACATCCAGAGGAAGCGGGGCGAATAGGCCCGGCCACACATGCCGTAATTGCCGGCGCCGTAGGAGCCACCGATGATGACGGTGAACTTGGGAACATCGGCGCAGGCGACGGCGGTTACCATCTTGGCGCCGTCCTTGGCGATGCCACCCTGCTCGTACTTGCTGCCGACCATGAAGCCGGTGATGTTCTGCAGAAAGATCAGGGGGATGCCGCGCTGGGCGCAGAGCTCGATGAAATGCGCTCCCTTCATCGCCGACTCGGAAAAAAGGATGCCGTTGTTGGCGACGATGCCGACCGGATAGCCGAAAATATGGGCGAAGCCACAGACCAGGGTTTCGCCGTAGAGCTTCTTGAACTCGTTGAACTCGCTGCCATCGACGATGCGGGCGATCACCTCGCGCACATCGTAGGGCTTGCGGTTGTCGGCGGGAATCACCCCGTAGAGTTCCTCCGCCGGGTAAAGAGGATCGCGCGGCTCACGCAAGGCAAGCGGGATCTGTTTGCGACGGTTGAGATTGGCGACCACGCTGCGCGCCAGGGCCAGCGCATGGGCGTCGTCGGCCGCGTAGTGGTCGGTCACCCCCGAGGTGCGACAGTGAACGTCGGCACCGCCGAGCTCCTCGGCGCTGACCACCTCGCCGGTCGCCGCCTTGACCAGCGGCGGCCCGCCGAGAAAGATGGTCCCCTGCCGTCGGACGATGATGCTCTCGTCGGCCATCGCCGGGACATAGGCGCCGCCGGCGGTGCAGGAGCCCATGACCACGGCGATCTGAGGAATCCCCTTGGCCGACATCCGCGCCTGGTTGTAGAAGATGCGGCCGAAATGGTCGCGGTCGGGAAAGACCTCGTCCTGCAGCGGCAGAAAGGCGCCGCCGGAATCGACCAGGTAGATACAGGGCAGATTGTTCTGTTCGGCGATCTCCTGGGCCCGCACGTGTTTCTTGACGGTCAGCGGCAGATAGCTCCCGCCCTTGACCGTGGCGTCGTTGGCGACAATGAGGCATTCCTGCCCTTCGATCCGGCCGATGCCGGTGATCACCCCGGCCGCCGGAGCGTCGCCGCCGTACAGGCCGTAGGCCGCGAACTGCGACAGTTCGAGAAAGGGCGAACCGACATCGAGCAGCCGGCGGATCCGGTCGCGCGGCAGCAGCTTGCCGCGGGCGAGATGCTTTTCCCGGGCCCGCTCACCACCTCCCAGCTTGATCTGCGCCACCTTGGCGCGCAAATCCTCGACCAGGACCCGCATCGCCTCGGCGTTGCGATGAAACTCCTCCGATCCCGAATGGAGTGAACTTTTCAGAATGCTCATGATTTGTCCGTTCCCGACGACGGCTGGATGTTTCACGGTTTAAGACGCGAGGAACCTTTACCTAACGCAGAGAGGGAGAGACCGCCGAGAATACAAGGGGCGATTCGGCTTTTCTCTGCGCCCTCTGCAGCTCTGCGTCTCTGCGTTGAGAACCTTGCCCCCTCGCCTATTTCGTTTCTTCGAACAGCTCCCGACCGATCAGCATGCGGCGGATTTCGCTGGTGCCGGCGCCGATTTCGTAGAGCTTGGCGTCGCGCAGCAGCCGACCGGTGGGGAATTCGTTGATATAGCCGTTGCCGCCCAGGCACTGGATCGCCTCCAGCGCCATCCAGGTGGCCCGCTCGGCGGCATAGAGGATCACTCCGGCCGCATCCTTGCGCAGGGAGCGCCCCTGGCGGCGCGACGCTTCGCGGGCCACGGTGTAAACGTAGGCGCGGCAGGCATTGAAGTTGGTGTACATGTCGGCCAGCTTGGCCTGGATCAGCTGAAATTCGCCGATGGCGTGCCCAAACTGCTTGCGGTCGTGCACATAGGGAAGCACGACATCGAGACAGGCGGCCATGATGCCCAGGGGGCCGCCGGCCAGGACGATCCGCTCGTAGTCGAGGCCGCTCATCAGCACCTTGACGCCGCCGTTGACCTCGCCGAGAACGTTCTCCTCGGGCACGAAACAGTCCTCGAAAACCAGCTCGCAGGTGTTGGAGCCGCGCATGCCGAGCTTGTCGAGCTTCTGGGCGGTGGAGAAGCCGGCGAAACCCTTTTCGATCAGAAAGGTGGTGATGCCGCGCGGTCCGGCCTCGGGATCGGTCTTGGCGTAGACCACCAGCACGTCGGCGTCCGGACCGTTGGTGATCCACATCTTGTTGCCGTTGAGCACGTAGCCGTTCCCTTCACGGTCGGCCCGCAGGCGCATGCTGACCACGTCCGAGCCGGCTCCGGGCTCGCTCATGGCCAGGGCGCCGACATGCTCGCCGCTGATCAGTTTCGGCAGGTATTTCCGCTTCTGCTCCTCGTTGCCGTTGCGGAAGATCTGGTTGATGCAGAGATTGGAATGAGCTCCGTAGGAAAGGGCGATCGCCGCCGAAGCGCGGCTCAGCTCTTCCATGGCGATGACATGATGCAGATAGCTCATGCCGGCGCCGCCGTACTCCTCGCTGACCGTGATGCCGAGCAGCCCGAGATCGCCCATCTTGCGCCACAGATCGGCGGGAAAGTTGTTCTCCCGGTCGATGTCGGCGGCCCGGGGGGCGATTTCGGCGGCGGCGAAATCCCTGACCGTATCCCTGAGCAGAACCGCCGTCTCGTCCAGATCGAAACTGAGTCCGGGATAAGTGATGGTGGCCATTGTCCACTCCTCGTCAAAAAGGTCCGTCGAAACCCAGAAGAGCAAGTCGGGTGCCAGTTTCCACGGAGCGTTCCCTGTTTTCTCCCTCCTCGCAATCTCCTGAAATCACTGAACATGTTGCGTCCAGCCAAAGTGGGCCGGAGTTGGAAAGCGCGGGGTGTCAACGAATGGAGACGACCCTTTCATGACAGCTGTCTACGCCCGTTGACCCCGCAACCGGCAGGCTGTCGCGGGGCCGGCGGCCGGCCGTGGAAGCTTCCAGCGTCCGGCCGCCGAATTCCGCATGCTAGCGGGTGAGGGCGGCACCGATGACGATCCGCTGCACCTCGTTGGTCCCTTCGTAGATCTGGGTGATCTTGGCGTCGCGCATCATCCGCTCGACCGGAAAATCGCGGGTATATCCGTAGCCGCCATGAATCTGCACCGCTTCGGTGGTGACTTTCATCGCCACATCCGAGGCGTACATCTTGGCCATGGCCGACTCCTTGCCGTAGGGAAGTCCGGCGCTGGCCCTGTAGGCCGCCTGGTAGACCAGCAGCCTGGCGGCCTCGATCTCCGTCGCCATGTCGGCGAGCTTGAACTGCACGCCCTGGAAGCTGGCGATGGGCTGGTTGAACTGCTTGCGCTCCTTGGCGTAGGCCAGGGCGGCATCGAAAGCTCCCTGGGCGATTCCGATGGCCTGGGCGGCGATGCCGATGCGGCCGCCGTCCAGGGTCTTCATGGCGATCTTGAAGCCCTGCCCCTCTTCCCCGAGCAGATTTTCGGCCGGGATGCGGCAGTTGTCGAAGATCAGCTCGCGGGTCGGCGAGGAGCGGATGCCCAGCTTCGCCTCCTTCTTGCCGAAGGTGAAGCCGGGAGTGTCCTTCTCGACGATGAAGGCGCTGATACCGTGATGTTTCTGCGCCTCCCTGTCGGTGCGGGCGAAGACGATGTAGGTCTCGGCCTCGCCGCCGTTGGTGCAGAAGATCTTGGTGCCGTTCAGCACCCAGGCGTCACCGTCACGCACCGCCGTGGTCCGGGTGCCGCCGGCGTCGGAGCCGGCCTCGGGCTCGGTCAGGGCGAAACCGCCCATCTTTTCTCCGGAGGCCAGCGGCGTCAGGTACTTCTTCTTCTGCTCTTCGGTGCCGAACAGGTAGATCGGGTTGGCGCCGAGGGAAAGATGCGCCGACAGGGTCACCCCGGTCGAGGCGCAAACCCGGGACAGCTCCTCGACGGCGATGGCGTAGCTGATATAGTCGGCACCGGCGCCGCCGTATTCCTCAGGAAAAACGATGCCGGTCAGGCCCAGTTCGCCGAGCTTGTCGTACATCAGCACCCGATCGAAGGTTTCGCTTTCGTCGCGCTCGGCGGCTCCCGGCGCGACCTCCTTTTCGGCAAACTCGCGCACGGCCTGCCGGATCAGGTTCTGTTCTTCGGTCAGTTCGAATTTCATCTGTTCCTCCTGTTGCTGGTTGAAAAAAAAACTATGCAGCCACCAAGTCACGAAGGACACCAAGAAAGTCAAAGCCAGATTTCCAACCTCCAGCTTTGAACTTCTCTCCAACTCAGCAACTCTCCACCTCTACGTTAAATCTTGGTGCTCTTGGTGTCTTGGTGGCAGATCTCTTGCCGTTCCTAGCTAAAACTGCGCAAAATATCCCGGGCGATGATCAGGCGCTGGATCTCGCTGGTGCCTTCGTAGATGGTAGTAATGCGGGCGTCGCGGGCGTAGCGTTCAACGGGATATTCACTGGTGTAGCCGTAGCCGCCGTGAATCTGCAACGCCTCGTAGCAGGCCCGGTTGGCGGTTTCGGTGGCGAACAGCTTGGCCATCGACGCCGCCCGGGCGTAGGAGCGCCCCTGCTCCTTCTGGAAGGCGGCGTTCATCAGCAGCAGCCGCGAGGCCTCGAGATCGGTGTAGCAATCGGCGATCTTCCACTGGATGGCCTGGAAATCAGCCAGCTTGTGCCCGAACTGCTTGCGTTCCAGGGCATGGCGGGTGGCGCAGTCCATGGCCGCCAGGCCGACGCCGAGCGCCAGGGAACCGATGCCGATGCGACCGCCGGCCAGCTCGCCGACGGCGACCCGGAAACCGTCGTTCAGCCGACCCATCAGCGCATCGCGCGGAATCCGGCAGTCACTGAAGATCACCTCGTTGGTCGCCGAAGCGTGCTGTCCCATCTTCTCTTCCCGCTTGCCGATGCTCAGCCCGGGAGTGTCCCGCTCTACCAGAAAGCAGCTGATCCCCTTGCCCTTGGGCGCTTCCCGGTCGGTCACCGCCCAGACCACGAACACCCCGGCATAGGGCGCGCTGGTGATGAAGATCTTGCTGCCGTTCAGCACCCAGTGGTCACCATCCAAAACGGCGCTGGTGGTCATCGCCGCCGGATCGGAGCCGGCGCCGGCCTCGGTCAGGGCGAAGGCGCCGGCAGGATACTCCCCGGAACAGATGCGCGGGATGTAGTTCTGCCGCTGCTCCTCGCTGCCGACCGCCTGGATCACCTCGCAGACCATGTTGTTGACCGACACGGTCACCGCGGTCGAGGCGCAGGCGCGGGCAATCTCGGTCAGGGCGACGGAGAAGGCGACCACGCCCGCCCCGGCGCCGCCGTACTCCTCGCGCACGTTCAGCCCCATGAAGCCGAGCTCGGCCAGTTTGCGCAGGTTGTCGAGAAAAACCTGCGAATCCCCGCCCCGGTCCAGCTCCGCCGCCACCGGCGCCAGCTCGGCCTCGGCGAATTCCTTCGCGGTCTGCTGAATCAGTTTCTGTTCTTCGTTGAGATCGAGATTCATGGCAACTCCGTTGCTGGCATGAGGCACCGGGCGATGGGCGCCGGACAAATCAAAACCGACAGGAAAGCCGTTTTCCCAGAGCCCGGTGCCTGACGCCCCAGGCCTTATTTACCTACAAACTTCGCCGGACGCTTCTCCAGAAAGGCCTGCATCCCTTCCTTCTGGTCGGCGGTGGCGAAACAGAGCCCGAACAGGTCGGCTTCCAGGTTGCAGGCCCGGGCCAGATCCATCTCCAACCCGTCGCGCAGCGCGGCCTTGGCGAAACCGACGGCGACCAGCCCCTTGGAGGCGATCTTGCCGGCCATCTTGCGGGCCGCCGTCATCAGGTCGGCAGCGGGGAAGACCTTGTTGACCAGGCCGATGCGATGCGCCTCGGCGGCATCGATCATGTCGCCGGTCATGATCAGTTCGCTGGCCAGCCCCTTGCCGATCAGCCGCGCCAGCCGCTGGGTGCCGCCGAAGCCCGGAATGACGCCGAGATTGACCTCCGGCTGACCGAACTGGGCGTTTTCGGCTGCCAGCCGGATGTCGCAACACAGGGCCAACTCGCAGCCACCACCCAGAGCGTAGCCGTTGACCGCCGCGATCACCGGCTTGGGCAGCTCCTCGACGGCCGCCGCCAGCTCGTGCCCGAGCCGGGCGAACCGGCTCGCCTCAACGGCATCAAGCGACTGCATCTCGGCGATATCGGCGCCGGCGACAAAGGCCTTCTCTCCGCCGCCGGTCAGGATTACCACCTTCACCGCCTCGTCGTCGCGAATGGCGGCGAAACAGTTGATCAGCTCCTTCAGCGTCGCCGCGTTGAGTGCGTTGAGCGCCTTGGGCCGGTTGACGGTCACCGTGGCGATGCCGTCGCTGACTTCGTACAACAGGTTTTCGAAATTCATGGATTCCCCCGTCAAAAATTTAAAATCGTGATTTTCCTTCTGGTTTCGGCCAGGAAGCGCGTCATTTTTCGCAAAGTCAAGGAAACCGGGAAATGGCGCGGAGGCATAGTTGCTGTCTGCGCCGCACAAGCCATTTCGCGGCCTGACGTCGAGATTGCGGAAAAGGGCCGCTTGATGGCTGAAACTAGCTCGACATCAACACCGGCACCGTCATCTCCTTGAGCAGCTGCCCGGCCATGGGAGCCGGCGCCGCCGGCAGCGGGCCGCCGGCCACCAGCAGGTCGATCCCTTCGTCGGTCACCCGGTTGAGCAGGGCGTCGCCGAAACCGATATCCTGAATCAGCCGGGTTTCCGTCTCGGCAGCGATACCGTGACATTTCAGGTAGCTCCCGAGCCGGTCGAGGGTTTCGCCGGCCAGTCCCTGCTCGCCACGGCTGGTGATGAAGGTGAGCAGATGCACCGACTCGGCCTGCCGCATCAGCGGCAGGGCGTCGAGCAACGCCCGGGCCGACGCCCGGCCCGAACGCCAGGCCACCATGATGCGGGAGCCCAGGCGCTCGAACTCGCCGACGTAGGGGACGGTCAGCACGGGACGTCCAGTACTGAAGATCAGCTTTTCCGGCAGATCCTTCAGCGCAGCAGACGCCGAGCCGGTCCCCGGCGCAGGCTGGCCGATCAGGGTCAGGTCGGCGAAGAAGGCCTGGTAGTTGAGGCGGACCGGCAGCGGCTGGTGGACCAGCGTTTCCGCGTCATCGCACCAGGCCAGCTCGACACCCACCTGCTCCGCCCGATGCCGGCAGTCGGCAAGCAGGTCCGCCCGCAGCCTCTTTTCCGGCTCCTGTCCGACAAACGGAAAAGGCGTTGCGTAATAGACGCTCAGGCGCGCTCCCTGCCGCCGGGCCAGTTCCAGGGCCAGTCCAAACCGGTAGCCGCTGCGCTCGCACTGGTCGAGATGGACCAGAATGTTCCGATAGGCCATGTCGTCCTCCCCTGTCAGGAGCTGTAGTCGAAGAAACCCTTGCCGCTCTTGCGGCCGAGCCAACCGGCCTTGACCATCTTGCGCAGCAACGGGCAGGGCCGGTACTTGCTGTCGGCGAACCCTTCATAGAGAACTTCCATGATCGCCAGACAGGTATCGAGACCGATGAAATCGGCCAGGGTCAGCGGGCCCATGGGATGATTCATCCCCAGCTTCATCACCGTATCGATGGCTTCGGGCTCCGCCACCCCTTCGTAGACGCAGTAGATCGCCTCGTTGATCATCGGCATCAGCACGCGGTTGGAGATGAAACCGGGATAGTCATTGACCTCGACCGGCACCTTGCCCATGGTTTCCGCCAGTTCCTTGACGGTCGCGTAGGTCGCGTCGCTGGTGGCAATGCCGCGAATCACCTCGACCAGCTTCATCACCGGCACCGGATTCATGAAGTGCATGCCGATCACCAGCTCCGGCCGGCCGGTCACTGCCGCCAGTTCGGTGATCGGCAGCGAAGAGGTGTTACTGGCCAGAATGACGTCGGGGCGGGCCACCTCGTCGAGGATGCGGAAAATCTTCTCCTTGACGGCCAGGTTCTCGGTCGCCGCCTCGACGACGAAATCGACATCGGCCGCATCCTTCAGGTCGGTCGAAGGGATCAGCCGCGCCAGGGTCGCCGCCTTGTCCTCCTCCGTCATCCTCCCCTTGGCGACGTTCTTGTCGAGCAGGCCGCCGATGAACGCCAGGCGCTTGTCGATAAAGGCCCGGTCGATGTCGTTGAGCACCACCTCGAAGCCGGTTTGCGCGGCGACCTGGGCGATGCCCCCTCCCATCTGCCCGGCCCCGATGACCATGATCCGCTTGATTGCCATGTCTGCCTCCTCGCTTGAAAATGTAAATTCGGCCAGGGGCCAAGGCGAAAGGCCCGGGAGAACCCTTCAGCCTTTGGCCTTTGACCGTCTTTCAATTTCACCCCGCCAGCTTCTCCGTCAGCGCCGGCACAAACTGCTTGACGTCCGCCACCACCAGAACGTCCGCCACCTCGCCGATCGGCGCTTCAGGGTCGGTGTTGATCGCCAGGATGAAGTCCGATTTCTTCATCCCCGCCAGGTGCTGGATCGCCCCCGATATGCCGCATGCCACGTACAGCTTCGGCGACACCGTCTGCCCGGTGGTCCCCACCTGACGGTCATGCGGAACCCAGCCGGCATCGACCACCGGACGACTGGCCGCGTACTCGCCGCCGAGCGCCTTGGCTAAAGCAGCGATCATCTCCACGTTCTCCGGCTTGCCGATGCCGCGTCCGGCGCTGACGATCACCTCGGCCTTGCTCAGGTCGACCTCGCCGGCCTCGGCCTGCTCGTAGCCGAGAAATTCGCTCTGCGCCTCGCCGCTCGCATCGAGCTTCTCGACCGTCGGCGCGCCGGCGGCTTCGGCCGGGGCGAAGGCGCCGGCCTGGAGGGTGATCACCTGCCTGCCCGTCGCCGCCTTGACCTGGCGGCGCAGCTTGGCGTTGCACGCCGGAACCACCAGGGCCCCGTCCTTCAGTTCAACGACCTCGGATATCTGCGCCGCTTCCAGCGCCAGGGCGAGCCGCGGTGCCAGATCCCAGCCGTAGGCCGAGTGCATCAGCACCACGGTGTCGGCGCCGCTCTTCTCCACCGCCTGCAGAATCAGCTGCTTGTGCAGCGCCGGGTTGTATTCGCCGCAGGCCGCGGCGTCGGCCAGGTAGACCTTGCCGCCGCTCTGCGGCAGGTCGTCTTCGGAGCCGACCAGAAAGAGTTCGGCCTCGCAGCCGAGCTGCTGCGCAAAGCCGAGCAGCTCGTAGGTGGTCTCGACCAGCTTGCCTTCCCT